>CACXMX010000001.1 GCA_902768805.1 Oscillospiraceae bacterium
TATCGCCAAGATAGGCTTCGGCGTCGGCCTTCAGCTTCTGCAGCACCATGGCGCTGATCTCGGGGGGCGTATAGCTCTTGTCGTCAATGGTGACGCGGTAAGAGGTGCCCATTTCGCGCTTGATGGAAGAAATGGTGCGGTCGGGATTGGTGATGGCCTGACGCTTGGCCACCTGGCCGACCATACGCTCGCCGGTTTTGGAGAAGGCCACGACGGACGGGGTCGTCCGGGCGCCTTCGGCGTTGGGGATGACAACAGGCTCGCCGCCTTCCATGACGGCCACGCAGCTGTTGGTTGTTCCAAGGTCTATACCGATAATTTTGCTCATTGTAAAGATCCTCCTTATATAAGCGAATAGTTTTAACGAAATTATATGTCAAACGGGCCCTCAGTTGGCCACCTGGACCATGCTGAAGCGGATCACGCGATCCCCCATTTTGAAGCCTTTCTGAAATTCCCGAACGATCTCCTGCTCGCCGCATTCGGGGTCCTCCGTGTGCATGACCGCGTTGTGCAGCGCGGGATCGAACGTCTGCCCGACCGCTTCGATGGGTGTAACGCCCATGGCCTTGAGCACCTCGAGGAACTGGTTGAGGGTCATTTCCACACCCTTGCGGTAGGCCTCGTCCGCGGTGGGATTCTCCAGAGCGCGCTGCAGATTGTCGAAGACCGGCAGGAGCTTGACGATCGTGTCCGCTTTGACGTCGGCGTATATGCTGTCCCGCTCACGGGCGGAGCGTTTGCGGAAATTATCGTATTCCGCGGCCAGTCTCAGATACCGCTCCTTCTCCGAAGCCATATCCTTCCGGAGCTTTTCCGCCTCGTCCTCGGCGGGCTCTTCCGCCGGAGCCTCGGGGATCTCTTCCGCCGGAGCCTCGGGGATCTCTTCCTCCGGGGCCGGAGCGGCCTCCTCTTCCTTTATCTCTTCGGAGGGAACGGTCTCCTCCGTGTTCTGAGTGTTTTCCTTCGGATCACTCATCGGACGTTACGTCTCCTTTCAGGATCATTTTTCCGAATCCGGCGGGGGCTTCGCCGCTGCCCAGCAGACGGCTGAGTCCTTCGGCGATATACTGGAGCTTGGCGGCTACCGCCGCGTAGTCCATCCGCAGAGGACCCACCACGCCGATCAGGCCGCGCTGGCCCTCTCCGGCGTCGTAGCTGGCCATGACCACGCTGGAGTCGCGCAGCTCCTCGGCCAGGTTTTCCGGACCGATGATGACGCGCACGCCGCTGTCCGATCCGGCGGAAGGAAGGCTCATCAGGTGTCCCGAATCGGACAGATAACTGATCACGCGGTGAGCCTTGTCCGGATCACGGAACTCCGGCTGCTGCAGAAGGCTGCTCTCGCCGGTGACATAGGCCTCGCCCTCCCGGCTTCGGGAGAGCGCCTCGATGGTAAAGGCGGCTATGATCGATGTGAGCCCCATCGTGTCCCGGGCGGCGCGTTCGGTGGCCGAGATCAGAACGGGAGTGATCTCCTCATCCGTCAGACCGGTAAAGCCGGCGTTGAAAAGCGCCGAGAGCTTCTGGATCATACCCTGATCCACGGAGAAGGGAAGATGCACCAGCTTGTTCTGGACGGTGCTGTTGCTCAGCAGCGCCACGATAATAAAAGTGTTGGCGTCCACATACAGAAGATCGAACCGCTTTACCGTGGCCGCGCGCGGCGCGGAGAGAGCCAGAGCGGGATATCCGGTGAGCTGCCCCGCAAGCTTGCCCGCGTCCGCCATCAGGCGGTCGAGCTGCTCCATTTTCTCGTTCAGGCGGGCGTTGATGGCCTCGGCCTCCTCCAGGGAGAGCTTCTGGCGCTCCATAAGCTCGTTGACGTAGAAACGGTACCCCTGAGGAGAGGGGACGCGCCCGGCGGAGGTGTGGGGCTGCTCAAGATAACCCAGCGCCGTGAGCTCGGAGAGCTCGTTGCGGATGGTGGCGCTGCTGCAGCCCAGACCGGCCGTCTCGGCGATGGTCTTGGACCCTACCGGTTCCGCGGAGCGGATGTAATTCTCAACCACGGCGGCGAGTATTCTCTTTTTTCTCGCGCTGATCTCCATGGCGGCGCCTCCTGCTGTTAGCAGACAAAAGCGGAGAGTGTTGGCACTCTCTCTTTACGAGTGCTAAATTACCACTTTCCCCGACCCTTGTCAATAGGATTCCGCAGGAAAGAAAAGAATTAAATGATTGTTCACAAATAGCGAAAAACATGTATAATAGATAGGCGCCGTATCCGCGCTCAGAGCCCGGAGACGGCCGCCGAACATCTCAGAAAGAAGGAACCGCATCATGCCGACACCCTGGAAGCGTACCCCGGAAGAGCTCCACGCGACCTACGTCGCCAACACAGAGGCCTTTTACAGAGTGGCCGGGCGCGGACTGGCGCAGGAGCTGGACGATTTCGTTACGTCCTGTGCCCTGGGACTGTGGAAATGCAGCCGCAATCTGAACCAGCAGCACGTGGACGCGGCAAACGCCCTCTATTCAAAAGGAAGGCCTCAGCCCAAGTGGCTGCTGTGGGACCTGACGGAGAAGGTCTGCGGCGCCGGCGAGTTCCTGCCGCCTCTGTTTTTCTGGAATCTGACGGAGATGGACGCCCGGAGAGGCACCAGCAATTCGCGCATCTTTATCCGGATGCTCACGAATATCCTGCTCTATCTCGCGGCGGTGGACGACGAGGTCACCATGGCCGAGGCCGAGTACATCACCGAGTGCTCCGACCGGCTGACCGCTCTGTGCGACGGCGCCAATGTGCCTCGCTCCAAAGCGCCCATCAATCCCGCGGAATATATCACCAGCCAGGAGCCGTCGTTCACCGCCAAGGCGGGAACGGCTTCCTCCGGCGGGGCGCAGAGCGAGACCGGAACGGCTGCCGCCGAGCAGCCCGAGAAGCCGGACCTGGACGAGCTGATGGCAGAGCTGGATGAACTGGTGGGGCTTGAGACCGTAAAAAAAGAAGTCAAAAGCCTGATGAACCTTATCAAGGTGCGCAAGCTTCGCGAGGCCGCGGAGCTGCCCAACGCCCCGATGAGCCTGCACATGGTGTTTTTGGGCAACCCGGGCACCGGCAAAACCACCGTTGCCCGCCTGATGGCGGGACTGTACGCGGCCATCGGCGCCCTGTCCAAGGGCCAGCTGGTGGAGGTGGACCGCTCGGGCCTGGTAGCGGGATATGTGGGACAGACCGCGCTGAAGACCCAGGAGGTCATCCAGTCCGCCATGGGCGGCGTGCTGTTCATCGACGAGGCGTATTCCCTGGCCTCGGGCGGTGAGAATGATTTCGGAAGAGAGTCCATCGAGACGATCCTGAAGGCCATGGAGGATCACCGGGACGATCTGGTGGTGATCGTGGCGGGCTACAGCGGGCCGATGGAGAAGTTCATCTCCTCCAATCCCGGACTGCAGTCCCGGTTCAATAAATATATGTTCTTCCCCGACTATAACGGAGAGGAGCTCATGGCCATGTTCCGCTCCCGCTGCAAAAAGAACGGCTACACGCTCACCGAAGACGCCGACGCCTTTGCGCTGGAGCTGTTCCGGGATATGTATGAGAACCGGGACGACAACTTCGGCAACGGCCGAGACGTTCGCAACCGCTTTGAGGATGTGATCTCCCGGCAGGCCAACCGGCTGGCGGAGATGGACGCTCCCACCAAGGAGGATCTGATGACCATCATCAAGGCGGATCTGCTCACGGCGGAGGAGATGGCCGAATACGAGGCGGAAAACGGCGCCGGACCGGCTGAAGATCCGCAATAATCGGGCATTGAGCTTTATCTCGATGTCATTTATTGATCATATCGGAGGAGGACCCGCATATGGACATGCGCTCTCATCAGAACATGACCATGCTCTGCGATTTTTACGAGCTGACCATGGGCAACGGGTATCTGCGCGCCGGGATAGGCGACAGGATCACCTATTTTGATCTCTTTTTCCGCCAGGTGCCGGACGGCGGCGGTTTTGCCATTGCCGCGGGACTGGAGCAGGTGGTGGAGTATATCCGGAACCTTCGCTTTGACGAGGACGACATCGCGTATCTGCGCGGCCGGGGGATCTTCTGCGAGGAGTTTCTCAGCTATCTGAAGGATTTCCGCTTCACCGGCGATATCTGGGCCGTGCCGGAAGGGACCCCGGTGTTTCCGAGAGAGCCCCTGATCACGGTGCGGGCGCCCGCCATCCAGGCGCAGCTGGTGGAGACCTATCTGCTGCTGGCCGTGAACCATCAGTCGCTGATCGCCACCAAGGCGAGCCGGATCGTCCGCGCGGCCAAGGGCCGCGCCGTTATGGAGTTCGGTTCCCGCCGGGCCCAGGGCGCCGACGCTGCGATCCTCGGGGCGCGCGCCGCTTATATCGCCGGCTGCTCCGGCACCGCCTGCACCATATCGGACCAGTGCTACGGCGTGAAGGCCCTGGGCACCATGGCCCACTCCTGGGTACAGATGTTCGACTCGGAGTACGAAGCCTTTCAAACATACTGCCGGATGTATCCCACCAACGCCGTACTGCTGGTGGACACCTACGACACGCTCCGTTCCGGCATCCCCAACGCGATCCGCGCCTTCAACGAGGTGCTCAAGCCTATGGGCATCACGAAGTGCGGCATTCGTCTGGATTCGGGCGACATGTCCTATCTGACGCAGAAAGCACGCGTGATGCTTGACGAAGCCGGATGGACCGAAGCCACGATCACCTGCTCCAACGCGCTGGACGAATACCTTATCCAGGACCTGCTGCTCCAGGGGGCGAAAATCGATTCCTTCGGCGTCGGCGAGAGGCTGATCACGGCGCGCAGCGAACCGGTATTCGGAGGGGTATACAAGCTTGTGGCCGTGGAGCGCGGCGGTGAGATCATCCCGAAGATCAAGGTGAGCGAGAACGTGGTGAAGATCACGGTCCCGCACTTCAAAAAGCTTTACCGCTTTTATGCCCGGGATACCGGAAAGGCGCTGGCCGACTACATGGCCCTGAGCGACGAGACCGTGGACGACTCGGGTAATTTCGAGATCTTTGATCCGGACATCACATGGAAACGCAAGATGCTCTACAATTTCGAGGCACGGGAGCTGCAGGTTCAGGTTTTCCGCGGCGGAGAGCTCGTGTACGATCTCCCCACGCTCGAGGAGATCCGCGCCTACTGCGCCGAGCAGATGAACACGCTGTGGGACGAGGTCAAGCGCTTTGAGAATCCCCATAACTACTATGTGGACCTGTCTCAGAAGCTTTGGGACATCCGCAACGATCTGCTGGTGAACGCCCGACACTCCCAGGTCCCCGCGGGTGGGAGCGCGGACTGACGTCACCGCACGGAACAAAGGAACGGTATAAGAAAAGTTAGATCCCGCGGTGGAAAACCGCGGGATCCTTGTCGTATGAGAGGCGTCCGCCGGAAATCAGAAGAAATACCGGTTCATGGCGTCGCGGGCTTTTTCGATCGCGTCGCTGATGTCGCCGGTCAGATCAAAGAAGCCGTCGAGCACGGTGCGCCTGCGGCGCAGCTCGCCGCTGTGCCAGCGCTCAAGCACCGTCCGATAGCGGTCGCGGGCGCGGTCCACCGCGTCCTCCCAGCTCAGGTAGATCTCCCGGCAGGCATTCTCGCCGACGGACCGGAAGAATTCCTTCGAGGCCGAAGGCGAGGTGAGAGCGGCGGCCAGGCTTTCGGCGTTCTCGTCGATGAGGATGCCGGTGACGCCGTCCTCAATGCCCTCGGCGGCGCAGCTGCCCCGGACGAGCATGCTGGCCAGGGAACAGGCGGCCGCCTCGCGTACGACGAGCCCGTTGGTATCGAAGGTGGAGGGGAACAGGAAGAGATCCGCGCGCGTGTACCAGGCGCGGATGACGTCACGGTCCTTTTCCGCGCCGACGAAACGGCACCGGTCGGCCAGACCCAGCTCGCCGGCGAAGGCTTCGACCTCGGAACGATCCATGCCGTCGCCCACGAATACCATGCAGAAATCTCCGCCGCTCTCCCGGATCCGTTTCAGGCCCTCGAGAATAATGCGCAGGCCCTTATACCACATGATGCGGCCCAGAAACAGATAGACGGGGACATCACCGGGAAGGGACCACTTGGCGTTCAGCTCCGCGACCGCCTCGTCGGAAGCGCGCCCGCGGCTGAGATCCACCCCGTTGGGCATGACGATATAATCTCCCGTATAGCCCAGAGAGCGGAGATTGTTCCCGGCGCCTTCGCTTACGACCCAGACCTCGTCGCAGGCGGAAATGTTGTTAACCAGCAGCTTCACCGCGGCTTCCTGCATCACTTCCGAGTGGATCGTATTCTCGATGTCGATGTCGAATTTGGTGTGGTATGTAAACACTACGGGCACGTTCTCGCGCTCGCGCAGGACGCGCGCGAGAATCGTGGACGCCACGGGGCAGTGTGTGTGGATGATGTCGAAATCCATCTCGTCCAGCCTGCTCACCACCGAGGCGGCAAAGGGGTTTCCGGCGCGGTACCCCGCCAGCTTTGTGGTATCGATGCTCGGATAGCGAACCACGGGAAAAGAGTAATCGTCCTTGGCGTCCGGATAATCGGGCGTGGCCACGACGCAGTATTCCTCTTTGCCGGCCAGGCAGCGGGCGTAATTGAGGACGGCGTTGGCGACCCCGTCCACCACCGGCGGGAAGGAGTCGTTGAGCAGACAGACGCGCAGCGGGCTCTCGGGGGTCCACTCACGCTTCGGAGGAGCGGCGGGGACAGTCTCCGGCGCTTTGGGAGGAAGCAGGAAATCCGCCACATCGCGCAGACCGCGGTCGAGAGCGCCTTCCCCGCCCACAGCGGAGAGAAGCTCCGTCTCGGCGTAGATCTTCCACTCGGGCACGCCGATCCGGTCCGCCGCGTCCTCAAGGAGGACCGTGAGCATTTCCCGGTAGTCTCCGTCCTTTACGCCGAAGCGTTCGGCCAGATTCGGAAGAAGCTTTTCATGGACGGAGCGGAGCGTCCAGCCGCTCTCCTCCCCGACGGCGCGGAGCGCCGAGCGAACCAGCAGGGTGCGCGCCTCGTCTTCGGTACAGTCCATATCTATGCAGTACTTTTTCCCCCGCAGTCCGTAAAGGGCGCGCATGCCGTCAAAATAGCCCAGACGCATGTTCTGCTCGCTCTGCTCGGCCTCAAACTCCAGAGTGCCGCCCAGTTCCGAGCCGGGCTCGATGGTGAACACCCGCGTGTCGTCGGGGATGCGTACGTTCCGTTCTATCCCGGGACCGAACAGACGGATGGCGATGATGTTGCGGTATCCGTTCTCCACAAGGACGTGCAGCGGAAGAACGTCCGTCACGCCGCCGTCGGTGTAACGTTTTCCTCCCAGCTTTTCACTGCGGAAGGCGGGAAAATAAGCGCTGGCCATGAGCATGTTGGCCAGCTCCCCCTCGGGCAGGTCCCGGGCGCGGAGCTCCAGCTCCTTTCGGTCCGTGAGGGAGTAGGTAACGATGAACAGTTCCGTCTCCGAGTTCCGAACGGCCTCCTCGGGGACGGACTCGCGGATCAGATTCTGCAGCGGCGTGATGTCGAAGCCCCCGTCGAGGATCACCTTCCCCACCTGGGCGAGCAGAGAGCCGAGGCCGGAAAGGCTGAACTCACCGTTCATCAGCTGGTGCATGGACTCGTCGTCCACGTCCATGATCTGAGAGTAGCTGATGTTTTTCCAGAGCTCTTCCGCCTTTTCGAGATTTCCCATGGCGATCATGGCGCCGTTGAGCGAGCCTACCGAAGAGCCCGCGACCGCGGCAATGCGGATCCCGGCCTGCCGCAGAGCGCGCCATACGCCGATCTGATAGGCGCCTTTGGCGCCGCCGCCCTCCAATGCCAGCGCATAGGAAATGTTGGGATCGATCTTCAGTTCCATGTCGGTGTCCTTTCTCCGGTCAGCAGCCGGCAACTGTCCTGGCTGTATTATAACCGATGCGCCGGGGTTCGGGCAACCTCTGTTCGGAATATGCGATGAAGTTTTTTGCGGAAAAAAGGGAAACGGAGCCGCCGCGGCGTATTAGTTATTTGCGAGTGAAATGAAAGGTGCTCTGCCCGCAGCGGGCGGAGAAGGAGGCGAACGGGATGGCGGATCCGCGCGAGGAACGGGAAAAACTTGAGGAACTGCTGGTGGGCCCGCTGGGCGTGCGCGCTCGGGATTCCGCGGGCCGGGCGGTACGTGAAGAAGAGAGTTCGCTGCGCACCTGTTTTCAGCGGGACGCCGACCGGATCACGCACTGCAAAGCCTTCCGCCGCCTGAAACACAAGACCCAGGTGTTCCTTCAGCCGGAGGGCGACCATTACCGCACGCGCCTGACCCACACGCTGGAGGTCACCCGGCTGGCGCGCACGGTGGCGCGGGCGCTGATGCTCAATGAAGATCTGGCGGAGGCCATTGCTCTGGGTCACGACCTGGGGCACACACCCTTCGGACATGCCGGGGAGCGGGCGCTCAATAGGATTTATTCCGGGGGGTTCCGCCATTACGAGCAGTCCCTGAGGGTGGTGGACCGCATCGAAAAGGATGGCCGCGGTCTCAATCTGTGCCGGGAGACCCGTATCGGGATCCTGGCCCATACCACCGGCCACCCGGAGGAGAGCCGGGAGTCGATGGTGGTGAGGCTGTGCGATCACGTGGCCTATCTGAATCACGATCTGGACGACGCGCTGCGCGCCGGGATCGTCACCGAAGAGGAGGTCCCCGACCTGATCCACGAGAAGCTCGGCACGTGCAGCTCGCGGCGCATAGACACCTTTATCCGCGACATAGTCGACGAGAGCCGCGGCGGCAGAGTGGATATCTCGGAAGGACTGCGGGACGTGTGGGACCTTTTTCATGAGTTCATGAATGAGAGAGTATACCGCAATCCCGTGGCCAAGGGAGAGGAAGCCAAGGTGGACAACATCCTGCGCGGTATCTGGGACCATTATTACGCCCATCCGGAGGCCATGCCGGAGGATTACCGCGCCATCGCCGAACGCGACGGGCTGGACCGCGCCGTGACGGACTATGTCTCGGGCATGACGGACGACTACGCCATCGAGCAGTACGGAAAGATCTATATCCCGATGGCCTGGAGCGTAAAATAAAGAAGCGATACGGAAAAAAGAATGATCGCGGACTTCTCCGGGAGGGACAGTCCCGGTCATTCGGAATACAGGACGCATTTCCGAACGAAAGGGGGGAACGGGATTGCCGATACCGGAACGGTTTCTCGATGAACTCACCGAACGCAGCGATATAGTGGAGGTGGTCGGGCAGTACGTACGCCTGACGAAAAAAAGCGGGGCAAACCTGTTCGGACTGTGTCCGTTTCACAGTGAAAAGACCCCTTCCTTTTCCGTGTCTCCCGACAAGCAGATCTACCACTGCTTCGGCTGCGGCAAGGGCGGCGGAGTCATCAACTTTATCATGGAGATCGAGAACCTGGACTTCCGGGACGCGGTGGCCTTCCTCGCGCGGCGCGCCAACATGCCCATGCCCGAGGAGGCGGAGGGAGAGGATTCCTCCCGACGCGGCCGCCTTCTTGAGCTCAACCGGGACGCGGCGCGGTTCTTTTATGACCGGCTCGTATCTTCCGACGGGCGGGCGGCTCAGGAATATGTCGCCAAGCGCGGCATCTCCGGCGCCATGGTGCGGAATTTCGGACTGGGCTTCGCGCCCAACGAGTGGAACGCGCTGACGGACGCCATGAGGAAAAAGGGCTATACCGACCGGGACCTGCTCGACGCCGGGCTGATGAAGCCGGGGAAAAAAGGAGGCGGCTACGACACCTTCCGCAACCGGCTGATGTTTCCCGTGATCGATGTGCGGGGGAGCGTTATCGGCTTCTCCGGGCGCATCCTTGACGACGGAGAGCCCAAGTATCTCAACAGCCCGGAGACGCCGGTGTTCAGCAAGAGCAGAAACCTGTTCGGGCTGAATCTCGCGAAAAAGACCAAAAGAGGATATATCATCCTGGTGGAGGGGAACATAGACGTGGTCTCCCTGCACCAGGCGGGGTTCGACTGCGCGGTGGCCTCTCTGGGTACGTCGCTCACGCCGGAGCAGGCCCGACTCCTCACGCGCTATACCAAGGAAGTGATCCTCTGCTACGACAGCGACGCGGCGGGGAAAAAGGCGGCGCAGCGCGCCATAGGCATCCTGGAGAAGCTGGACATGAAGGTCCGGGTGCTGCAGGTGACCGGGGCGAAGGACCCCGACGAGTTCATCCGCAGGAACGGAGCGGACGCGTTTGCCAATCTGATCGAGGGCTCGGCCGGACAGATGGAGTATCGCCTCGCCGTCCTGGCGGAGCAGTATCCGCCGGATACCGCCGAGGGAAAGGTGGACTTTTTTCGCGCGGCGGCTTCGCTGCTGGCCGCGATCCCCAACGCCGTGGAGCGGGAAGTGTACGCGGCGCGGGCGGCCGACATCGCCGGCGTGAAGAAGGAAGCCGTTTCCGATGAGGTGGAACGGCTGCGCCGCTCAAAAATGAGGGGCGCGAAAAAGAAGGAGAACCGGGACGGGACCCGCCCGATACCGACCGCGCGGCGCGGCATCCGCTACGACGATCCCCGGTCCGCGCGCGCCGAAGAGGGGCTGATCCGGCTGCTGTATCTGGACCCCGGCATCGCGCGGGGCCGTGAGCTCCCCGAAGCGTCCGCCTTCTCTTCCGAGCTGCTGGGGCGGTTCTATTCCGAGCTCCTTGAACGGATCCGATCCGGGGAGAGGATCTCTTTGGGCGTGCTGGCGGGGCGCTTCACCTCCGAGGAGATGAGCCATTTCACCTCTCTGCTGGAGGCGCCGGAGGACCTGGCCAACGCGGACCGCGCGCTGGAAGACTACATCGCCGTCATCACGGACCGCGGCGCCGAAGAGGACGAGGATCTGGCGAAGATGGCGGAAAAAATGAGAAAAACCAAGAGTTACGGAGGATAGATCATGAGCGAGAAGAAAGAAAAGAAAACCGCGGAAAAGACCGAGGCCGATATCCAGGCCGGTATCGCCGCCCTCGCGGAGGCCATTCTGGCGCTCGACGAGCCCGCGGAGATCGCCGAGGTCCCCGAGGAGGAGCATCCCCACGGGAAGAAGGAGGCCGCGGATAAGGATCCCAGGACCCGCGAAGAAAAGCTGATGGCCCTGATGGAGAAGGGGAAGAAAGCCGGGAAGCTCACACTCAAGGAGATCTCCGATGTGCTCGAGCCGATGGAGCTCTCCACCGATCAGGAGCAGAAATTCTACGAGACGCTCGACGAGCTGAACATCGAGACCATGGGCGAGGACCTGCCCCCTGTGGACGACGATATGATGGCTATCGAACTCGAGGAGATCGAGGAGGTCACCGAGGAGGAGATCGCCGACACCGACGCCATGGCGGACAGTTTCTCCACCGACGATCCCGTGCGCATGTACCTGAAGGAGATCGGCAAGGTCAACCTCCTGACCCAGGAGGAGGAGGTCGAGCTGGCGATCCGCATGTCCCAGGGCGACGAAGACGCCAAGCGCCGCATGGCCGAGGCAAATCTGCGCCTTGTGGTCAGCATTGCCAAGCGGTATGTGGGACGGGGCATGCTGTTCCTTGACCTGATCCAGGAGGGCAACCTCGGCCTCATCAAGGCTGTGGAAAAATTCGACTACACCAAGGGATATAAATTTTCCACCTATGCCACCTGGTGGATCCGCCAGGCCATCACCCGCGCCATCGCCGATCAGGCCCGCACGATCCGCATCCCCGTGCATATGGTCGAGACCATCAACAAGGTCATACGCGTCTCGCGCCAGCTGCTGCAGGAGCTGGGCCACGATCCCAGCGCGGAGGAGATCGCTGAGGAAATGAACATACCGGTGGACAAGGTCCGGGACATCCTCAAGATCGCGCAGGAGCCGGTGAGCCTGGAAACTCCCATCGGCGAGGAGGAGGACTCTCACCTGGGCGATTTCATCCCCGACGAGGACGCCTCGGAACCCAGCGAGGCCGCGAGCTTCGCCCTGCTGAAGGAACAGCTGATGGCCGTGCTGGCCACGCTGACGCCCCGGGAGGAGAAGGTGCTGCGCCTGCGGTTCGGCATCGAGGACGGACGCACCCGCACGCTGGAGGAGGTAGGCAAGGAGTTCAACGTGACGCGCGAACGTATCCGGCAGATCGAGGCCAAGGCTCTTCGCAAGCTTCGCCACCCCAGCCGCAGCAAAAAGCTTCGCGATTTCCTGAACTGATCCCCGATGAGTAAATCGTCCCGAACAGGGAAGATCGTAATGGAGGAGACACGAATGCTTCATGCCGCGGTAAAACGTCTGATCCTGATCACATTATGCCTGGGGCTGCTCGCGGGCATGTCCGCGGTCATCCGGGCGGAAGCGGCCGGTGAACCGGAGGCCTCCCCCGACGCCGCGCGGATGGCCGCGGAGACGGACGCCGCCATCGCCGCAATAAAGAACGTAACGCTGCGCAGCGAGGAGAAGATCCTCGCCGCGAGGGCGATGTACGACGCGCTTCCCGAGGAAGCCAAAGCGCTGGTCACGAAAATTGCCGTGCTGGAAAAAGCGGAGAAGACGCTTCGGATCCTCAAAGACAAAGACGCCGCTTCCCGGATCAAAAAACTGATCGACGCCAGGCGCTTCGACGAGGCCATAGAGCTCGCCGAGGAATACATGGCCGGACAGGAGCCCTCGGAGGCGCCCGCGGAGGTGATGACGCGCTGCCTGCAGGCGTGCGCGCGCAAGGCGGCGGTCATGATGCGTGACGGGGAATACGAGCGGACGGACACCTATCTGCAGGAGTGCCGCGAACGGTATGCCGGAGCGGACCTGACCGAACTGGACCGGGCCCTCGCTTCTCTCAACCGCGCCATTGGCGAGCCGGAAAGCGGCGCCGTCCTGGCGGGGACAAAGGGGGAATACGGGACCGTCACGGTCCGCGCCGGAGATTCGCCCGCTCTGGTCAAAATAGTATCCCTGTCCGACCCGAAGAACGCTCTTACGTTTTATGTACGCGCCGGTGAAACGGCGGCAGTGCATGTGAAGGACGGAAACTACACCCTGCGCTACGCGACCGGGGACAAGTGGTACGGCGCAGATGAGCTTTTCGGCGCGGCGACCCGCTTCTACAGCGTGGACACAGTGCTTCGCTTTTCTACCGACCGCGTGGGCGGCGACATATTCTCCCAAAACTACCGGGTGGAGATAAGCGCCTCCTCCGACGGCGCGATCAGCGCCGTTCCGACAGAGGCCGACCGGTTCTGACCTGCCCGACTCCGGGCCGTAAGTATATTCGGATTCGAAAGAGAGTAAAAACTTTATGGATATTGTCCGCAGAAAAATCCTGATCCCGGCCCTGTGCCTGTTCCTGCTGTGCGGCGCGCTTGCCGGGTGCCGGAGCAGCGAAGCCGCCGAGGCGGAACGGCTGATAGCCGCCCTCTCCGCCGACGCTCCCGACGCCGACGCCGTTGCCCGGGCCCGTGAGGCGTACGAGGCGCTGCCCGAGGAAGAACAGGAGGCGCTGGAAAATGCGGCGCTGCTGGAACAGGCCGAGTCGAGACTTCGCGTCAACGCGGCAAACGAAAGCATCGCCGCTCTGGGTGAGATCACTCTCGAGAGCGCCGATGCCATCCTCGCCGCCCGGGAAAGCTGCGGCGCGCTGACGCCCTACGAGCGTACGCTGGTGGAGGACCTGCCCGCGCTTGCCGCGGCGGAAGAGGAGCTGCATCGCCTTGAGGTGGAGGCCGCGGCGGAAGAGATCGACGCGCTGATCGAAGCTGTGGGCGAAGTCGGAACGGAGAGCCGCACCGCCCTGGAGGCGGCCCGGACCGCCTATGACGCCGCGGATGAGGAAGTCCGCGCGGCGGTCAGACTCGGCGGGACCCTGACCGAGGCCGAGAAAAAGCTTCGCGCTCTCGAGGCTCAGGCCGCTGCCTCGGAGTTCGACGCGTCCGTGGAGGCTTTGGGCGAGGTGACCCTGGACCGCGAGGCGGATGTCACGGCCCTTCGCCGGGAGTACGACGCCTTTCCCGAGGACGTACGCGCCCTGGTGACGGAAGCAGACGCGCTCTCCGAGGCCGAGCGCGCGATCACGGAGCTTAAGGACAGAGTGGTCTCCGACGAGGTCAAACTGCTCTGCGACGAGAAGAATTACGATGATGCCATCACCCGCGCTGAGACGCAGATAGGGACCCGCCCGCCTGCGGAGGTCGGGGGAAGCCTGGTAAAAAGCTGCCTGAGGGCGTATGCGGCGAAGGGGAATGCCCTGCTCAAGGAGCAGAGATACGAGGACGCCTACATGCTCCTGAGCTCCTGCCGGGAAACCTATGCCGGTCAGGATCTTGCCGAGGTGGACAAGGCGTGGAATGCGCTGAAAACGGCCATAGCCGAGCCGAAAAACGGACAGTTCTTCAACGCGGCGGCAAGGGGAGGATACGGCACGCTGACCGTGGAGACCGGCCACAGCCCGGCGTTCATCAAGGTCATCAGCATCAACGACCCCAAGCGGGTGCTGTCCTTCTATGTCCGCGCCGACTCAAAGACCACCGTCCACGTGAGAAACGGCACATACACCCTCCGCTACGCCACGGGGGAGAGGTGGTTCGGCACGAAGCAGATGTTCGGCAGCGGCACCATCTACCGCGCCTTCGACGACAACCTGGGCTTCTCCGCAAAATACGGCTACAGCGCCGCCGGCAGGGAAGTGAGATGCTCCGCATGGAAGGTCACCCTTTATCCCGTCGCCGGCGGGACTGCGGGCACCACCCCGATCAGCGCGGACGAATTCTGAGTGTGCCGATAAAGCCGACACGCTTCGATTGAGAAGCGCTTCGCCGGGCTCTCAATCGAGAGGTACCAGTGCAATCGCACGCGGTGCCGCGCCGGAACCGCCGCCGGGCCCCGAGTTCTGCGAGCCTTTTTCGGCAGTCAGAGACGCCCCGTTTTTCCAAAAGGAAAAACGGGGCGTCCTGTTATATTCGTAGCGCCGTCACCGGACCTTCAGGCCCGGACGATCTCGCCGAAAAGCGCGTAGGTATTGCTTCCGGTGATCTTCACGTCGGCCCAGCTCCCGATCAGGGATTCGCTGCCCTTCAGATGCACCAGCCGTCCGCCGTCGGTGCGGGAGGAAAGCGTATAATCTCCGCTCCGGCCGGGACCGTCGATAAGAACCCGGACGACGCGGCCCTCCTGAGAGGCGTGAAGCGCCGCGGAAACGGCGTTGGCGCTCTCCACCAGACGGTCGAACCGGCTCTGTATCTCCTGCCTGGGAGTCGGATCCTCCAGCTTCGCCGCCGGAGTGCCGGGCCTGGGGGAGTAGATGAACGTGAACATGGAATCGAAACGCACTTCCTCCGTCAGACGCAGGGTATCCAGAAAGTCCTCTTCGGTCTCACCGGGGAACCCCACGATCACGTCCGTGGTCAGCACCAGATCGGGGATAAGCTCCCGCGCCCGCTCGGTGAGAGCAAGGTATTTCTCCCGGGTATACTGCCGGTTCATGGCCTTGAGTATCCGGTTCGACCCGGACTGTACGGGCAGATGGATGTGCGGGGCGCATTTTTCGCATTCGGCCATGGCCCGAAAGAGCTTTTCCGTCGCGTCCTTGGGGTGACTGGTCATAAAGCGGACGCGGAAATCCCCGGGGATCGCGTCGATCCGGCGAAGCAGGTCGGGAAAGTCCGTATCCTCGTCCAGCCCGCGGCCGTAGGAGTTCACGTTCTGCCCGAGCAGAGTGATGTCCCTGTAGCCGGCGGCGATCAGGGCGGAGGCCTCGGCGATGACGTCGGCGCTGCGCCGGGACCGCTCCCGCCCGCGGACATAAGGGACGATGCAGTAGGAGCAGAAATTGTTGCATCCGCTCATGATCGTCAGCCAGGCCTTCACGCTGCCGTCACGCATGCGGGGCAGCCCCTCGGCCACCGCGTCTTCGCCGCCCGCCTCGAACACACGCCCGCGATTGCCCGGCAGCCCGTGCACCTGCATCGTGCGCTCGAGAAGCTCGGGAAAACGCCAGAGCTCGTTCGGTCCGAAACACAGATCCACCATACGGTAGGAGCGAAGGACCTGCTCGCGTATCTGCTCGCTCTGAGCCATGCAGCCGCAAAGCACCACGATGCGCTCGGGGTGCTCGCGCTTGACGTGGGTGAGCGCGCCGACATTTCCGAACACCCGCATCTGGGCGTGCTCGCGCACGGCGCAGGTGTTCACGACGATGACGTCCGCGAGCTGCTCGTCGCCGGTCATGGTGTAACCCATGGCGCGGAGAAAACCGCGAAGGATCTCGCTGTCGGACTCGTTCTGCTGACATCCGTAGGTGTCCACCATGGCGAAACGTTCGCCGGGCCCGAGCCGGAGGCGGATCCTTTCGCAGAGTTCAAGCTGTTCCGCTGTCTTTTCGGGGGCGATCTCCCGACGCTGAAGGGGCATGTGAGGGTCTCCTTTGGAAGGGTATTTTGGCTATGATAGCATTTATGTGTGGAATCCGCAACGACTTCGTGTTATAATCCTTTAATCAAACCGATGATCCCGGGGATCGACGGAAAACCAGGGAGGTACGCCATGCCTCATATTCATATACTGGCGCCCCATGTTGCCGACATGATCGCCGCCGGCGAGGTGGTCGAGCGGCCTGCCAGCGCGGTCAAGGAGCTGATGGAGAACGCTTTCGACGCCGGAGCGCGGACCGTCGTGACGGAGATCCGTTCCGGCGGGCGGGAGCTTATCCGTGTGACGGACGACGGATCGGGTATGGCGCCCGAGGACGCGGGCGTCTGCTTCCTTCGGCACGCGACCAGCAAGCTTGTCGACGAGCGGGGGCTCGAGGCCATCGGGACGCTGGGATTTCGCGGCGAGGCGCTGGCGGCGATCTCCAGCGTGAGCCGCATAACGCTCACGACAAAGCAGCACGGCGCGGACATGGGCGTGCGCATGGAGGTCACCGCCGGAAATATCGACCTGATGGAGGAGACGGGCTGCCCTGAGGGTACCACCGTGCGCGTTCGGGATCTGTTCTTCAACACGCCTGCCCGTCAGAAATTCCTCGGCTCCGACCGGGCCGAGGGCGCCGCCTGCGTTCAGGCCGCGCTGCGCTGCGCTCTGGGACACCCCGAGGTGTCGGTGCGCTGTCTCCGGGACGGACAGGAGGAGTTCTTCTCGCCCGGAGACGGGCAGGCCTCTTCGGCGGTTTACGCCCTGCTGGGGCGCGAATTCACCGCGGGCCTGAAGGAGGTATCGACCGAAAACGAGGGAGTGCGCGTGAGCGGCTTCGTGTCCGACCCGGGACACTGCCGGGGCAACCGCAGCGGTCAGTATTTCTTCGTCAACGGCCGCCCCATCCGCTCCAAAACCATGCAGGCGGCGCTGGAACAGGCGTACAGGAATCTTGCCATGGTGGGCAAATTCCCCGCCTGCGTGCTGTATGTCACTCTTCCGGAGGGCCTGGTGGACGTCAATGTCCATCCGACCAAGGCGGAGGTGAAATTCGCCCGGGAAAAGGCCGTATTCGACGGGGTTTACTACGGCGCGCTCGCCGCGCTCGGCGCCGAGCCGGCACAGAGGATGTCGGCGGAGCCGGACGCCGTCGCTTCCGGAGAAACGAAAAGCGCGGCTCCTTCCGCCGCGGCCGCCCCGCGCGCGGATTTTTTCCGAAGCATGGACGCGGCCGAGTTTCGCAGACGCTACTCGCCTCCCACCGGTTCCGGAGGCGGCGGCAGGGATCGGAACAGGCCGGGCGCGGCCGTGCGTGAGAGCGTACCCTACCGGACCGCGGCAGACGCCGGACGGCGGACGGAAACGGCGCCGCCTCCGCCGGAGGATCCCGTTCCGGAGCAGACGGTGCTGCACGAGAGCTTCACCGAAAAACCGTTTCGCTTCATAGGAGAGGCGCTGGGCGTGTACATCCTCATCGAGCAGGGGGAAGAACTGCTGCTGATCGATAAGCACGCGGCTCATGAGCGTATCCTTTTCGACCGTATGCGCCTGAACGAAAAACCGCTTATGGCGCAGGATCTGCTGATCCCGGAAACACTGGTCACCGACGGAGCGGGAGCGGAGCTGCTGGAGGCCAACGCGCCTGTGCTGAGGCGTCTCGGATTCGAACTGGAGCCCTATGGGGAGAACAGCTTTGCCGTGCGCGCGGTCCCGGCGGATATCGACGCGGCTCAGGCTGTGCCGCTGCTGGAGGAACTGGTCGAAAAGCTGCGTGAGGGCACGGGGCTGTCGGCGGCGGACGTATGGGAACGGCTGGCCGCTACGGTCGCCTGCAAAGCCGCGATCAAGGCCGGGTGGGAGAGTGACGCCGCAGAGCTGACCGCTCTCGCCCGCAGAGTGGTGAGCGGAGAGATCACCCACTGTCCTCACGGACGGCCCGTGATGCAGCGCTTCACCCGCGCCGAGCTGGACAAGCGCTTCGGCCGCATTACATAAGCCGGCATGCGGCCGGCAGAGCGGATCGGGAGATCCGCTGAGGATTCGGAGGAGCAGACATGGATCGACCGCGCGTCGTCGTCATTACCGGCCCCACTGCCGCGGGAAAGACCGCCCTGGGAGTGGAGCTGGCCTTGCGCGCGCGGGGAGAGGTGATCTCCGCGGACTCCATGCAGATCTACCGGGGCATGGACATCGGCACCGCCAAGCCCGATCCGGAGGAAATGAAAGGGGTGCCGCACCACCTGCTCTCGATAGCCGACCCGTCGGAGAACTGGTCGGTGGCGCGATGGGCGGAGGAGGCCGCGCGCGCGGCGGAGGAGATCCTCTCCCGGGGAAGGATCCCGCTGGTGGTGGGAGGTACGGGCCTGTACATCGAGGCGCTGCTCTCGGGCACGGATTTCGCGGCCGCTCCGGGGGACAGCGGACTTCGCCGGGAGCTTGAGCGGGAATACGAGGAGCTCGGCGGCGAGGGATTCCGGCGGAAGCTGGCCGGGACGGACCCCGAGCGGGCCGCCCGCCTGGCCCCCGCGGACAGGAAGAGACTGGTGCGGGCCATGGAGGTATACATCCTTACGGGAGAGACGATCACCGAGCACGACCGCAGGACCGCGGCGCTCCCGCCCCGATTCGATTCGGTCCGATACGCTCTGTCCTTCCGGGACCGGGAAACGCTGTACGCCCGGATCCGTCTCCGGGTGGACGACATGGTGCGGCGCGGCCTGTTTGACGAGACCCGCGCTCTCTTGGAGGCGGGGGTAAGCCCCGACGCCACCGCCATGCAGGCGATCGGATATAAGGAAGCGGCCGCCGCCCTCCGGGGCGAGTGCACCCGGGAGGAGGCGGCGGAGATGATCAAGCACGCATCCACCCGCTACGCCAAGCGCCAGCTCACCTGGCTGAGGCGGGATAAGGAGCTGCGCTGGATATTCCGCGAGGACCGGCCGGATCCGGAACGCACGGCGGAGGAGATCCTCGGGGAACTGGAGCGGGAATAACGGGAAAAGAAGGACCGATATGAGTGTGATCACAGAAAATGTGCTTCTGGCGAAGCGGACGATCGCGGAAGCGGCGGCAGAGGCGGGCCGGGACGCGTCCGAGGTCCGATTGCTGGCAGCCACAAAAATGAACGGGCCGGAGGCGATCCGCGAGGCCGTCGCCGCGGGAGTGGACATATGCGCCGAGAACCGCGTCCAGGAATTCCTGGAGAAGAACGCGATGAACGCCTACAGCGGCTGCGACGTCCATTTTATCGGACATCTTCAGCGGAACAAGGTCAAATATCTGGTCGGCGCCGTGTCGCTGATCCACTCGGTGGACAGCGAGAGCCTGCTGTCCGAGATCGACCGCCGGGCCGCGGCTCTGGGCATCGTACAGGATGTGCTGCTGGAGGTGAACATCGGCGGCGAGGCGTCGAAAAGCGGCGCGGCGCCCGAAGACCTGCCGGAACTGCTCGGCCGCGCGGGAGAGTTCTCCCATGTCCGGGTGACCGGACTGATGACGATCCCGCCGGCGGAGACAAAACCGGGGGAGAACAGGAACTATTTCCGCCGTATGCATGACCTTTTTGTTGACATCCGTCGAAAAAAATATAATAATGTGTTAATGAATGAACTCTCCATGGGCATGAGCTCGGACTATGCCGACGCGGTGCGCTGCGGCGCCACCATCGTTCGTCTCGGTACGGCCCTGTTCGGAGCCCGGAATTACGATAAAGCAGGAGGCGCCCCGGATGGGACTCTTAGATGAACTGAAAAAACTGACAAAGCCATACGATGATGAGGACTATCTCGAGGAAAACCTGACCGAGCCTGTACGCGTGGGAACGCCCAACCAGGCCAACCGGAGCTATGCTTCGTATGCCGAGCCTCCGCGCGCGGCCGAGCCGCAGCAGCAGACCCGGCGCCCTTACGTGTTTTCCCGGAACAGCGCTCAGACGCAGCAGAACCAGACCTATGCCCAGCCCAACAGCTACGACGGCTACGGACAGCAGGGGTATTCCGAAGGCTACGCTCCCCAGGGATACGCTCAGCCCCAGCAGGGCTATGCCCAGCCGCAGCAGGCCTACGCTCCCCAGGGCGGACAGCCGAGGCTTCTGCTGGTCCGGCCGGACCGATTCGAGGTCGCCGCGGATATTGCCGACCGCATTCGGGAGCGCAACGCGATCGTTCTGAATCTGGAGAACACCCAGAAAGACACCACGCGGAGGATCCTGGATTTCCTCTCGGGAGTTACGTACGCTTTGGGCGGAACGGTCAAGCGCGTCTCGGGCAATACCTTCATCATCACTCCGTCGGGCGTTGATTTTACCGGAGAGGCATACGAGGAACCTCAGAACGCGGGAGGCTATTTCTGATTCGGAGCAAAAGGCAAAAGATTAGATAAAAGGGGTAATCGGAAATGATCACTGCACAGGATATTCGCGAAAAAACGTTTGAAAAATCCACGTTCGGCGGGTACGCCATGAACGAAGTGGACGATTTTCTCGACGAATTGGCCGGCGATCTGGCCGCCTCACAGAAGGAGACCGCCTCTCTGCGCAGCAAGATGAAGGTCCTTGTGGAGAAGATCGAGGAATACCGGGAGTCCGAGGACGCGATGCATCTGGCGCTCGTATCCGCCCAAAAGGTCGCCAAAAACATCCAGGAGGAGAGCCGGGCCCAGGCCGATGAGCTGCTGGCGAACGCCCGCTCCGAGGCCGAGGCGATCGTGGCCGCCGCAAAGGCCGAGGCCGAAGCGATCACCGGAGGGATCGTCCGTCAGCGTGAGGCGGAGGAGCTTCGTCTGCGCAAGGCGCAGGAGGCGGCCGCGGATTACGTGAAGAAATTCCGCATGGTCCTTGAGCACGAAAACGCCTTCCTTGATCAGCTGGAGGATTCCGATTTCATCAGCGACGTGATCGTTACACCGGCGCCGGAAGAGCCCAAAGCCATCGCGGCTCCCGCCGCTGAGGCTCCGGCTGAGCCCGAAGAGGAACCGGCCCCCGAAGAGGAACCCGAAGAGACTGCCGCCGGAGAGAGCGCCGAGGCGGAGCCCGAGGACGACGAGGACTACATCAAGGCCTTTGAGCGCGCTGTATTCAGCGGCGCCGACATTCCCGCCGATCCTGCGGCCGACGATACGATCCCCACGGCCGAAGACGCGGATGAGGAACCCGGATTCCGCTTCTGAACGGGGATCCCCGGTATAAATGAACAGGGCGGGGCCCGCCGGCCCCGCCTTTCAAATGATGGGAGACATACGATAAATGGATTACAACTCCACTGTAAACCTGCCGAAGACCGATTTCCCCATGAGAGCCGGTCTGCCCAAGCGCGAGCCGGATATGCTCCGCTCCTGGTACGAAATGGACCTGTATCACGAGATGGTCAGGCGCAACGAAGGGAAGCCCCTTTTCGTGCTGCACGACGGTCCTCCGTTTTCCAACGGAAATCTGCACATGGGTCACGCGCTCAACAAATGCCTGAAGGACTTTATCAACCGCTACAAGTCCATGACCGGCTACAAGGTGCCGTATACCCCCGGATGGGACAATCACGGCATGCCCATTGAGTCCGCGATCATCAAGGAGCAGCGCCTCAACCGTAAGGCGATGAGCGTGAGCGAGTTCCGGTCTGCCTGCCACAAGTACGCTCAGCACTACGTGGACGTACAGAGAGAAGGCTTTAAGCGCATGGGCGTGCTGGCCGACTGGGACAGGCCTTATCTGACCATGGACCCGAAGTTCGAAGCCCGTGAGGTGAAGGTTTTCGGCGCCATGTACGAAAAGGGCTATATCTACAAAGGTCTCAAGCCCGTTTACTGGTGTCCCAACGACGAGACGGCCCTGGCCGAGGCGGAGATCGAGTATCAGGACGATCCCTGCACCACGGTGTATGTCAAATTCCCCATGCACGACGATCTGGGCAAGCTCCCCGGCGTGGACCACGGGAAGCTCTTCTTCCTGATCTGGACCACCACCATCTGGACGCTGCCGGGCAACCTGGCCATCGTGCTCCACCCCCGCGACTCCTACGCTCTGGTGAAGGCCCCCAACGGAGAGGTCTATATCCTGGCCGAAGCGCTGGTCGAGAAGGTCATGAAGGTCGGGGGCTTCGACTCCTGGGAGATCCTGGAGACCCATCCCGGCGCCTTCTTTGAAAACATGCTGGCGTATCACCCCTTCCTGCCCAAGACCTCCCGCCTACTCAACGCCGAGTATGTCACCATGGATTCCGGTACCGGCTGCGTGCACACGGCTCCCGGCTTCGGCGCGGACGACTACGCCACCTGCCGCCGCTACGGCATGGAGATGGTGGTGCCCGTGGACGATCAGGGACGCCACACCGAATACGCCGGCAAATACGCCGGTCTCAAGACCGAGGAATCCAATCCGGTCATACTTGAGGATATGCGCCGGAGCGGAATGCTCTTCGCCAGCGAAGAGATCGTCCACAGCTATCCCCACTGCTGGCGCTGCCGCAAGCCCATCATCTTCCGCGCCACGCCTCAGTGGTTCTGCTCGGTCGACGCCTTCAAGGACGATGCCTGCGCCGCGGCCGACGGCGTGAAGTGGATGCCCGACTGGGGCCATGACCGCATGCTCTCCATGATCCGGGAGCGCGCCGACTGGTGTATTTCCCGGCAGCGCCGCTGGGGCCTTCCCATCCCGGTGTTCTACTGCCCGGACTGCGGAAAGCCCGTCTGCACTCCGGAGACCATCGACCGGGTTTCCGAACTCTTCGCGGAAAAGGGATCCAACGTCTGGTTCGACGCCGAGGCGGAAGAACTGCTCCCCGCGGATTTCTCCTGCCCCCACTGCGGAGGAAAGGGCCCCTTCACCAAGGAGACAGACACTCTCGACGGCTGGTTTGACTCGGGAAGCACCCACACCGCCTCCATGGAGCTGGACGCCCCCGGTTGCTGGCCCGCCGACCTCTACCTTGAGGGCGGAGACCAGTACCGCGGCTGGTTCCAGTCCAGCCTGCTCACGGGAGTGGCCGCCAAGGGCGGCGCGCCTTACCGGAGCGTGCTGTGCCACGGGTGGACTGTGGACGGCGAAGGGAAGGTCATGCACAAGTCCCTCGGCAACGGGATCTCCCCGGATGATATCATTCCCAAATACGGCGCGGATCTCCTTCGGCTCTGGGCCGCCAGCGCCGACTATACCCAGGATATGCGCTGCTCCGATGCCATTTTCAAGCAGCTGAGCGACAAATACCTGAAGATCCGGAATACCGCCCGCTATATCCTCGGGAACCTGAACGGGTACGATCCGGCCGCGCCGGTGGCCTTCGCGGACATGCTGCCTTTGGACAAGTGGGCCGTCTCGCGGCTCAAAAAGCTTATCGAGAGGTGCCTGGACGCCTATGAGCGCTACGAATTCCACACCGTGACCTACGCGGTGCACAATTTCTGCGTGGTGGAAATGAGCAGCTTCTACCTCGACGTGATCAAGGACCGGCTCTACTGCGACGGCGCGGACTCCCTGTCCCGCCGCAGCGCGCAGACTGCCATCCGGATGATCCTGGACGCCATCACCCGTCTGCTCGCTCCGATCCTGAGCTTCACGGCCGACGAGATCTGGCTTGCCATGCCGCACACCTCCGACGAGGACGGACGCAACGTATGTCTCAACGACATGCCCTGCGCGTCCGATGAATGGGTGCTCCCGGCTGAGGAGGAGGACCGCTGGGCCGCCGTGCTCCGGGTCCGGGCGGACGTGAACAAGGCTCTGGAGCTTGCCCGCGCGGAAAAACTCATCGGCAAGCCGCTGGACGCCGCCGTTACGCTTTATCTTACCGACGACGCTCCGGAGAGCGTCCGGGCTCTGGACAGCGCGGAGCTGGCACCGCTGTGCATCGTTTCCGAGCTTCGCATGGTTTCCGGCGCCGGCGAGGGGGTTCCCGGGGAGAATACACCGGGGCTCATCGTGCATGTCGAGCCCAGCACGCTCCCCCGCTGCGAGCGCTGCTGGACGCATTCCGCCACCGTGGGCGAAAACGCCGAACACCCCACGCTGTGCAAGCGCTGCGCCGCTGCCGTCAGCGGCAGGTGACCGATCATTCCGGCGCCGGCCCGGCCGGCGCCGCGTGATAAATAATGCCTCTTCCTTCGCGGGACGGGGCAACAAGGAGTGGAGAGAGAATGATTTACGCCATCGTCGGTCTTCTTTTCCTTCTGGCCGATCAGTTCCTGAAATTCTGGACTGTCGCCCATGTGGAACTCAATGCCTACCCCGGCATCGAACTGATTCCCGGTGTGCTGAATCTGACCTATATCAAAAACACGGGCATTGCCTTCGGCCTCTTCGGAGACAAGCCCATGCTGCGCTGGATCCTGCTGGCGCTGCTGGCCGCTTTTACGGTGTTCATCGTCGCGAGCATGGCCACGCGCTATCTCCGCACCGGCTTTGCCCGATGGACCGGCGTGCTGCTGCTGACGGGACTTCTGGGCAACGGAGTGGACCGGGCTGTGTACGGGTATGTGGTGGATATGCTTGAACCGAAGCTCGGCAGCATTTCCTGGCCGATATTCAATATAGCCGACGCTCTGATCCTGGTGTTCGGGATCCTCTTCTGCATCGCTCTGCTCTCCGGAGGCTTCGGGGCTCCGAAGCGCAAAAGGAGAAAGGCTCCCGTCCGCCGTGACGGCCGCGCCCCGGCGAGAAAGCCCCGCCCCGAAGCGGCCCGCGGCGCGTCCTCCGGAAAGCCCCGCCGTCCGCATGAGGAGGGCCGCCCCGCGCGCAGGAGCGAGCCCGCCGCCGCGCGTCCCGCCGAAAGGAAGCAGGCCGCGGCGAGCGCGGATGAGGACGAGGGACGTCCCACTCCGGCCCGGGCGGCCGAGACTCTGCGCCGCAGCGGCATCGCCGTGCGGCCCGCGGAGGAGAGCGAGCCCGCCGCTCCCGTGAGAACGGAGGAGAGCGCACCAAGCCCCGAGAGCGCGCCGAAGGAAAGTGCGCCGGTCTCCGCTCCGGAGCCGGAAGAGCCCGAGGTCCGCGTCGTAGAGCGGCCCGCGCCCAAAACGGAGCCGAAAGAGCCCGTTCCCGAGAAAAAGCCCGCGAGCTCCATCGAGGACCTCGATTTGGACTCCATCCTGGCGGAATTTAAATGAGCCTTAAAGAGATAACAGCCAAGGAGAGCGGCGAGCGGATCGACGCTCTCCTTGCGCGTTGCGGGTATACACGAAGCGCCGCTGTCCGGATGATAGAGACCGGCCGGGTGACCCGCGGCGGGGAAGCTGTAAAGAAAAGCGAGCGCACCCGCGCCGGAGACGTGTACCTGGTGGAGGAGCCCGAAGAAGCGGCGCCGTCCGCGGCCGAGCCGCAGGATATCCCCCTGGAGGTGGTCTACGAGGACTCCGATGTGATCGTGGTCAACAAGCCGCGGGGACTGGTGGTGCATCCCGCTCCGGGCCACCCGGACGGAACGCTGGTCAACGCGCTGCTGTACCGCTGCGGAGACTCCCTCTCCGGTGTGGGCGGGGAGCTCCGTCCGGGCATCGTGCACAGGCTGGACCGGGATACCAGCGGCCTGATCATCGCCGCGAAAAATGATTTTTCCCATCTGTCCCTGTCGGCGCAGCTGGCCGACAGAAGCCTTTCGCGCGTTTATGAGGCAGTGGTCCACGGCTCCTTCCGGAACGACTCCGGAACAGTGGACGCTCCGATCGGCCGCCATCCGACAGACAGAAAGCGCATGGCCGTCACGGACAGGAACTCCCGGCCGGCCGTCACGCACTGGGAGGTCATCGCCCGCTACCGCGGCTTTACCCACGTACGCTGTGTGCTGGAGACCGGGCGCACCCACCAGATCCGCGTGCATATGGCGCATATAGGCCACCCGCTCCTGGGCGATATGGTTTACGGCGCGGGAAAGCCCGAAAAAGGGCTGGAGGGGCAGTGCCTTCACGCCAGAGAGCTGAAATTCCGGCATCCGCGTACGGGCGAGGAGATAAGGCTGGGAAGCGATCTCCCCGACTACTTCACATCCGTGCTCTCCCGGCTGGGGGAGCGACTGAGCTGAGCATGAGGACTCTGCCGGCGAAGCCGGGAAAAGACTCTCATCCGCTTGACTATTTCTTCGCGGCGCATATAATAAAATAGCCTGTTCGAAAGGAACATGGGGGCGGCGCCCCTTAAGGGCAGAAAGAGCGAGGAGGAAACGCATGCTTGAACTGCGCGATCTGTGTTTTTCCGTGGACGATGAAGCGGGAGCACAGGACATTCTAAACCATATTTCCCTGACCGTTCCCGAAAACTCTCTCACCGTGTTCACGGGACCCAACGGGGGCGGGAAGACAACCCTGGCCAAAATCATCATGGGTCTCAAGGAGCCCGATTCGGGGACCGTGATATGGAACGGAACGGATATAACGCACATGTCCATCACCGACCGGGCCAGACTCGGCATCAGCTATGGATTTCAGCAGCCGCCCAGATTCAAGGGCATCAAAGTAAGGGACCTGCTCGGCATAGCGAGCCCGAAGAAGCTCCTTTCGAAAAAAGATGCCTGTTCCTTCCTGACTCAGGTAGGCCTGTGCGCCAACGACTATCTCAACCGCGAGGTGGACGCGTCTCTGTCCGGCGGCGAGGTCAAACGCATCGAGATCGCCACGATCCTGGCCAGAGAACCGGCGCTGATGATCCTGGACGAGCCCGAAGCGGGGATCGATCTGTGGAGCTTTACGCGCCTGACCGAGACCTTTGAGGAGATCCATCGCAGAGGCAGCTGCACGATGATCATCATCTCCCACCAGGAGCGGATCATATCGCTGGCGGATAATGTGATCGTGGTCGACCGCGGCGTCGTTGCCAGGCAGGGGACCGCGGCGGAGATCCTTCCGTCCATCGTGTCCGGTACGACCGGCGACTGCCCCATGATCGGCAAGGAGGAGGAACGATGAGCGAACTCAACAGTGTGGACACCGCCCTGCTGGAGGTTATTGCCGGCATGAAAAACGGCAAAGCCGAGGGCGCCTACAATATCCGGAAGGACTCCGGCTGCGCCGACCGCGTGAATACAGAGAACGTGGTGATCACCTCCAAAACCGACAAGCCCGGCATCGATATCACGTTTGCTCCCGGCTGCAAGGATACCTGCCACATCCCGGTCATCATCACCGAGTCCGGCCTGCGCGAGACCGTGTACAACGATTTCTATGTGGGCGAAGGAGCCGATGTTCTGATCATCGCGGGGTGCGGGATCCACAACTGCGGCGAGGACGCCTCCGAGCATGACGGTATCCACGCCTTCCATATCGGCAGGAATGCCCGGGTAAAGTACGTGGAAAAGCACTACGGCGAAGGCGACGGCCTGGGCGAGAATATCATGAATCCCACGACCATCGCGTATCTGGAGGAGGGGGCCTTCCTGCAGATGGAGACCAGCCAGATCGCCGGCATCGACTCCACCAGGCGCGAGACCCGTGTGGAATGCGGAAAAGGCGCCGAGGTCGTGGTGACCGAGCGCCTGCTCACCCACGGAAAGCAGCACGCCGATTCCGATATGACCATCCTTCTCAACGGCGAAGACTCGAAAGGACGGGTCATCTCCCGCAGCGTTGCCCAGGATGAGAGCGTTCAGGTCTTCCGCCCCGTGGTGGAAGGCAACGCGAAATGCTTCGGTCACGTTCAGTGCGACTCGATCATTATGGGCAATGCGAAGATCAGCTCTGTTCCGGCCATTACCGCCAACGATCTGGATGCCCAGCTGATCCATGAGGCCGCCATCGGACGGATCGCCGGAGACCAGCTGCTGAAGCTGGAGACTCTGGGCCTGACTCCGGAAGAGGCGGAGGACCGGATCCTCAAGGGTTTCCTGGCCTGATCCGGTTTCCGAAGAGAAAACAAGCCCGACCCGGGTTTCCGGGTCGGGCTTGTTGTGTCCTGAGCGCGGTTCAGTTTTCCGAGAATTCCGGATAAAGCTTCTCCGCTTCGGAAAATGCCCCGGCGTCGTCAAAGAGAAGTTCCACGTCCATGGAACGCCTCTTCAGGAATTCGCCGACCGCTTCGACGGCGATGCGGATCGCGTCCGCGTCCGAATAGCCGTAACGGCCCGCGCCGATCAGCGGGAACGCAGCGCTGCGGCAGTCGTGATCCGCGGCCAGCTGCAGACAGTCGAGCCAGCATTTTTTGAGCCGGGCTTCATCCTCCCCGTCGCCCTTCCGTTCGGGACAGGGCACATGGATCACATAGGTGCAGTACAGGTCGTTGGCGTAGGTGACCCACGCGGGATACTCTCCCATTTCGGCAAAGATCCTGCGCTCCTCCTCGGAAGTGACGCCCGGCGCGGGCGCCGCGCCGTCCGAGAGAGCGGCGGCGGTGGCGGCGTATACGATGGTATCGCACTCGGATTCCGCTATGTCATCCAAAACAAAACGCAGCGGCATGTTTATCTCCTCCTCAAAAGTTTTCGCAGTTTTGATATCGGCGCCGGACCGGCTGTCAGGGCTCCCGGACCGGTATGTTCAGCGCGCCGAGCAGAGCGCGGACGGCGCTTTCCGTTTCGGGGTCCGGCTCCTCAAGCGCCAGCTCCACGCCGTCGGGATAGTCCCCGGCGCCGCTGAGCTCATCCTCAAGCTCACTGAGAGTGAGCGGCTCACCGTTCCACAAAAGCGCCGTGCCGTGGACCGTGACGGTGGGGACCGCCCGGGAGGCGGGGAGCCCTTCTTCCGGCGCAGCCTCCGCGGCGGGCGCGGAGAGGGGGTTTTCGGAGTCGAACAGCATACCGCCGTTCACAGCTCCGTAAGCTTCGGGCTCGGAAGACACGGCCGCTTCGTCGGCTGCCTCGTCCTCCGCCTCTTCGGCGGAGACAACGGCGGATTCCTGGGCGAGCCCTGCCGCGGCCGCCTGCGGGGCCGCGCTTTTGGCGCGGAACGCCGGCAGCGAGCGGGCCCCGGCCCACAGCACGAGGGCGGCGGCCGCCGCGGCTGCCAGGGAACGAAACGGGAAACGGATAACGCGGCCCCGGGGATGATCCGCCGCGGCTCCGGCCTCGGCGAGGACCCGCTCCATCACGTTCTTCGACAGCTCCGGAGGCGCTTCGGGAAGTTCTTTTGCCGAAAGGCCGTATACCGCTTTCATGGCGTCGAGAAAGGCGCGGCACTCGGGGCATTCGTCCAGGTGGGCGCGCAGCTCGGCAGCTTCGCCGTCGGACAGTTCGCCGTCCAGCATGGCACAGATCCGCTCTTCGAAAACCGTATGATCTGTCATCGGCGCGCACCCCCTTCCTGTTGTTTGACGTGAGGAGCGGGCGTATAGTTCCCGCTTTTCATCAGCTCGTCCGCGAGCCTCTTCCTTGCGCGGCTGAGCCGGGAGCGAACGGTGCCCAGCTCCAGCCCCAGAGCGGAGGAGAGCTCCTCATAGCTCAGAGCGCCGATCTCACGCAGCGCAAGGATCTCACGGCAGTCCGGGGGGAGGGCTGCCATGGCCGCGCGTACGGCCCTTATGTCCTCCGCGCGCTCGGCGAGGATCTCGGGAGACCAGCGCTCGTCGGGCAGGGGAAGCTCCGTTTCCTCTCCCTCCGAGTCCACCGTCTCCAGCGGGACCGTGTCGCGCCGCCGGCGCAGAGCGTCTATGCATACGTTGTTGGTCAGCCGGTAGAGCCAGACGGAAAAACGGCTGTCTCCCCGAAAAGAAGACAGAGAAGTGTATGCCTTAACGAAGGCGTCCTGGGCGGCGTCGGCAGCGTCGGCCTCATTCCCCATAAGGCGCAGGGCCAGACGGTATACATTCGTCTGGTGCTCGAGCACCAGCGGCTCAAAGGCGTTCGCGTCCCCGGCCAGCACGCGCTCGATGAGAGCGCTCTCTTCGTCTTTTGTCATGCTTCACCTCAGATTCAGCCGGATCAGACGAACGATCCGCTCCGCGTCGGCCAACGTGTTCATGGCGATGATGTCCTTCTTGTATTCACCCGAACGGGGCACGCCCTTGAGGAACCAGCACAGCTGTTTGCGCGCTTCCAGTACGGCGATCTTTTCGCCCTTGAGCTCCACGGCCATACGCAGCTGCGCCATAGCCGTATCCATCCGTTCCGTGAGCGGAGGAAGGGGAGGGATCTCTCTCCCCTCGAGGGCGGCGTTCCCCTGCTCGAATACCCAGGGGTTGCCGAAGCTGCCGCGGCCGATCATGGCGGCATCCGCGCCCGTATAGCGCAGGATATGGGCCGCGTCTTCACCGGTTCGGACATCCCCGTTGGCGATGACCGGGATCGAAACGGCGTTTTTGACCTCGCGGATGATATCCCAGTCGGCGCGCCCGGCGTACATCTGCGCCCGGGTCCTGCCGTGGACGGCCACGGCCGCGGCCCCGGCCGCTTCGCACATCCGGGCAAACTCCACCGCGTTGACGCATCCGGAGTCGAAACCCTTTCGGAACTTGACCGTCACGGGCACACCCGCCGAGGCGGCCACGGCTTCTATGATCCGGCGCGCCAGTTCGGGGTCGCGCATCAGAGCGCTTCCGTCGCCGGAGCGGACCACCTTGCCTACCGGACAGCCCATGTTGATGTCCACCAGGTCCGCGCCGCAGATCTCGATCGCCTTGCGCGCCGCCGCGGCCATACACGAGGGATCGCTGCCGAAGATCTGTACCGCCAGAGGGGTGTCGCCCTCCGGACGAACGAGCATCTCGCGGGTCTTGGCGTCCTGATACATCAGCGCCTTGGAGGAGATCATCTCCGTGGCGCACAATGCCGCGCCGTGGGCGCGGCACATGAGCCTGTAGGACGCGTCCGTAACGCCGGCCATCGGGGCGAGAAACAGCCTGCCGGGGATCTCTATGCCGCCGATATTCACCATTGCAGGTCAAGCCCCACGGGGCAGTGGTCGCTTCCGACGATCTCCGGGCAGATGAACGCCTCGCGAATGTTTCCGCGCAGAGCGTCGGAGACCAGGAAATAGTCGATGCGCCAGCCCACGTTCCGCTCCCGGGCGTTGGCACGATAGCTCCACCAGGAATACGCGTCCGCTGCGTCGGGGTGCAGATAACGGAACGTGTCGGTGAAGCCGGCGGCAAGCAGCTCGGTCATTTTGGCCCGTTCCTGATCGGAGAAACCGGCGTTGAAGTGATTGGTGTCCGGGTTCTTGAGGTCGATCTCCTCGTGCGCTACGTTCATATCCCCGCACACGACCACACCTTTATGCCGTGCCAGCGAGCACAGATGCTCGCGGAAGGCGTCTTCCCAGGCCATGCGGTAGTCCAGCCGCCGCAGCCCGTCCTGAGAGTTGGGGGTGTACACCGTGACCAGATAAAAATCCGCGTACTCCAGAGTGAGGACCCGGCCCTCCGTGTCATGCTCGGAGATGCCCATGCCCGCGGTCACTTCCAAGGGCTCGGTCCTGGCGAAGACGGCCGTGCCGGAGTAGCCTTTCTTTTCGGCGTAGTTCCAGTAGTCCGTGTATCCGGGGAGAGAAAGATCGATCTGCCCGGCCTGAAGCTTGGTTTCCTGCAGGCAGAAGAAGTCGGCGTCCAGTGCCCGGAAGGACTCCTCGAAGCCCTTTTTCACGCAGGCGCGCAGCCCGTTGACGTTCCAGGAAATAAATCTCATGTTGCAGATCCCTCCGATGCGGCTTCCGCGCTCTCGGCATAGCCGCGCGCGTCGGTGAGCGAGGCGTTGCGCAGCCGGGGAACGGGACCCGCCGCGGTGGATTTTGTCGTCTCCAGACGAACGGCCTCCAGCCGGCAGATCTTAACGCCCCGGTCGTAAAACTTTGCTTCATAATCGGTCATCACGCCCGAAGGCCCGCCGGCGTGCAGATCGCGCGTGACGTTTCTGGTTTCCCAGCCTTCTTCGGCAAAGCCGGCGAGGCTCCACTCAAAAAGCGCGGCGTTGTCGGTCTTGAAATGGATCTCGCCGCCGGGAGCGAGCAGATCGGCGTATTGGCGAAGAAAACCCGGCGCCGTGAGGCGCAGCTTGGCGTCCCGGCTCTTGGGCCACGGATCGCAGAAATTGATGTACAGGCGCGACACTTCGCCGGGAGCGAAGATCTCCCCTAGAAGTCCGGCGTCGCGGTCCATGAAACGGACGTTCTTCAGGTCCCGCTCCGCGGCGCGCTCCATGGCGACCACCATGGCGTCCGGGACCTTTTCCAAAGCCAGAAGCAGAGTCTCCGGCTCGGAAGCCGCCTGTTCGACGGTAAACCGGCCCTTGCCGCAGCCCAGCTCCAGACGGATCTCCGAAAAACCGGGAAAAGACTCGTGCCAGCGGGAACGCAGCTTTTCCGGTTCGGCGATCAGCAGGTGGGCGCAGCGCTCCATGCGGGGGATCAGGTTCGGCTTTTTTCGCATTCTCACACTCTTCACTCTCCCGAATGGGATCATACCATATGCGCCGGAAAACATCAACCGAAGCTTGGCCGCGGGCTCTTCGTCCCGCAAATTATAAGGAGCCCCGGGGACTGTCGTCCCCGGGACTCCTTTGGTCCGAGTGGCGAGACTCGAACTCGCGGCCCTGCCGCGCAGGCGACGGCAGGGCCGTGCGGCGAATGGCCCCACTCGCTCCCGGCTGCGCCGGAACCGCTCGGGGATGCCGCGGAGGCCGCGGGTCCTTCGTCTCGCGAATTATAAGGAGCCCCGGGGACTGTCGTCCCCGGGACTCCTTTGGTCCGAGTGGCGAGACTCGAACTCGCGGCCTCCTGCTCCCAAAGCAGGCACCCTACCAACTGGGCTACACCCGGTCGCAAAAAAATCTCGGTTTGTTTCCGCGCTGCGACACGCAGTTGATTATAGCAGACTCCGTTCCGGGTGGCAAGAGAAACAAAAGCGCGTGCCGTACGAAGGCGGGACCGGGCGGCACAGGGCCGCCCGGTCCCGGCGCTTGCAAGATCGGCGCGATAATGATATAATACCCCGATAATCCATGGCCTGCGCAGGAACAGACGCTGAAACCCGTCGGGGAGGAGTATATGAAGATCCAACCGAAAAACCCTCATTATCTGAAGGTCCGCCGAATCGTTGTCGGCGGGCTCGCGGGGTGCGCTGTCCTGGCCGTGCTTCTCTCGGGGCGGAGCCGCGGCCCCTCGCCCGAGGACATTACGACAGATATGCCCGAGTCAGCCGTGACCGGCGTGACTGAGGAAGACGCGATCCCCGGCGAACTGGACTGGGAATATCCCGAGGGATGGGTCGATTACTCGGATCTCCCCGCCGCGGAGACGCTGGGGGACGAGAACCAGCCCGGACTTTCAAACTGGCGTTATCTTCTGGTAAACGGGCTGGACCGGACAAACTATATGCGCCCGTCTTATTACCCGGACATGACGCCGATAGAGGCCGGGTACAGCTTTCAGACCCGCGCCGCCGAATCGCTGCGCGCGTTCCTGTCGGCCGCGCGTGAGCAGGGCTTTACCGTGAGCATCAGCCGTACCTATATGTCCTATCAGGACCAGAAGACCCGCTTCAACGGCCTGAGCAGCACGCTCTACGATCAGGGCGGCATCACCCTGGCGGAGGCTGAGGAGGAGATCACCCGCCAGGGCTACTATCCCGGCGCCGACGAGCATCAGACGGGACTGGCCGTCAATTTCGTGGACGAAAACGGCGACGCCAAGTTCTCCACGCCCGTTCTGGCGTGGATGACGGAGCACTGCGCCGAATACGGATTCATCCTGCGCTATCCCGAAGGCCGGGAGGCCTATACCGGGCACAAGGCCGAGCCCGGCCATTACCGCTATGTGGGCGAGACGGCCGCGGAATACATCATGCGCAAGGGGATCACTCTCGAGGAATTCAAATCCGCCTACGACGAGGAAGGAAGCGTGACGTTCGCGTGGTAAAGACGACCGACACCATCGCGGCCATAGCGACGGGGAACGTCATAAGCGCCATCGGCATAGTGCGCCTCTCCGGACCGGAGGCGCTTTCCCTTGCCGACCGCGTTTTCCGTCCGGCCGACGGGAAGCCGATGTCCGTGCACCCGGACCGGACTCTGGTTTACGGCTCGCTGCTCGACCGGGAGGGAGAGGTGCTCGATCTCTGCCTGTGCACGGTGTCACGCGCTCCCGGCAGCTATACCGGAGAGGACACCGCCGAGCTTCAGTGCCACGGCTCTCCCGTAGTGCTCAGAGCGGCGCTGGATTCGCTGTTTTCCCGCGGCGCCCGTCAGGCGCTTGCCGGAGAATTCACCCGCAGGGCATTTCTTAACGGAAGGCTGGACCTGACAAGAGCCGAGGCTGTCATCGATATCATCGAGGCGCAGACCCCTCTCGCCGCGCGCAACGCCGCGGGCCAGCTCTCGGGAGCGGTGCAGCGCCGGGCCGACGCGGTGTACGGGCACCTGGCGGACATCTGCGCCCATTACCATGCTGTTCTGGACTACCCGGATGAGGACATAGAGCCCTTTGTCCTGGAAAAGTACGAGGAAGACCTTCGGTCCGACCTGCGGAGCATGGAGCGGCTTCTGGCGACCTTTACGCAGGGCCGGTTCCTTGACCGCGGCATCCCGGCGGCGATCGTGGGCAAGCCCAACGCGGGGAAGTCCTCGCTGCTCAACGCCCTGCTGGGCTATGAACGCGCCATCGTCACCGATGTGGCGGGCACCACGCGCGATACCCTCTCCGAGGGCTGCGTCGTCGGGGGAGTTCCTCTGCGTCTGACCGATACCGCCGGAGTCCGCCCCACGGAAGACGCCGTTGAGGCGCTGGGCGTGGAACGGGCGCTCTCGGCGGCGGAAGACGCCGACCTGCTTCTGGCGGTGTTCGACCTTTCCCGCCCGTGGGACGATGAGGATGAGCGGATCTGTGCTCTGGCAGAGAGTCATCTCCACGCCGTAGCCCTGGCCAACAAATCCGACCTGCCGGCAGTCTGGGACGCCGGTTCGCTCCGAGGCCGGTTTGAGCGGGTGTGCGTGGTTTCCGCTCCCGACGGAAGAGGCCTGGACGATCTGGCGAAGGCGGTACGGGAGATCTATCCTCTGCCGGACGCTCCGGCGGGGGAGATCCTGACCAACGCACGGCAGCACTCGGCCGTATCCCGCGCCGCCGATTATCTGCGCGCGGCCGTTTCCGCCATGGAAGAGGGCTGGCCTCCGGACGCGGTGCTGACCGAATGCGAGGGCGCGATGCACTCTCTGGCGGAGCTCACGGGCCGTCTGGTGCGCGAGGACGTGACGGAGAGGATCTTTTCGCGCTTCTGCGTCGGGAAATAAGACAGGGGAAACCTCTCGATTTGTATTGAATCTAAAGCTTCCTTCATGATATAATACTCAACTGGACAAAGTCCGTACAATTATGCAAAACACTATCCGTAAGGAGGACCAATATGAAGAAAAAATACGTCTATCAGTTCAGCGAGGGCAACGCCGGCATGCGCGAGCTGCTCGGCGGCAAAGGCGCGAACCTGGCAGAGATGTCGAACATCGGCCTGCCGGTGCCGCAGGGATTCACCATCACCACCGAAGCGTGCACACAGTACTATGAGGACGGCCGTCAGATCAACGACGACATTATGGCCGAGATCATGGAGAACGTGGCCAAGATGGAAGAGATCAACGGCAAAAAGTTCGGTGATCTCCACAATCCCCTGCTGGTCTCCGTCCGCTCCGGCGCCCGTGCCTCCATGCCCGGCATGATGGACACCATCCTGAACCTGGGCCTGAACGACGACGTGGCCGCCGCCATGATCGCCGGCAACCCGGATCCCGGATTCGAGCGTTTCGTTTACGATTCCTATCGCCGCTTTATCCAGATGTTCTCCGACGTGGTCATGGAAGTCGGCAAGAGCTACTTTGAGCAGCTCATCGACGAAATGAAGGCCCGCCGCGGAGTCACCCAGGACGTGGAGCTGACCGCTGCCGACCTGAAGGAGCTGGCCGAGGAATTCAAAGCCGAATACAAAAAGCAGATCGGCGACGACTTCCCCGCCGACCCGAAGGTCCAGCTCAACGAGGCCATCAAGGCCGTGTTCCGTTCCTGGGACAACCCCCGCGCCAACGTCTATCGCCGCCAGAACGACATCCCCTACTCCTGGGGCACCGCCGTCAACGTGATGCCGATGGTGTTCGGCAACCTGAACGAAAACTCCGGCACCGGCGTGGCGTTCACCCGCGACCCCGCCACCGGCGAGAAAAAGCTGATGGGCGAGTTCCTGACCAACGCCCAGGGCGAGGACGTGGTGGCAGGCATCCGTACCCCCATGCCCATCGCGCAGATGGCCGACAAGTTCCCCGAGGCCTACGAGGAGTTCGAAAAGGTCTGCGCTCTCCTGGAGGATCACTACCGGGATATGCAGGACATGGAGTTCACCGTAGAGAACGGCAAGCTCTATATGCTGCAGTGCCGCAACGGCAAGCGTACCGCCTTTGCCGCTCTGAAGATCGCCTGCGACCTGGTGGACGAGGGCATGATCGATGAGAAGCAGGCTGTGCTTATGATCGATCCGCGCAACCTGGACACTCTGCTGCATCCCCAGTTCGATACGGCTGCCTTGGCTTCCGCTACGCCTATCGGCAAGGGCCTGGGCGCCTCCCCCGGAGCGGCCTGCGGCAAAGTGGTGTTCACCGCCGACGACGCCGCTGAGTGGAAAGAGCGCGGCGAGAAGGTTATCCTGGTCCGCCTCGAGACCTCTCCCGAGGACATCACCGGCATGACAGCCGCTCAGGGCATCCTGACCGTACGCGGCGGCATGACCTCCCACGCGGCCGTCGTGGCCCGCGGCATGGGCAAGTGCTGCGTCTCCGGCTGCGGAGAGATCGCCATGGACGAGGCCAACAAGCAGTTTACTCTGGCCGGCAAGGTCTTCCATGAGGGCGATTACATCTCCATCGACGGCTCCACCGGCAACATTTACGAGGGGATCATCCCCACCGTCGACGCCACCATCTCCGGCGATTTCGGCCGTATCATGGGCTGGGCCGACAAGTACCGCCGCCTGGGCGTGCGCACCAACGCCGATACTCCGCGCGACGCGAAGAAGGCCCGCGAGCTGGGCGCCGAAGGCATCGGCCTGTGCCGTACGGAGCATATGTTCTTCGACCCCGAGCGCATCGCCGCCTTCCGCGAGATGATCTGCTCCGATACCGTCGAGGAGCGCAAGACCGCTCTGGCCAAGATCCTGCCCTATCAGCAGGGAGACTTTGAGAAGATCTACGAGGCCATGGAGGGCGACCCTGTCACCATCCGCTTCCTGGATCCCCCGCTGCATGAGTTCGTTCCCAACACCGAGGCCGAAATAGAGCAGCTGGCCCGGACTCAGGGCAAGACCGTGGAACAGATCAAGAACATCATTTCCTCTCTGCATGAGTTCAACCCGATGATGGGTCATCGCGGCTGCCGTCTGGCCGTCACCTTCCCCGAGATCGCCGAGATGCAGACCCGCGCCGTGATCCGCGCGGCGATCAACGTGCAGAACGCTCACCCCGAGTGGAAGATCGAGCCCGAGATCATGATCCCCCTGGTAGGCGAGGTCAAGGAGCTCAAGTACGTTAAGGATGTCGTCGTTGCCACCGCCGACGAAGAGCTCGCCGCCGCCGGCGTCGAGATGAAGTATCTGGTCGGCACCATGATCGAGATCCCGCGCGCGGCCCTGACCGCCGACGCCATCGCCAAGGAGGCCGAGTTCTTCTCCTTCGGCACCAACGACCTGACTCAGATGACCTTCGGCTTCAGCCGTGACGACGCGGGCAAGTTCCTGAGCGCCTACTACGACACGAAGATCTACGAGAGCGATCCCTTCGCCCGCCTGGATCAGACCGGCGTCGGACAGCTGGTGGAGATGGCCGCGAAGAAAGGCCGTTCCGTCCGTCCGGACCTGCACCTGGGCATCTGCGGCGAGCATGGCGGCGATCCCTCCAGCGTGGAGTTCTGCCACAAGGTGGGCCTGGACTATGTGTCCTGCAGCCCGTTCCGCGTGCCCATCGCCCGTCTGGCTGCCGCGCAGGCCGCCATCAAGGAGGACCAGGCCGCCGATGAGGCCGAGGTCGATCTCAAGGCCGAGGTCGAGGTCCGCGTGACCGCGGCAAAGGCCGCGCTGGCGGACGCCGCCGAGAAGTTCTCCGCTGTCGCCGCCGACGCCACCGACGATCTCAAGGACGTGGTCGCCGCCGGGCTCAAGAGCCTGAGAGCCGGCTGGGACGAGTTCAAGAAGACCTTCGGCGAGGAGCGCAAAGACAAGTAATTCCCACAAAATAAAAGGATCCCCGGGGCAGCGCCCCGGGGATCCTTTTGTATGGAGATTATCTGCGTATCAGGAAAAAGAGCACGGCCGCGGCGGCCGCGGCGCCTATGAGGAGCCATATCCAGGGGAACGGTTTTTTCCTCTCCGGCGCGGGGGCGGTCTCAGGCTTTGGCGAGGCATCCTCCGGACTGTCCGGCCCGGGATCGCTCTCCCGGATATCGGTATCCGGCTCTGCCGGTTCGGACTCTTCCGCCGCCGGAGGCTTAAGCCATGCCGAGAGCCTCTCGCGGAGCGTGACAAGAAATGAGAGATCGCTCATATCCAGCAGCTCCCGATCCGCCAGATCGGCAGGCAGATCCCCGCCGGCCGCGTCCCGCCAGCAGGCGATGAAGCCCAAAGACGGGTCGGCCTCCGCCCGCTTCAGGAAGGCGGAGCGCAGCTTCTCCGAAACGGGATCGGAGGCATTCTCGCTGCCGACACCGGCTGCGATCATCACTTTTGAACCGGAAAGCGCCTCCACGATGCGCTGCGCACGCTGCTCGTCGGTGAGGCCGGCGGGCAGCGCGGAGGGGAAGAATACCCGGTATCCCGAGCCGATCAGGGCGCTGCACAGCTGACGAAGCGCCGCCGTCTCGGCGGTCAGCGCGTCGGGAAGCTCGCGCGTGCAGAGAAAGATATCATAATCTGCCGGAGCCGGTTCCGGGGAAACGGGCTTTTCGTCCACGCGGAGCACATCCTTTCGGTTGAGGTCTTTTTTATCATACCTTTTTTTGCCCCAACAGTCAATTGCCGGATGGAGTGCTTGGCATTATGTAGACATTTTCCCGTTTTTACCGCAATATCTTGACCTTTTCGGATGTTTCTGCTAATATTATGTAAAACTGCAGGAAGGAGGCAGAAAATATGTTTGGAAGATCCAGAAAAAAAGATGATTACGACGATTACGAAGATGAAGAATATGAAGACGACGAGGAATATGAGGACGAAGAGGACGAGGATTACGAAGAGGACGAGGATTACGACGACGAGGACTACGACGATTACGACGATGAACCCCGCAGCGGCAAAGGTCTCGTGATCGGGCTGGTGATCCTGGCCGTCATTCTGGCCGCGATCGCCGGGCTCCTGTTCGTACGTCTCCGCAAAGCCAACGCGGAGGTAAAGGACCTCACCGAACAGCTCAACTCCACCCGCACGGAGCTCAACACGCTGCTCACCGAAAAGACCACGCAGCCCGCGGCTCCCGAGGTCACTCCCGAGCCCACTCCCGAGCCGGACATGGTCGACGCGACCAACGGTCCGGAAGTCGTGGTTCCCGATGAACCTCAGCCCGCCGAGCCCGACATGCTTGACGCGACGCCCGAGCCGGAACCCACTCCCGAGCCGACACCGGCCGGCACGCCGGACTCCCAGTACATCGGCATCAACACCTCCACCACCATCAACATCACCACCAACCCCGAGGCCAAGACCGTAAAGGCCGGCCAGTCCGCCACCTTTACCGCCGCCGCGGCCAACTGGAAGTGGTGCGCATGGCGCTTCATCTCTCCCGACGGGCTCCATGAGATCATCTTCGACAAGGTGGCCGGCAGATTCGCGGGCGTGACCACCGCCGGAGGCAATACCACCACCTTTACCGTCAACAACATCCCCAAGGAGATGGACGGATGGAAAGCGGTGTGCCTGTTCGTCGATGCCGGCAACGGCATGAAGGTCACCGAGGGCGGCATCATTACCGTTACCGAGTGATCACCGATCCGCGCAGCGTATAAACAAACAAAAAGAGAACCGGCCCGGCCGGTTCTCTTTTTGTTTATGTTCGGGAAAAGAACTCCGATACGCGGCGATTGAAATCTTTTGCCTGTTCCTCGTACACCGAATGGCCGCCGTTCTCGTAGATGTGGATCTCGCAGCCCAGCCGCCCGGCGATTTCGCGGGAGCCGTCCGCGGTGACGATCCGGTCCCGGCCGCCGCCCAGTACCAGCACAGGGCATCGGATCTCTCCGAGCCGGCCGTATGTGTCGCAGGTCAGGCAGGACTCCGCGAGAGTGAGGAAACGTTCCGGAGACATGGTCTTCATGGCCCGTATCAGCAAGGGGAGGAAGGGGCCCACCCTCCTGAGATAGCCGGGCGAGTAGTTGCTGCGCATATAATCTTCGGCGATCCTCGCGAGATCTCCCCGGCGCGCGGAGGCGCACCAGTCCCCGATCCGGGCGGTGAGCGTGCTGTTGGGCCTGCTGAGCGTCACGCCCAAAACGAGCCGCCGCACGAGACTGCCGTGTTCGATGGCGAGGTACTGGGCGATCATCCCGCCCTGGGATACGCCGAGCACATCGGCGTCCCGAAGACCGAGGGCCTCCATGCCTGCCGCCGTGTCCTCGGCGATCTGAGACAGGGAATAATGCTCCGGAAGGTCTTCCCTGCGGTCAAAACACCACACCGTGTGATCCCGGCCGAAGCCCCGGTAAAGCGCCCATAGCCCGAAAGCTGCGTCAGGCCCGCGCACATCGCGCAGATTGAGCCCGGAGATCAGCAGCATGGGACGGGGCCCTTTCCCGAAGGAGACCGCGTTCATCCGCCCCCCCGGGAACTCTATGATCTGTTCTCTCCATGGAAGCATGGCCGATCTCTCCCGTTCCGTTATTTCCCCCGCAGCATGAGAGGGACCCCTCAGGGCTTTTTTTCATCATAGTAAGAATCGGACGTAATGTAAAGGCTGTTATTCCCCGGGGACGATCACGGGCAGATACCGCTCGCAGTATTCCGCCATCTCCTCGGGGGTTTCTTTCATGCCTCCGGAAAGCCACCAGGCGACGATGTTTTCAAACCCTCCGCACCAGATCAGGCGCTGTATCTTTTTTTCCGTGGAGAAGGAGGAGTCATGCACGGCCAGCGCGTTGACCACCTGCATCCAGGCAAATTGAAAGTCTTCCCTGAACATGACCGCCACGTCCTCCCGGCGTTCGCGGATCAGGCGGAAGGTCTGCTCGTACCAGCCGGCGCCGGTCCCGGACCGGAAAGGGCTGCCCAGGGCACGGACGATCTCCTCGTTCAGATCCGTGGCCGCTTCGCGGAAAAGGTCGTTGACTACCCGGTAGTTACGATAAAAGGCCATGCGTGACACGCCGGCCTTGCGGCACAGCTCGGAAACGGAGAGATCCTTGCAGGAGCGCTCCCGCATCAGGGCGAGGAGCGCCGTCTTCAGACAGCTCCGGACCAGGGCACTGCTCTCCGCGCTGTGCCTGCGCAGGGCTTCGTAACGGTCCGGTCCGCTCATGCCGTTCCCCGCTTCCTTCCGCCGCTCTCATAGCCGACGAGCATTCCGCCGCGCTCGGCATAATAGGAGCACAGGCCGCGGTTCTCCCCGACGCGTACGTCCGCGTCCGGGTACTGAGCGAGTATCGTCTCGCGCAGCAGGGCCGCGGCTTCCGCGTTTTCTGTATGGCGGACGCGTACTCTGCCGCCCGCATACCCGTTTTCACACATGACGGACCACAGCCTGTCGAGAGCCTTTTCCCGGCTGCGGCATTTGCCCAGAGCTTCCAGATCGCCGGCTGCCCCGGCCCGGCCCACGATATGCATATGCAGCGCCGCGGCCAGCTTTGCCAGCGCCGGGCTCACCCGGCCGTTGCGGGCGAAATTGTCCAGCGATGTGAGCATGAAGCACAGACCGGTGGTTTTCCTGTAGGCGCGGATCGCCTCGCAGGCGGCGTTAAAATCGGAGAGCTCCGCGTACAGCCCTGCAAATCTCTCCGCGATAAGCTCCAGCTCCGGCCCCGTGCTGAGAGAATCGAGCACGAAAACCTTCCGGCCGGGGTGATCGCGCATGTATTCGGCCGCGGCGATGCTGGCCGCGCTGTAGCAGCCGGAAAGCTTGCTGGTGAGGACGGGAGCGAAGATCTCCCGTTCTCCGCCGAAGGCGTCCAGCCATTCACCCACGCCCGGACAGGCTGTGGAGGTCTCGCAGCGGCTCGCGCGGATGTCGCGCATCATCACGTCCACGCGCAGCCTGGGCGTGTCAAGGTATTCGCGCTCCCCCAGCCGCACGATCATCGGTACGCTGAGAAAGTCCGTGTTTTCCATGGACGTAAGATTGCTTGATGAGTCGGTAACTATGCGCATACAGTCGTCTCCTGTTTGAGTGTTACAAATGTCACCGACGATTATAGGCGGATCCGCGCGCTTTTTCAATCGTCCTGCCCCCGAAGGTGACACATTCGGTTAAAAATGTAACAGAAAACCGGCCGCACCGAATAATTGGATTCCCGCTATTGCTTTTTTCAGGGGAAAGACGGATAATGTATACAAATGTGATCGGAAACAGGCCTAAAGAAACTATCAAATCTGAACAGGAGGTCACCATCATGTCCATTCTTGAGATCAAGATGCGCTCCGGCGTTATGATGCGTCCCATGGAATTCGCGATGTTCCTGCCCGACGATCAGGCGTTCAATTTCAGCGCGCAGAACAATCCCTGCTACGACCGCCCGATGAAGACGCTGATCATCCTTCACGGCTATACGGTGGACAATTACGAGTGGATGAGCTATTCCACGCCGTATGAACTGGCCCTCAGGTATAACCTGGCGGTGGTTATCCCATCCACCGACAGCAGCTTTTATCTGGACCGTCCCGGTACCGGCAATAAGGTGGGCTCCTTTGTGGGAAAGGAACTGATCGAGTACCTGCGCAGGACCTTCGGCCTGGCGAAGACCCCGGAGGATACGATCATCAGCGGCTATTCCATGGGCGGCTTCGGCGCGATCCACACCGCGCTCGCCTATCCCGAGACCTTCGGCTGCGCCCTGGGCCTGTCCTCGGCGCTGATCGTTTACGACATCGCCGGAATGAAGCCCGGCATTCAGCAGGAAGGCGTCCTGGCGGACTACGACTACTACCGGGAGGTATTCGGCGATCTGGACAAGGTGACCGAAAGCGAGAACAACCCCGAAGTCCTGGTTTCAAAGCTGCTCGCCGAGGGCAAAAAGATCCCGCGCCTGTATATGACGTGCGGCGACAATGATTTCCTGCTGCAGACCAATAAGCGCTTCCTCGCCTTCCTTGAGGAGAAGAAGGTCCCCGTGACCTTTGTCCCGGGGGAGGGCGTGCATGATTTCGTATTCTGGAACAAGGCCATCGGCCCGGCTGTCGAATGGGCTCTGGGCGGCAAGTGATCTGAAGGAGGAACCGAACATGGCAAGAAGATTTTACAGCGGAGCGGATACGACCGTAATGACCGCGGAAGGTCTGCTCAAAGGCTTCTTTCTGGACGACGTATACACCTTCCACGGCATCAAGTACGCGGACGCGGAACGCTTTCAGATGCCCACGGCTCCCCAGCCGTGGGAGGGGGTAAAGGACGCCACAAACTACGGCTACATCTGCCCGGTGAGCGGAGAGCCCATGCCCACGGGAGAGATCCTGATCCCGCACCGGTTCTGGCCGGCTAACGAGCACTGCCAGTATCTGAATATCTGGTCTCCGACGCTGGACGGCGGGGCGAAGAAACCCGTCATGGTATGGCTCCACGGCGGCGGATTTGCCAACGGCTCCTCGATCGAGCAGGTCGCCTATGAGGGCGACGCTCTGGCCAAATGGGGCGACGTGGTAGTCGTCACGCTCAACCACCGGCTGAATATCCTCGGGTATCTCGATATGTCCTCCTTCGGAGAGAAATACAGGAACTCCGTCAACGCGGGCATGGCGGATATCGTGGAGGCACTGCGCTGGATCCGGCGCAACATCGCGGCCTTCGGCGGCGACCCGACCAACGTGACGCTCTTCGGCCAGTCGGGCGGCGGCGGCAAGATCTCCGCGCTTCTGCAGATCCCCGAGGCCGCGGGCCTGTTCCACAAGGCGGTCCTGATGAGCGGGATCTTTGAGGGCGGCTTCGGAGAGCCGGTGGACCACCGCGGCTACATTCTGGACATGATGGCCGAGCTGAAGATCCCCGAAAACGAGCCGGAAAAGCTCGAGCAGGTCCCGTATGTGTTCCTGATGCGAGCCTTCAACAAGGTCGCCCTGAAAAAGTACAGGGAAGCCGGGACGCTGATCAACTGGGGACCGGTGGCGAACGACTGGTATCTGGGCGACCCGATGGAGGTCGGCTTCAGCGATTTCGCGAAAACAGTGCCGACCATGGCGGGCACCGTGATCGCCGAGTTCGGGATGGCTCCTTCCGAACCGGGAGAGGAAGCCCTGAGCAGAAGGGAAAAGCGCGAGCTTGCCGCAAAGCCCTTCGGCGACGAAGGCAAAAAGGTCGTCAGACTGTTTGAAAAGGCATATCCGGGAAAGGACCCGCTCCTGCTGCGCAAGCTGGACGTGGGCGCCCGCCTCGCTACGACGAAGTTTATAGAAAAGAAGGCGGAGGTTTCTTCCGCGCCGAACTATCTGTATCTGTTCGCGCTGGACTTTGATGTGGACGGCCCGCGGCCGGCCTGGCACTGCTCCGACATTCCCTTTGTGTTCCACAACACCGCAAGGGTCCCCTGCGCGAACATACGGGGCGTGACCGACAAGCTCGAAAAAACCGTCTCCGGCGCCTGGGTGAGCTTTGCCCGCGAGGGCGATCCCGGCTGGAAACCCTACAGCGAAGAGTGCAAAGGCACGATGGTCTTCGACCGGAGATCCCGCCTCAGGATCAACTACGACCGCGAGCTGCAGGAGACGATCCACCGGCTGACCCCGCCCATGCCTCTCGGCGCCATGGCGGTGATGATGCTGGAGAATGCCGCCAACGAGCAGGGCGGCGACTGGATGTACTGAGCGGATCGATCATCATATATCAGGGGAGCTGAAGAAAATGGGATATGAACTGACAAAGGAAACCATCGTACAGGACGCGCTGGATATGGGCTTTACCCATGCCGGCCTGGTGGACGTCACCACGCTCGAAGCCAGGGAAGAGGTCCGCGACATGTGTGCCGTGGACAAGTGCCACGGCTACGACAGGAACTGGAGCTGCCCTCCCGGATGCGGCACGATCCCGGAGTGCAACGAGCGGATGCACTCCTACGACTGGGGCATCATCACTCAGGTCACGCTGGATATGGAGGACGCCATGGACATGGAAGCCTGGGGCGAGGCCGGAAAACAGCTGCACGACGGACAGGTCCGCCTCAACGAGGAACTGCACAAGAAGTACAAGGATGTACTTGCTCTCGGAGGAGCGGGCTGCAACCTGTGCGCGAAATGCACCTATCCTGACGAACCCTGCCGTTTCCCGGAGAAGCGGATGTCCGGCATGGAGGCCTACGGACTGGTCGTCAGCGAGGCGTGCATGAAAAACGGCCTGAAATACTACTACGGACCCGATACCGTGACCTTCAGCGGGATGTTCCTGGTAAAAGAAAACAGCTGAAGCAAACAAAAGACCGGCGCGGCCCAAACGGGCCGCGCCGGTCTCAGTCTGTCAAAATAGTCTCGCAGAGTTCGCCATAAAGCGGCGAATAGGATCATGAACTGTTTTTGAGGCAGCTTCGCCGCTTCAAAAACACCATAAGGCGAGCAAAGCGAGCCCTCGCGCCGACCAAACGCGGCGGCTCCGGCGCGACGCCGCGTGCGATTGCGCGAGTATTCTCGATTGAGAGCCCAGCGAAGCGGGTCTCAATCGAAGCGGGTCGAGTTTTTCGACACGCTCAGACCGGCGCGGCCCAAACGGGCCGTGCCGGTCTTTTTGCCGGTATTTGCGTCGTTTACAGCGTCGAGCCGACGCGTTTCATTTCGCCGAGGATATACTCGCATACGACGACGCGGTCTTCCGCGGCGAAAGCATCGGGGAAATTGTCGGAAAAGAGGATCTGCGCCGCGGCCGGGAACTCCTCGTCACCCTCCCAGAGAGTGAAGCGCACGAGCAGCCCGGGCAGGAACTCAAACTCCCAGCAGTCGCCGCTGGCAGGAATATGCGCGGCTCCCATGGCTTTGCATACGGCGTCGAAAACCGCGGGCCGGAAGCCGTAGGTCCCGGCCAGACGCAGGATACAGCGCTGACGGAATTTTTCGTTGTAGGTCTCGCCCCAGGGCATTTCGGGATAGGTGAGAAAACCGTGCATGGGAGAGGCCTTTTTCCCCTCCAGCAGGTAACGGCCGAACAGGATGCGCCAGCGGTCGGTCCATCCCTCGTCGTCAAAGGCGGGGAAGTTGATATGTCTGTCCTCACCCAGGACGTTCAGCGTAAAGCCGCGTCCATCCCACTCAAGGCCCAGCCGGGCGCTGATCTCCGAGGCGTCGGCCGTTTTCAGACGCCCCATATAGTGCTCAAGGGGCATTCCGGTCAGATTGTCTGCGCGATAAGGTGTCTCCATAGGTCATTTAACCTCCGAATTGGGGAAAAGACGGGAGTCGGTGTGAGGAAGGAAGCAGGCCGAGACGAACTCGTCCATGTAGCCGGGCTCATTCGAGAGCTCAACGTAGGTCATGGATCCGGCCAGCTCACGCACCTTGGCCTCGGCCTGGCGGGAGAGAAGGATCGCGTACGCGCCCGAAAGGGAGGAGTTGCCGATATAGCTGAACTTCTCCAGGGGCAGGTCGGGGAAGATGCCGATGGTGATGGCGTTGGGGAAATCGATGCCCCCGCCGATCCCGCCGGCGATCTGCACATGGCCGATATCCGCGGGCTCCAGACCCAGCTGGCGGAGCATCAGAAGGATGGCGGAGAAGATAGCGCCTTTGGCACGGATAAAGTTGTCCAGGTCCACCTCATTGATGGAGACCTCGCGGCCGTCGGCGGATTCTTCCTCAAAGGCCAGAACATAACGGCCCATGCCGTGCTCGTCGTACCGCACCCGTTTGCCCTCCCGGGCAAATTTGCCTTTGGCGCTGATGATGCCGGAGCGGAACAGGTCCGCTACCGTGTCAATGATGCCCGACCCGCACAGACCGATGGGCTTCTGACCCTTCGGCCCTATGACCGAAAGCGTCGGCTCCATGGTCTCGGCGTCGATGCGCACCTCTTCAATGGCGCCGTTGGTGGCGCGCATGCCGCAGGAAATGTCTCCGCCCTCAAAGGCGGGGCCGGCAGAGCACGCACAGGTGAACAGGTATTCGCTGCTGCCCAGCACGATCTCGCCGTTGGTGCCCAGGTCGATGAACAGCCCGAGCTCGTCCCGGTTCCACAGAGTGCAGGCGAGCAGGCCCGCGGTGATGTCGCCGCCGACATAGCTGCCGACGTTGGGCGTGAGGATCAGCCCGGCCTCGGGGTGCATGCCCGGCAGGACGTCGCACAGCCGGAACTCGTGACTGTAGAAGAAAGAGGGGATAAAAGGCTCCATCCGGACGGGATCGGCGTACAGACCGAGCAGCAGGTGAGACATGGTGGTGTTGCCGGCGATGCATGCGCGGTAGATCTGCTTCTGATAGATCCTGGCCTTTCGGCAGAGCGTTCCCACCAAAGGGACGATGGTCTCTTCCACCACGGCCTTGCGCAGCCGCTCCCGGCCGTTTTCCCGGCCGGATTCGATGATCCGGTTGATCACGTCCGCGCCGTAGCGGATCTGACCGTTGCCGGCGGAGGCCTTGGCCAGCAGGTCTCCGGTCTCCATGTCCACCAAAGCGGCGGTGACGGTCGTGGTGCCGATGTCGATGGCCAGACCGCAGATCTTTTTCTTGCTCTTTACGGGACCTACGTCCACGATGTGGACGCAGTCCTCATCCCGGGCGAGGACGCACCGAACGCGGAAGTCATTTTCCCGGAGCACCTCAGCCAGCTTGCGCAGGGCGTAAAGCGTCAGCTTTACGTCCGCGATGCCGGTCTCGGCACGGACAGCCCGTTCAACGCGGTCGCTGTCGCAGAGCGTGTCGTCCAGGGTGGGAGGATCCATATGGAGCTCACAGGTGAAAATGGCCGGATCGCCCATCACGCCGATCGCTTTCAGATCGGCCTGTACGTCGTCGAAAGCGGCGCGCACGGTGGGGTCGTTGAGGTCCGCGGTACGGATGCCCGTACGGAAAGCGGAGGCGGTCTCCGGGACCAGGACCGTTACGTCCCCCATGACCCGCGTCTCACAGGCCAGCCGCCATCCCGCGGCATAGTCCTCCTCGGTGATATGACGGGTGACGGGAGAGTCCGTTTCGCCGGAAAGGATCTGCACCCGGCACTTTCCGCAGGTTCCGTTGCCGGAACAGGGCGCGTCGATGTAGATGCCCGAGCTGCGTGCGATATCCATCAGGCGTTCGCCTGACTCCACGTTGACGTCGATGGTCTCTTTCTCGCTGAGTCGGAATGACACTTTCGGCATGGGTGGGCACTCTCCTGTTCTGTATGAATTTGGATTTGAGGCGGTGTTCAGAGGTCGAAGTCAAGCTTGTCCAGCGCGGCGCACAGCGCCTTGCGGAACGCGTTGTCCTCGGGAAGCTGAGAAGTGGGGCGGCCTTCGCCGTCAAACTCGTAGATGTCCTCGTCCTGGGGCAGCACGGCGAGCAGATCCATGCCGGATTTGCGGATCTCCTCCATCACGCCCTCGGAGATCACGCCGCCGGGCGCGCGGTTGACCAGCAGCTTGATCTGCTTGGGGTTGAGCTTGAGTTCCTTGACCAGCTCAAAGATGCGCGCGCAGGCCTGGATGCCCCGGCGGGAGGAGTCGCTGACCAGGATCACGGTGTCCACCCTGGGCAGGATGCCCCGGCTGATATGCTCCATGCCGGCCTCGTTGTCCACGACCACATAACGGTAATTGCCCGAATAGCGGGACACCTGCGTGCTGAGCAGGCCGTTGACATAGCAGTAGCACCCCTCGCCCTGGGTGCGGCCCATGACCAGCAGATCGAAGTCGTCGCCCTCGATGAGCGCCTCGGCGAATTTCATTTCGGCGTAATCCTGCTTGGGCATTCCGGGAGGGATGGGGCTGTTGGGATCAAGCGCCGCCCGGGCCATCTCCTCGCGGATGGAGCCGAGCGTCGTCTCCACCTCCATGCCGAGGACCTCGTTCAGGTTGGAGTTGGCGTCGGCGTCCACGGCCAGGATGGGGCCTTTCTTTTTGGCGGCCAGATAATTGATCAGAATGCCGGTGACGGTGGTCTTGCCTACGCCGCCCTTGCCGGCCAGTGCGATGGTGTGGGTCAAAGCTGTTCCTCCTCTGTTTTTAGCTTGTCTTCACGCTTCGGTGAGAGAATAGACCACGATCATGCCGTGATCGTCCACATGGTAACGGATGCCGCCGGGCACGTCCTCACGCTCGATGGACGTGGCCTTGGGCTCCTTCTGCCGGATCCACGCGTCGGGATCGGCGATCTCATACTCTTCAAAAAACACGTCGCGCATCTGATTGTTGGCGCACTCGTTCTTGATCTCTTTGATGACCTCGTAAATCATGCCGCGTCAGTGGCGATCACGACCGTCGCCCCGGTCAGATCCACGGAGAGTATGGAGCCCTCCACCTCGGTGGTGAAGCCCATGACGTCCGTGAGGATGATCCTGTTTCCGTTGACTTCGATGTTGGCCACATAGCGGGCCGCGATTTTATCCTCGTCCTTGTGATTGAGATAAGCGGTGGAAAGACACATATCCCGATGCTCCTTTCGTCGGTTTCTGCTGTGGCAGTTCAGCCTTTGTTATTATACACGCTTCCGACGCTTATTCAAATATATTTTTTGTGTGAGTCTTCCGTATAAAACGACGGATAAAACCCGGCCGTCCGCGCGCGACGGCTTTACAGAAACCGGAAAAAGATGTATCATTCAAAATGGATTTGTTTACAATGCTCTCATACGGAAGGGTGACTCCGGTATGAAAACAAAGAGACTGGCTGTGTGTATCCTCCTCTCCGCGGCGCTGATATGCGGCTGCGGCTCCCGCACGGAGGTGAAGGAGCCTGCTCCCGCCGCCGTTCCGACAGAGGCCCCGACCGGCACGCCCGTCCCGACGGCTGCGCCGACGGATACGCCCGCCCCGACGGCGATCCCCACTCCGGTCCCGACGCCGACCCCCACCGCGGTGCCTACGCTCACGCCGATCCCCACTCTCGCCCCGACGCCCGACGGGCCGACCGCTCCGCCCGCCCAGCCCGGGAAGTATACCTACAGCGGACCGGACGGAAAATGGACGCTCACGCTCAGAAACGACGGCCTTTTCGTGCTGACCGACCCCAAAGGATTTCAGCATCCGGGTGAAAGCTGGATCACCGAAGACGACGGCACCGTGACCTGCGGTCCCACGGATATTTACGACGCCGAGTTCGCCTTTGCCCTGGGATGCTCACGCTGGACGATCTCCGGAAAAACCTGCAAACCGGTGATGCCATGAGAAGGCGGCTGATCACAGCCCTGCTGAGCCTTGTGTTCCTGGCGCTGGGAGCCGTTCTCCTCCTGTCCGCCCGGGGCATTCTCCGGGATGAGGGGGTAACGGCGCGCCGTGTGGTCTTTGAAGGCGGCGGAGGAAAACTCTGGCTGCCCGAGATCGTCCGGCCGCGGGAGGTACCGCTGTACGAAGAGGACCACTCCGGCCACCCGGAGAGCCTCCCGGTGGGCGGGAACCTTTCCGCGGCGCTGGTGCTCGGCAGCGGGCGGGACGGCACCCGCGCCCTGTCGGCGGAGCTGGCGCGGCGGGGGGTGGCGGTGCTGCTTCCGGACAGGAACACGCGCGCGCCGGCCGCCTGGGACTGGCTGGCCGGACAGAGCTATATCCGCATCTCGTCCATGGCGCTGATCGCGTCGATCGATCATTCCGATGAGGCGCTCGCTCTCGGCGCGGATCTCTCGTCTTCCGACAGGGCGCCTGCCGCGACGATCCTTATCGGTGACGACGGAGTCCTGCGCGAAGCGGCCGCCTATCCCGGAAGAAACCTGCTGGTCCTGACCGCGAGAGAAGCGGAGGCCGGAGCGAAGGCGGTTTTCTTCGGCGCGGGATACGACGCGCGAACGGATTTCAGCGGCTATTTCGGAGACGGAACGGCCCGCGCTGCGGCTGCCGTTCGGGGACGGGCCGCGTTTTCGTCGCGCAAAACGCTCCGGCAGATACTTGACTGGCAGGGAAGCGCCCTGGGACATGTGGTGGAACTGCCGGACGACAGCGTGATCTTTCCCATTACAGATTTCTGCCGTATCGCCTCGGCATTCTGCCTCGCCGCCGCCGCGGCGGTCTGGCCGCTGCGCCGCGGGGAGAAAAAAGGGAAGAGCGGCAGCATACAGAAAAGGAGGCCTCATCCATGAGGACACCGGAACAGTTCCTTCGGGATCACGATATGTTTTACGAACAGATGCCGTTCGAAGAGCTGATCGGACGATATCTGGACGAGATGGAGGCCGGGCTGAACGGGCGTCCGTCGTCGCTGTACATGATCCCCTCCTATATCCGGGCCGACTCCGAACCCGCGCGCGGACAGAGCGTGCTTGTGATCGACGCGGGCGGGACCAATCTCCGTGCCGGCCGGGTCCATTTCGATTCCAAATCCCAAAGCGTGGTGGAAACACTCAAAAAGCGCTATATGCCGGGCGCCGGGGGCGAGCATATCACGGCCGACGAAATGTTCCGCCGGATCGCCGAGTTTGCGCTGGAGGCGGCGGAGGGCTGTTCCCGGGCCTGCGTGAGCTTTTCCTATCCCTGCCAGAACCGCCCCGACGGCGACGGCATGATCCTGGAACTGGGCAAGGAGCTGCAGGTGGAGGGCGCGGAGGGACGCCTCGTGTGCGCCTCTCTGGAGGCGGCGCTGAAGGAACTCGGCGCGGCCGGAAGCCGAAGCTGGAGGCTGACGAACGACTCCGTCGGCTCGCTTTTGGGCGGGAAAGCCGCCGCGCCGCGGGGGCGTTTCCGGGATTTCATCGGATTCATCCTCGGCACGGGGACCAATATGTGCTGCGCGGTGCCCTCGGCGTCGATCGCCAAAGACCCCGAAGCGGCCGCCATGGGCGGTGAAATGATCGTAAATCTGGAGTCCGGATGCTTTGACAAGCTCCTGCTGGGGACCGTCGACAGGGAGCTGGACGCCGAGAGCGAGATCCCCGGAGATCATCTCGCGGAAAAGATGATATCCGGAAGCTACTACCGCCAGGTGCTCGAGCGGACGCTGCTCCTTGCCGCGAGGGAGGGTGAGCTCTCCCCGGAGACCGGGGAAAAGCTCCGCGCTCTGCGCGTTACCAGCGCTCTGGTGGACTCGTTCTGTCTGGATCCCCATGGGAACAACGCGCTCTCCCAGGCGTTTCTCGGCGAACGGGAACGAACCTTTGCCGCCGGAGTGAACATGGCGCTGCTCGAAAGAGCGGCCCGGGTCGCTGCGGCCGGCCTGGCCGCAGTCATCCGCTACCGCGCTCTGCCGCGGGGCAGCCGGGTGTGCGTCAGCGCCGACGGGACCATGCTGCGGCTCAACCCCGTGCTCAGGCCGGCCATGGAAAGATACCTTGCCGAGTACGCGCTCGAGGGGATGGGCGTGGAGACGGAATTTCTGTTCGCGTCCGACGCCACCTTGATGGGCAGCGCGTGGGCGGGGCTCATCTGATGACCGACCGGATCTGTGAGGCTGTATAGATGGCGAATAACGAAAGGGAGAGAAAAGCTCCCGTAAAGGGGACACATTCCGCGCCCTCCCGGAGACGGGAGGGCGCAAAAAAGGCCGCTCCGGCCCGAAAAGCCGGCGCCGGACACCGGGGCATGCTCCTCGCGGGCTGGGGATTCCTCGCGGCAGTGATCCTTCTTGCTGCGGCGGTGTTTGTCCGCCTGCTCCCGGAGCGTGAGGAGGCGCCGGCGATCGTCCCGACCGCGGCTCCGGGCCCCGCCGGAAGCGCCTTCACCGTCCAGACGGAGCAGCAGCTCTCCTCCGGAGACGGCCGCGGAGGCCGAAGCGTTTCCGTAAAGAGCGTAGACTGCGGCTATATGCCGCCCGCGGAGATCACCTTCGGCCGGCTCAGCACCGTCGATCTGTCCGATATAGGGAAAAAGGTGAGCGACAACGTTCGCGCCGCCGGCTGGGGCGATACGGTCTGGTCCGTGACCGAGAACGGAGCGCTGCTGATCCGCGCGGCGAACATGACCGTGCTGAGCGGGGCCGATTTCGAGAAACAGAGCGCCTTCCTTAAAACGGACAAGCCCGAGCAGATATCCCGCACATTTCTGGACAACAGCGGCCTGATCGGTCTGCTGCGCGACTACGGACTCACTCTTTCCACACAGGTGGAGAACAACGACGGAGAGATCCTCTTTCGCGGGACGGGAACGCTTCCCGGCTGCGAGTGCACGGCCCGCTTTACCTTCCTGTATACGGGCGCCTTCGATCAGGCGGTGATCCGGGCGGTATATCTGGCCGACGCCGTGACCGTATCGGATGTGATCCCTCTTTCAAAGGCGGCCTCCCGGGCCGTGACCTGGATGGCCGGGACGGGGGAGAGCGTTGTCGTGACAGACGCGGAGCTGCGTCATGTGAGCGGGCTTCCGTTTTACGCGCTGACCTGCTCGGACGGGACCACGGCTTTTGCACTGGCCGTGGACGAGGACGCGCTCTCCGCGGTGCCCGGCGCGCGGGAGACCTATGACAGCCTGATGTCGGACGGGATAGAGAACAATGTCTCGCTCTCGGGCGGAGAATAAACGATTGCCCGGGGACCGGACTGCGCGCCGGGCCGACGGGCCCGGCGAAAGCATTTGAGGACAAAAGGAGACAGTATGAGCTTGCTTACGACCTGCGCTGCCGTTCTGGCGGGAACGGTGATGGCGCTTACCTCCGCCGGAGGAGAGCCCGCGCAGGAGATCGACGGCGCCGGCGCGCTGATAGAGGAATACATCGCGGAAAACAAAATCGGCGAAAAACAGCTGGCTCTGGGCTGGCTGGACCTGGAGACGGGAGAGGCCTACTACGTCAACAAGGACGTCAACTTCTACGGCGCGAGCCTGTACAAAGTGGCGCTGAACATGTACTGGGCCGAAAAAGTGGCCAACGGAGAGGCCACCTGGGACACGACCGTCGGGGGCGGGCGGCTCGAAACCCTGATGACGGGCAGCCTGGAGCAGTCCAACAACAATTATTCCTACAAGCTCTATCAGCCCCTGGGGGCCTACCGCGCCTCCAAGCTGGTCGAGGCGCCGTATTACGGAATGACGGCAGAGGAGGCGCGCGCAGACCGAAAATACTGGACCGACTCCTACATCACGCCGCGCCGCATGATCACCTGCCTGTATACGCTCCACAGCGAGCCGGAACGGTTCCCCACGGTAGTCGATCACCTGCTCCTCGCTCAGCCCGGCCGCTATTTCCGGCTCTACGAGAACCGCTGGGAGATCGCGCAGAAATACGGCTATCTGTCCAATTTCGGCCGGGATATCAGCACGGCCGGGATCGTCTATGCCCCGGAACCTTTTCTTCTCGTGGTGCTCACCCACAATCTTCCGCGCGCGGAAGAGCATATCGCGCGGCTGTGCGTGCTTCTGGGTGACTACGTATCGGGAGAGACCTTCGTCTATCCGGAAAAATAGCGCGTCGGAGACGAAGCGCCGGCACGGCCGGCGCTTCGTTGATTATTGCCGTAAATCATCGGCAGACCCGTTGCTTTTTTCAACAATCTGGCACTTGTCATGCCGGCAAAAATCGTGTATTATTCTAATGTTTTAAAATGATGTTGCTTCACCGTGATAAAGGGATCGGGCCCGGTTCGGGGCCGGATCCCGAACGATCATGGTGGTTTTGCGTCTTATCATTAATTCGGAACGGGTGGATTGAGTATGTTCGGTTATATTCTCAAGCGTCTGGGCGTGGCGATCCTGACGCTGCTGGTGATCATGACGATCACATTTTTTCTGATGAACGCGGTGCCGGGGAGCCCGTTCCTCACGGAGAAATCCACGCCGGAAATGATCGCCAGGGCCAACGCGAAATACGGGCTTGACAAGCCGCTGTATGTGCAGCTGTTCAACTATGTAAAAAGCTATCTGCGCGGCGATCTGGGCACCTCGCTGAAAATGCAGGAGGGAACGCCCGTTTCCAACATCATCTTCCATCAGGGAAAATTCACGCTGTCGATCAAGCTGGGGCTTTACGCGCTGGCTCTGGCGGTGCTGGTGGGGATCCCGCTGGGCTGCATTGCCGCGTATAACCGGGGGAGCTGGATCGACGGCTTCCTGCGCGTGCTCACAACGGTGGGCGTGGCGGTCCCCACTTTCGTGCTGGCAACGCTGCTGCTCGTGACCTTCGCGGTCAAGCTGCAGTGGCTTCCCACGCTCTCGAGCAGCCTTACAAGCTTTAAAAGCTATGTCATGCCGGTGATCAGCCTGTCCTTCTATTACACGTGCTATGTGGCCAAGCTCACCCGTACGAGCATGCTCGACGCCATCAACCAGGACTATATCCGCACCGCCCGCGCCAAGGGCGTGAAAACGCGTGTGCTGATCCTCAAGCACGCGCTGCGCAATTCGCTCATCCCCGTGATCACGTATCTCGGTCCCGTCATGGCCGGCATCATCACGGGCAGCTTTGTGGTGGAGTCCACCTTCTCGATCCCGGGCCTGGGCAAGTATTATGTGCAGAGCGTGCTCAGCCGCGACTATCCGGTCATCATGGCGACCACCGTGGTGCTCTCCGCTCTGGTCATTTTCATGAATCTGGTGGTCGACATCGCCTACAAGATCGTCGATCCCCGCATCAACATTGCCGCGAAGGAGAACTGACCTATGGCTAATCTTACTTCGATCAGTCCCTTCCGGCCGGATCCGGACAAGATCATGGAGGCCTTCGGCCTGAACGAATCGGATTTCTCTCCCGCCGATGAGAGCGAGAAGGAATCCATGGTGGAAAAACACAAGAGCGTATCCTATTGGCGGGACGCCTGGCGGAGGTTCCGCGCCAACACCGTGTCGATGGTGGCGCTGGGGATCTTCGCGCTGTGTCTCCTGTTTGCCTTCGTGGGGCCCTCGCTGATCCCCTACGGCTACGGAGATCAGTACCGCAACTCCCAGAAGCTGGGACCCTTTGAGTACTCCAAGGGCGAGGAGAGGATCCGCTCCGTACAGGATGTGGGAGACGGGTTCTATGCCACCGCGCTCCAGCGCGGCAGCATAACCGCGCTGAGAAAGGGCGACTATTATATCACCCACAAGGGCAATACCTATGCCTTTACGCTGAAAAAATCGCTGGAAAAAGCCATGATCTTCCTGGACACATCGGCGGAGGAACCGCTGTATGTGGTCAAGGAGTCGAATATCAAGGATGGCGAGTTCACCAAGACGGAGCCCATCGAGTTCACCGGCACGGCGGCCGAGGGAGCGACGGAGATAAAGCTTTCGCACCGGGTGTTCCCGCATGTGTTCGGAACGGATTCCTCCGGCCGCGACCTGATGGCGCGCACCATGTACGGCGCCCGGGTGTCGATCATCATCGGCCTGGTCGCGTCGCTGATCGTGCTCATTATCGGATCGATCTACGGCGCCATTTCCGGCCTTGCCGGAGGGAAGGTCGACTTCGTCATGATGCGGTTCGTGGAGCTCATCTACTCCATTCCCGAGGTCCTTATCGTACTGCTGCTCCAGGTGGTGCTCAAAGACCCGCTGCAGGCGTGGTTCGACGCGGGGACGTCCTCTTTCGCCCGCGCGATGAGCGACCTGGGCACCGGCATCGTGAGCATTTTCATCACCTTTGCGGTGCTTTTCTGGGTGACGATGGCCCGTATCGTACGCGGTCAGGTGCTGCAGCTCAAGGAACAGGAGTATGTCACCGCCGCCACGGCCCTCGGCGCCAC
>CACXMX010000002.1 GCA_902768805.1 Oscillospiraceae bacterium
CGAGAAGCGCTTCGGCCTCCGTAACGGATCCTATTATGACTGTCATCGGACCCGAATGCTCTGATCGAAACGGCTGTACACCGCTCCGTCCTCGGCTGCTTTGCCGCGGTAGCCCGGTTTTTCTCCGTTCAGCACGCGCAGCAGAGCCTCTGCGCTGTCCGCTCCGGCCTTGATGGAAAGAGGCGCGCCTCCTCCGAAACGGGGGTTGATCTCGATATACCAGTCTTCTCCGGTCCCCTTCTGCCGGATCAGCTGAACGGTGATCGCGCCGCGCGGCCTGTAATCGGCCACAAGAGAGCGCATCTCTCCGATGATCCGGTCGTCCTGATCGATCTTTGTCTGCAGTACCTCTCCGGAGCGCACGGCCAGGCGGATCCTCGGCGTGATGTACACCGGTTCTCCGTCCAGATCGCAGAAAATGTCCACCGTGTATTCCGTGCCCTCGATAAAGGGCTGGATGATGTAGTCCGGGACCCGGAGCGAATAAGATTCCAGTTCCTCGGGGGTATCCGCTTTATAGGCGAATATGCTTGAGCTGCCGTCCCTCGGTTTGATGAACGCCGGAAAGCCTCCGCGATAATCGATGATGTTATCGACAGGAACGGGGCTTTTCAGCCCTACGGACAGGAAATAATCGGCCGTCAGACGCTTATCGCGGCACAGCGCGACCTTATCCGGATCGCTGATGATCACCTTTGTGGGCAGAAAGCTCTCCCTCTCGCGCGAGAGAAGCAAAAGATCCGTGTCGATGGTCGGTACCAGAGCGTCGATGCTCTCCTCGCGGCAGATCCTTATGAGTTCGGGGATATAGTCTTCACTGCGAATGGCCGGTACGATCACGCTCCTGTCGCAGAAGGCGAGGGCCGGGGCATGCGGGTTCATATCCGCTCCGTAAAGCTCCAGCGGAATGCGGCTTTTTTCGGAAGCCGAGCGAAAAGCCTGCATCAGCTCTACGCGGCGTCCGGCGCTGGTGAAAAGGATCTTCATGAAAAAGGCCTCTCCTCTCCGATCGTTAATCCGTTTTTTCCGGTTCGGGAGTGCCCATGAATTCCTCCATGGTCACCGATGTACCGGAACTGATCCCCTCGTGGGAGAGGACCGTTTTGACTGTCTGCAGTATGATGCTCCAGTCGCCGAGGAAGGAAACGCTGTCCACATAGCGGACATCCCATTCGAATTTTTCTTCCCAGGTAATAGCGTTGCGCCCATTGACCTGGGCCAGCCCGGTAAAGCCCGGCCGGACTTCGTTCCGCCTGGCCTGTCTGGCGTTGTATCTCGGAAGATACCGCATCAGAAGGGGGCGCGGCCCCACTACAGACATGTCCCCTTTCAGAATGTTGAACAGCTCCGGCAGCTCATCCAGACTGGTGGAGCGAAGCTTCTGACCAAAGGGCGGAAGTCTTTCCTCGTCGGGAAGAAACTCGCCGTTTTCGTCTCTCGCGTCGGTCATGGAACGGAATTTGTACATGGTGAATGGCTTCCCGTCCCTGCCCGGACGTACCTGCCGAAACAGCACGGGCGATCCCAGCTTCACGCGCACAAGCACAGCCGTGACCGCCATGACGGGGCTGAGAACAAGGATAGCCGCTCCGGCGCAGAGCATGTCCTGCGGACGCTTGATATACTTTTCGTAAAAGCCTTTTTTGTGAGCCATATATGCCTCCGCTTTAGAGGTGCGCGATGTATCCTGCGTTTTAATCAAAGCAGCGGTGAATGATCTCTATGACGCGGTCCTGCTCCTCCGGCGTCATTTTGTTGTCGCTGGGAAGGCAGAGACCTCTGTCGAAAATATCCGCTCCGATGTCTGTGATATCGCCCGCTATATACGCGTTGGAGCCGCCTCTGCCGTTTCCTTCGCGTGTCACGAACGGATTCATGCGGTAAATGGGCTGAAGGTGCATCGGTTTCCATATCGGCCGGCCCTCGGCGTTGAACGCGGAGAGCGCGTCAAAAATCTCCGTGGGACAGGTTTTGCCCGGCTCCGTGCGATAAAGGACGTCCTTCTCCCCCCTCACCTGCGGGCACATAGCCTCCTTATCGATGATCAGGCAGCTCAGCCAGTAGTTCGGTACGGACTTTTCCATATCGATGGGATTCATCCGCACGGGCAGATCCTTCAGGCCCTCCCGGTAGCGCTCGAATACAGCCTTCTTCTGAGCGATATGCTCGCCGAGCCAGGGAAGCTGTCCGCGTACGACACCGGCGATCAGGTTGCTCATGCGATAGTTGTAGCCCATCTCCTCATGCTGGTACCACGGAGCGTTTTCCCGGCTTTGTGTCGACCATTTGCGGGCTCGATTGGCGTCGGCAAGCGATCCGGTGATCAGCATGCCGCCCGTGCTGCCCGTAATGATTTTGTTCCCGTTGAAGGAGATCACGGCCTCGTCGCCGAAGCATCCGGTCTGGATCCCCCCATAAGTCGCTCCGAACGACTCGGCGGCGTCCTCAACGATCAGCGCGCCGTGCGCGTCGGCTATGGAACGGATCTCGTCGATCTTTCCCGGTGTGCCGTAAAGATGGGCGATCACGATCAGCCGGACATCCGGGTAGAGTTCGAACGCTCTCTCCAGAGCCTCGGGATCCATATTCCATGTATCGGTTTCGGTATCAATAAAAACGGCTTCGCCGCCCTCATAGGCGATAGGGTTGTCCGTGGCGTCAAAGGTTAGATCCGAGGCGAATACCCTGCGGCCCTCCAGCGTACCGCGGCCGACTTTCGGCGGGCCGTAGAGCTTTTCCCCCGCCAGCTTTACCGCCAGATGCAGCGCCGCCGTGCCGGAGGAGAGAGCCACCGCGTATCGGCCGCCCAGTATCTCCGAGACCTCTTTTTCCAGAGCGTTTATATTCTCTCCGACGGTGCTGACCCAGTTGGTGTCTATGGCCTCGTCAACCCATCTGCGCTCGTCGCCGTGCATGGTCGGCGAGGCGAGCCAAACTCGCTTTTCAAAAGGCCGGACGCCTCTGAAACGGACATCGTCCAAAAACGGATTTCTGTTTGCATTCATGTGACCGATCTCCATTCTCCGTTAACCGATCTTTATATCTCAAAAAATATATCACAGCCGGGAATAAAGTTCAATATCGCTGGTGACCCGCAGAAAACATCCCTCCGCGCGTGCGGAGGGATGTCTGTGCCATTTACGGCTCACGCATGGCTTCGATCGTTGCCGTGAACAGTTCGCTCAGCTCCATGCCGAGCATATCCGCTCCCCGGGAGATCACATCCCGGCTGCAGCCGGCGGCAAACTTTTTGTCCTTGAATTTTTTGTTGAGAGATTTCGCGTCCATGCCCTCCAGCCCTGTCGGACGCATTTTGGCCGCTGCCCCGATCAGGCCCGTCAGCTCGTCAACGGCGAACAGGACCTTCTCCATATAGAGCACCGGCTCCGTATCGCAGCAGATGCCGTAGCCGTGGCTCACCACAGCGTGTATCAGCTCTTCGTTCATATCCAGCTCATGAAGAAGCTCATCGGCCTTGAGGCAGTGCCGGTCGGGCCACTGTTCGAAGTCGATGTCGTGGAGCATTCCGACGCTGCGCCAGAAATCGACTCTTTCAGGATCGTATTTGGCGGCAAACACGCCCATCACATGGGATACGGTCCGCGCGTGCTCCAGATGGAAGGGCTCGCTGTTATAGCGCCGAAGGATCTCAAAAGCCTCATCCGGCGCGGGGATTTTACTCATACCGATCATCCGCTTTCTTTAATATAATGCACGGGATCTCTTCGCGGCCGGTATCCGGCTCGGAGATCAGAAATACTTTTCGCAGATCTTCCCGGCGCTTTCGCTGTCCGAGCAGACGACGACCACCACATAGTCTCCGGAACGCGTTACCACGCTGTTCTCCAGCGACATGGCCGCAGCCGGGCCGTAGGATTTATAGGACTCTATCAGCTTGTCCACGCGCTTTTGGGCCGCGGCGAGCAGACGTTCCGCAGCCGCGCTGTCCGCGGCCGTAAATACGGCGATCTCCTCTGCTGTAGCTGCCGTTCCGCAGTATACGATCGCCTCGCTGTAGTCAGCCTCATCGATATCGTAAAGGATCGGCACCACAGGGTCGTCCAGCCGGTTGAGGCTGTCCTTGAAATTTGCCCCGGCAAGGAGCTCATCGATAAAGCTTTGGGGCTCAAAGTCCTTTTTCTTCCCGCCGCAGCCGGCAAAAAGCGCTGCCGTACAGGCGATAACAAGGATCATTGCCACGGTTCTTTTCATGTTAAGCAGTCTCTCTTTCTTTTATTCCGAAAGCAGGCCTTCGTCCACATAATGGGTGCGCATGATATCCGCCCACAGCTCATACCCGTTGGCTTCCATGTGTTTGCCGTCTCCCCGGTAGGCATAGAGCTCAAGAAGATATCCTTCCTCATCCGACAGTTCGGAAGCGATATCCAGATACCAGCACTCTTTTCCCGCGCACAGTTCACGCAGCGCGGCGTTCAGCTCGTTGATGTTTTCCAGGGTATAGCTCGTGTACGGCTGCTGCGTCACCCAGCGTACAACGGGGGTAACGGATACCGCGATAATGTTGGCTTCGGGCTGGCAGGCTCGGATGTAGTCTATGATTTTCGCGTAGTTTTCGGTGAACTCCTCCGGGCCTATGCCGACCTCATTAAGGCCCAGCATCAGATAGATATTGCTGTACCGGTTGTTCCGAACGGGCCGGAGGTCGATCTTCTTCAGCGCGGAGTACACCGTTGCGCCCGTCTCCGACAGGCAGGTGACGTTGTGCAGTCCTGCCCACAGCTGAAATCCCTGTACCATGGAATTGCCGATCATGCACGCGCTGTCAAAGAAGCTGTCCGGAGCGGGTTCATATCTCAGAGGGATCACGGGGCCGTATTCGTCGGGCACGATAAGAGCCCCGCTGCGGCGTGCCTTGCTCATAACAGGTTCTGCCGTGGGCTCTGGCGTCGGTTCCTCCGTCGGCTCGGGAGTGGGCCCCGGCGTGGCGGTCGGGTCCGGCGTGAAGGTCACGGCCGGAGAGGGAGTCGGCTCCGGAGACGGCGTTGGAGCGGCTGTGGGAGCGGGAGTCGGTTCGGGCTCGGGAGGGGTACGGCGCAGAGTGCAGCCGCAGACCGTGATCAGATAACATATCAGCAGGGAGACGGCCGCTCCCCTTTTCAGGTCCGTCATTTTTCGTCGGGAAGACTGCTGTCCACGTAGTGGGTCTTCATATAGTTGGCCCACGCCACGTATCCCGATTTCTCAAAATGCTTTCCGTCGCCGACAAAGGCATAGTCTCCGGAGAGATAACCGTCCTTGTCGAGCAGCAGATGATAGATATCCAGATACCAGCAGTTCTGATCGACACAGAACTCCGTCAGAGCGGAATTAAACGTGCGGATGCGGTCCATGGACTGCACCTCATTGGGATCTCCGTCGACCTGCCGGGTGACGGGTGTCACGGAAATGAGGATGATGTTGGCCGTGGGCTGATACTGACGGATAAAGTCTACCAGCTTTTTATATCCCTGCACGAAGGAATTCACATCCGTCCCGATCTCGTTCAGTCCGAAGAGAAGATAGATGTTTTCATAGTATCCGGGCGGATTGAGCGTGATCGGCGCCAGGTCCAGCTTCCCTATCGCGTCGTTGACGGTCGCGCCGGTGTGATAAATGTACCGCATGTTGGTCATTCCCGCCCACATGAAAAAGCCTTCCACGAGCGAGTTTCCCACCATACAGGACTTATCAAAGAAGCTGTCGTACACGGCGCGGGATCTCTCGGGGATCACGGGCCCCCAGTCGGCGGGAACGACCAGCCCGCCGCTCAGCTTTGCCTTCGGTCCCGCGGGTGTGGGAGACGGCTCGGGAGTCGGAGCGGGTGTGGTCTCTTCCTGAGGCTCGGGGGTCAGGACCGGCTCGAAGGACACTTCGGGGGCCGGAGCGGCCGTGATCACCGGAGCCGCGGCCGGGCGGGCGGACCCCGTCCCCGTGCCGCTCAGCTTCGCGATCAGAAAAATCAGCAGGACCAGCAGCGCCAAACCTCCGCCGAGGAAAAGAGGCGGTATGCCTCCGGAACGGGGTCTGCCCGCGCTGCCGTTACGGCGCGACGCGGAGACGGGAGCCGCGTCGGCGTTTCTCCTCCCAGGGGCAGGTTCCGCGGTCCGGGAAGGACTTCCCGCGGGATTTCCGCTGCTGAAAACGCCGGACCACTGGGAGCGGGCGGGCGTGATCGCTGCCCTGCGGGCCGGAGCGGGAGCGTTGTCCGGGTGCGGAGCGGGACGGCGCGTGGACTGGGGCCGGACCGGTGCCCGGGATTCCGAGCGCGGGGCGGAAGGCTGTCTTCCCCGCGGGACTGCAGGGATGTTTCCCTCTGCGGAGGGCTCTTCGTTCCGGGTCCTTCCGTAAAAGAGCTCTTCCATCTCCCGGTCAAAGCCGCCGAAATACTGCGATCCCGAAGGACGCTGTGCTCCGCCTTGCGGCAACGCGGCTCCTCCGGCGTGAGGATCGTTTGCCGCCTGTCTGCGTACATCGACGCTGTCTGTGCCGCGCATCAGATCATCCCAGCTGAGCTCCGTGTAAACGGGAGAGGTACGCCCCGTTTTTCCCTGAGGTTTTGGGGCCGCGGAAGGCCGTGCGCCGCCGGAAGGTCTTTCCGGAGCGGAGTATATCCTGCCGCCGCGGGAACCCGACGGCCGTGGAGAGGAAGCCGGAGAGGCGGGAGCGGAGGGCCGCCCGTTGTTTCCGGTCCTTCGGATGGGAGTATAGGGTACATCGGTGAAGAGCGGCGTGTCCTCCGTGAATTCAAAGTCCGGCGGACGGGACGCAGCCCCGCTGCCCCGTGTAGATCTGTTGTCGCGATCATCCATGAAGCGGATACCTCCGTGTGTCCATACGCGAATTGACGTACTGTCGCTGAGGAGCTGTCCGGCTCCTTTATGGGAAAAACCGCCGGAAACGTACTTCCCCGGCGGTCTGAATCATCCCGGATATTAGTCCTCGTTCTCCCAGTTGTGCCAGACATTCTGCACATCGTCGTTGTCTTCGAACATCTCGAGCATCTTGGTCATGTTCTTGATGTCGCCCTCGTCGGTCAGGGTAACGTAGCTTTGCGGAACCATTTCGACCTGGGCGGAGAGAAGATGATACTTGGCGCTGAGCGCTTCGGACACGGACGCCACATCGTCCGGCTGAGTGTAGACAGTGAAAATGCCCTCTTCTGTCTCCAGATCGTCGGCGCCGGCGTCCAGGGCTGCCTCGAGAACGGAGTCCTCATCCAGATCTCCGTCTTCGTTGTCGATGACAATGACGCCCTTTTTGTCGAAGGACCAGGATACGCAGTTGGCCGGGCCGAGGTTCCCGCCGTATTTGTCAAAATAGTGACGTACATCGGAGGCGGTGCGCTTGCGGTTGTCGGTCATGGCGTCCACGATCACGGCAACTCCGGACGGGCCGTATCCCTCGTAGGTAACGGACTCGTAGTTGTCCGTAGAGCCGCTGCCCAGGGCCTTTTCTATGGTGCGCTTGATATTGTCGTTGGGCATGTTTGCCGCCTTGGCCTTTGCCACAACGGCCGCCAGTCGGGAATTGTTGGCGGGATCGCCGCTGCCGCCTTCCTTGACAGCCACGATCATCTCGCGGGCAATTTTGGTGAAGGCCTGGGCACGCTTGGCGTCCTGAGCGCCCTTGGTTTTCTGTATGTTATGCCATTTGGAATGTCCGGACATACTGGTATTCCCCCAAAAATCAAATACTTGTCAGATTATAGCACCAAAACTCCCCTGTGACAAGGGGGATCGGTGCCGGCGCATAGCCTTCAGTCACGCTCCCATTCCGGAACGGAGTCGGCTTCTTCGTAGAGCCGCACATAAGAACCGTGGCGCGACAGCGGGATCTGACCCGCCTTCACTGCTTCAAGGACAGCGCAGTCCGGCTCGCGCCGGTGTGTGCAGTCGCGGAAACGGCAGCGTCCCAGGTAAGGAGAAAACTCCGGAAAACAGTTCTGCAGCTCATCGGGCCGGATGTTCTCCATCTGATCGATGTCGAAAGAGCCGAAACCCGGAGTGTCGGCAATATATCCTCCTCCTGCCAAAGGAAAGAGTTCCACATGCCGCGTCGTATGTCGTCCGCGTCCCAGCGCGCGGCTCACCTCTCCGGTTCTGAGCGACAGCCCCGGATCCATGGCGTTGAGCAGGCTGCTTTTGCCGACACCCGAGTTGCCCGCGAAAGCGCATATCCTGCCCGATGTACGCGCTGTCAGTTCATCCACGCCTTCCCCCGTTTCCGCGCTGGTCCTTACGACGGAGGCCCCTGCCGCGGTGTAGATCTCCAGCAGACGGTCTGCCGCGTCGAGATCCGTCTTGTTCACACACAGCAGGAATTCACATCCGTGATGCTCGGCCAAGGCCCAGACCCGGTCAATGAGAAACGGATCCGTTACCGGATTGACGGCTGCGGCAACCATGACCATGAGATCGATGTTTGCGACCGCGGGACGGACAAAACGGTTTCTGCGCGGCAGGATCTCGCGTACAGTGCCGCTTCCGTCGGAAGCGCGTTCCGCGATCACTCTGTCGCCCACCAGCGGGCTTGAGCCGTCCAGCCGGAATTTCCCCCTGGCACGGCATGTTATGGGTCCGTCCGCGGTCTCGACATAATAGAAGCCGCTGAGCGCTTTTACGATCAGTCCCTCCGCCATACTCACCCTTCCGTACCGGGAACGCCGATGGGGATGGCTTCGCTGTCGGGTTCGGGTTCCGGCGTCGTCTCCGGTCCGAGAGAGACCTGAAGATATATCCTGGAGAAAACGGGCAGTTCGGTTCCTGCCTCAACATTCTGCCCTACCACGGCGCCCTCCGGGATGCTGTCGTTATAGACGGTGCTGACGGAGACGAGCGTGAGCTTGTATGCTTCAAGCATCGTTTCGGCTTCCGACTGGGTATAGCCCACCAGATACGGCATGATCACGGTCTCCACCTCGGGGCCGACGCTGATGGTAAGATATACGGTCGCTCCCGCGGGGAGCTTCTCTCCCGGCGCGGGGCTGATATCCACGACGAAGTCCTTCTCCGTATTGTTGTCCGAAGCGTAGATCTTCTCCACGACGAATCCGAGCTTTTCAAGCTCGCTGGTGGCTTCGCGGTAATCCCTGTTGACGCAGTCGGGTATCTCGGTGAGCATGACGCCCGTGGAGATCGTCAGGCTGACGTTGATCCCCTTGTCGGAGAGCATATAGCTCTTGCCGGCCTCGGGCTGCTGGCTGATGATGATCCCCTTTTCCACATCCGGATCGATCTCATACAGCAGATCGAAATGAAATGATTTGGTGAAATTCTTGCTGTTGATGATCGTGTCGTAATAGCTGCCTACAAAATTCGGGATCTCGATGCGCTGTCCGGGAGAGAAGATATCCTTCAGCCAGTAATTCCAAAGGAAAACGCTCAGGAACACAATGAAGGCCATAACCCCGAAAAAGCCGGAGAGCATGCTCACGACCTTGGACCTGCGGCGGCGGCGGTCATAATTCTCGCGGGACATCTCTCCCGCCGTGCTCACAGGGGCCACGTTTCCGCCTATCTCCTCCGACGTTCCCGTCAGGATCCTGCGGAAGCGTTCCAGATCGGATACCAGCTCATCCGCGCTCTGATAGCGCTTCTCCAGGGAGGGCTGCATGGCTTTCCTTACGATCGCGGCAAATCTCTCCGGGATAGTCGGAACAATGTCGCGAAGAGGCGTGGGTACGGCAGACAGATGCTTCAGAGCGATGGTCCGGTCGTCGTCCCCGTCAAAGGGCAGCATGCCCGAAAGCATCTCGTACATGACGATGCCGAGAGAATAGATATCGCTCCTCTCATCCACGGGCAGCCCTTTTGCCTGTTCGGGGGAAATATAGTGTACCGAGCCGATGGCCTCGTTCTCCACGTCCGGGACCTCGGACTGCAGGTTTGCGATGCCGAAATCCGCCACTTTGATCGTCTCTTCCCCGACGACAAGGATATTCTGAGGCTTTATATCCCTGTGGACGATCCCCTTGCTGTGCGCGTGGCTGAGGGCCTTGGCGATCTGCAGAGAGTAATCCAGAGCCTTCGCCGTGCTCAGGGGGCCGTGCTCGTTCATATACTGTTTGAGCGTGATCCCGTCAACGAGCTCCATGACGATGTACTCTATATCGTCGGTATGGCTTACGTCATATACGCCGACAATGTTGGGATGACTCAGCTTTGCGATGGCCCGGGACTCGGTTTGGAAGCGCTGGCGGAATTTCTCATTCTCAGCCAGCTCGGGTCGCATGATCTTAACCGCAACGAATCGGTTCAGCCTGTTGTCCATGGCTTTGAAAACCACGGCCATTCCTCCGCTGCCGATCCCCTCGATCAGCTCATAGCGGTCCTCCAGAACGATCCCGCTGTATTGATCGATATGTTCGTTATCCATAAAGCACCCCCATGGGCAGGAAAAACTCAGATAAACTCATAAACGAGCCAGAAGAACGGTCACATTATCCGGCGCTCCTCTTTCCAGCGCCATGGACAGCAGCTTTTCTCCCGCGTCCTTCAGTTCGGTCTCATGGGAAAGCACCCCGGCCAGTTCCCTGTCGGTGACCATATTGCTCAGACCGTCCGAGCACAGCAGGAGGGTATCGCCGGGGCGCAGATCGATGCGGAATATATCGCAGGGGACCCTCCGCTCCATGCCTACGGCGCGGGTGATCACATTTCTGCGCGGATGGGTCCGTGCCTGTTCCCGATCGATCAGGCCGGCGTCCACCATCTCCTGTACAAGAGAGTGATCCTTTGTCACCTGCTGGAGCTGTCCCTCGGCCATCCAGTAGCATCGGCTGTCGCCCACGTTCACGATCACGCAGTCCTCCGCGGTGATCACGGCGGCCACCAGAGTCGTCCCCATACCGCGGCAGGCGTCGTCACGCATTGCGCGGTCATATACACGCAGATTCGCCCACGCGGCCGCTTCACGCGCCGTATCGTCCGCCAGGGGAGGCACGGCGTCCGAAAAGCGCTCAAGCGCATATTCCGCGAACGCCCCGGCGGCCGTCTCAGACGCAACTTCTCCCGCGCGTTCTCCGCCCATGCCGTCGCAAAGCACAAGGGCGGCGGCGCCGCGCTCGGGCACATCCTCGGCACGAAAAGCGTCCTGGTTGACGGCGCGCACCGATCCTTTGTCAGTTATTCCGAAATACGTCATTTTCCGACCCCACCGAATTGCGCCGAAGCTGACCGCAGGACGCGTTCACGTCGCTACCGAGTCTGCGCCGGACTGTGACATTTACGCCGTTTGACTTGAGAATATCCGTAAACCGCCTGATCGCGGCAGACGAGGAAGGCTCAAATCTTCGTTCCTCCACCTTGTTGAGCGGTATCAGATTCACATGAGCTCCCAGAGACTTTACCCGTGAGGCTAGAAGTTCTGCCTGAGCGCCTGTATCGTTTACCCCGTCGATCATGGCGTACTCAAAGGAGATCCTTCTTCCGGTTCTGCGGAAGTATTTATCGCACGCGGCGAACAGCGCGTCCACACCCCGGCCTCTGTTGGCCGGCATGAGCCTGGAACGGGTCTCATCGTCCGGCGCGTGCAGCGACACCGAAAGCGTCAGCTGCAGGTTTCTCTCCGCCAGATCGTCAAAGCGTTCGATTATCCCGCAGGTGGACAAAGATATATGGCGCATGCCTATATTCCGGCCGTCGGGATGATTGACCAGCTCAAGGAAACGCATCACATTGTCGAAATTGTCCAGAGGTTCTCCTATACCCATAAGCACGATGTGCGAAATGGGAAGGCCGGAGACCTTCTCGGAGAAAATGACCTCGTCAAGCATCTCTGAGGGCGTCAGATCGCGGACCTTTCCTCCTATGGTGCTCGCGCAGAAAGCACATCCCTGCGCGCAGCCTACCTGAGAAGAGATGCACACGGTGTTGCCGTAACGGTAGCGCATGACCACAGTCTCCACGGCATTGCCGTCGAACAGCCTCCAAAGGAACTTAACCGTTCCGTCTGTCTCGGATACAAGCTTCCGGACAGGTTCGGGAGCGTAAAGACGGCACATGCCGTCCAGCCGGGTCCTGAGCGTCTTCGGAAGAGACGTCAGTTCATCCCAGCTCCCGCAGCCGGCGGCGAAGCGGGAAAACACCTGTCCCGCCCGATAAGAAGGCTGGCCGAGCTCCTTAAAGAGGAGCGCCAGTTCTCCGGGCGTTAGGGATTTGATATCGATCCTGTCGTTGCTCGCAGTCATGATCTCCTCAGTACAGCATAATAAAATCCGTCGGTCCCGAACTCATGCGGCCGTATCGTTCTCTGTCCGATGAGAGAAAATCGGCTGTCTTCGGAGAGGAAAGCTTCGGTGACCCCTTCGTTTTCCTCCCGGAGGACGGTGCAGGTGGAATAGAGCAGCGTGCCTCCCCGCTTAACGCATCCGGCAGCGCCCCGGAGTATACGAAGCTGAACGGCCGGCAGCGCGGCGATGTCTTCGGGTGATTTGTTGCGGATCTCCGGCTTTTTTCGGATCACCCCCAGCCCCGAACACGGAGCGTCGGCAATGACCAGATCAAAGGCGGAACGCAGCTCCTCCGGTGGGTCGGCGGCGTCGGCGGGCATCGTGCGGATGCTTTTCAGCCCCAGCCGCGCCGCGTTTTCCTCCACGCGGGAAAGCTTTTTCGCGTGCAGATCGCAGGAGAGGATCTCGCCCCGGTCTCTCATGAGCACGGCGCAGAGCATGCTTTTTCCCCCGGGAGCGGAGCACAGATCCAGCACCCGCATCCCGGGCTCGGGATGCGCGGCGATCACGCCCGTGGAGGCGGCGGCATCCTGCACAAAAAACTCTCCCTCCGCGTATCCCGGAAGAGAGGCGGCCGAACCCGCCGCGGAGATCCTTATCGATATTTCCGAGAGCGGGCTCAAAGCGGCGTCAAGCCCGGCGTCGCGAAAGCGGTTTAAAAGAGAGACGGCGTCGGTACGGCAGAGGTTCGCCGTCACCGTAAGGTCCGGCGGGGTATTGTCCGCTTCAAGAAAAGCCCTCGCGTTATCATAACCGTATTCGGATACAAGCCTTTCGCACAGCCAGAGAGGGTGGCTGAAGCGGATTGACAGCTCCCGGGGAGTACCGGCTTCCGGAAGATCGGGAAGGGCGTTTTTGCTTCTCTCCATGCTTCTGAGCACCGCGTTGACCAGCCCGGCGGCCCCGGGAGAGCCGCGCTTGGCAAGTTCCACGCTCTCGTTTACGGCGGCCGACGCCGGAATGCGGTCCGTCAGAAGGAGCTGTGCAGCCCCGAGCCGCAGGATATCCCGTACGGCAGGATCAAGATCCTCCGGGAGTCTTGAACAGAATTTTGATATGTACCAGTCCAGAAGCGCCGCGTTCTGAAGAACGCTTCTGCACAGTCTCAGGCAGAGGGCCGCGTCCCTGTCGCTCAGAGAGAATTTTGTTCTTGCGCTGTCCGCGGTCTGCTGTGTCCAGGCATCGAAGCGCCGGCACCGGGACAGGACCCAGATCGCGGCGGCCCGCGCGGGTGAAACGGAGCGGCTCATCCGACCCGGATAGGATGGCCCAGCAGCCAGGAGGCCGCGGACATACGCTTTTTGCCGGCAGGCTGAAGCTCTGTGATACGAAGCGTCTTCCCTTCTCCGCAGGCAACTTCTATTCCCCGCCGGTCAGCGCACACCACAGTACCGGGCGCCCTTTCCGTCACAGTGTCGGTATACTCTGCTCCGAAAATCTTAAGATCCGTGCCGTCCAGCCGGGCTGTGGCCGAGGGCCACGGATCCAAACCGCAGATCTGCTTGACGATCATGCGGGGCGTCTTCGTCCAGTCAATGGGGCTGAAGGAACGGTCAAGCATCTTCGTATAGGTGGCAAGAGAGTGATCCTGAGGAGTCCTTCCGGCCGTACCCGCCTCGATGGAACGGACCGTTTCGGTAAGGAGCTCGGCCCCGAGAATCATAAGCCTGTCGAAAAGCTCTCCGGAGGTCTCGAACTCCCCGATCTCCGTCTCCCGCCGTGAGATGATATCCCCGGCGTCCATTTCTTTGGCCATATACTGCACGGTCACTCCCGTGATGCGGTCTCCGCTGAGTATGGCCCACTGGATCGGAGCAGCGCCGCGCCAGCGCGGCAGCAGGGATCCGTGAAGATTGATGCTTCCGAGCTTCGGTACCGAGAGAAAGTCCTCGGGCAGAAGACGGCCGTAAGCCACGGCGACCGTGAGATCCGGCCGGACCTCTCTGAGGATCCCGGCCGCGGCGCCGTCCGAGAAGGTCTCGGGCTGGTACACGGGGATGCCGGATGCCTCGGCCAGTTCCTTGACCGGCGACGGAGCCAGACGCATCCCGCGGCCCCGGGGCCGGTCCGGCTGCGTGAACACAGCCGCTATGTCCCGGCCTTCGTCCAGCAGCGCTTTAAGGGACGCGCGGGCGAAATCCGGCGTTCCGAGAAACGCGATCCTCATTCGGCAGGATTCCCTTCTGCTTCGGTTCCGATATCGTCGATATCGTCCTCGTATTCCTCGTCTTCTTCACCGTCGCCTCGGAGGCGGGCGAGTTCCTCGTCGGTGAGCATCCGTTCGGCCTTGTCCGGGAAAAGGATCCCGTTGAGATGGTCAATCTCGTGGCAGAAGGCGCGTGCCGTCAGATCCACTCCTTCTACCTCAAAGGGAACGCCGTTCCTGTCCTGAGCGCGAACGATAACGCGCTGCGGACGCTTTACTATGCCGTATTTGCCGGGAAAGCTCAGGCAGCCCTCGCCGCCGATCTGCTCCCCCTCCTCGAGGATGATCTCGGGATTGACCAGTTCAACGAAATAAGGCTCCTCATCCTCGCCCACGTTGGTCTCCAGCACGACGCAGGCACGGCGGATAATCCCCACCTGGGGAGCGGCCAGGCCCACGCCGTCCTCTTCCAGCATGGTCTCACGCATATCGTCGAGAAGCTGGTGAAGGCGCTCGTTGAATTCCGTATAGGGACGGCAGACTTTTCTCAGCGCGGGATTCTCATCTGTAAGTACATTTCTTAATGCCATTGCGTTCACTCCATCGGGTTCAGGTCCGCGAAAACGGACACTCCCCTGTATTCTTTGGCTGTGTTGCAGTATATCAGCTGTTCCGATATACGCCGTCTCATATCTCTGTCGAAGCGGCAGTGTACCGTCACGCGGTAGCGGTAGCGGTTGTTGACCTTGGCCACGGGCAGCGGCGCCGGCCCGAGAACATCGGTGTCCTCCCTCCCGGAGAACTGCGCGCGGAAAGTGTCGCGCAGATATGCACAGCATCTAAGTACGGCCGACTCGTCCGTCCCCGAAGCCGTGACCGTGACGATATCCGAAAACGGCGGGCAGTTCTGAAGCTCCCTGAGCCGGATCTCCGACTCATAAAAGGTGTCGTAATCCTGTTTCGACGCCAGCCGCAGGACCTGATTGCCGGGAGTAAAGGTCTGTATCAGAGCCCTTCCCGTTTTGCTGCCCCTCCCGGAGCGGCCGATCACCTGTGTGATCTGGGAAAAGCACCTCTCCGAGGCTCGGTAATCGCCGGTGTACAGAGCCTGATCGGCATTGATGACGCCGACCAGCGTAACGTTCTCGAAATCCAGTCCCTTTGTCACCATCTGCGTTCCGACAAGGACGGGGACCTTCTGCTCGCGAAAGCGGGTGAGGATCTTCTCGTGGGAGCCGGCGCCGGCCACGGAATCCGCGTCCATGCGCAGGATCTCCGTTCCGGGCAGAGCCTCCGAGAGCTCCTCCTCCAGCTTTTGGGTCCCGGTGCCGTAGCGGTCCAGAAGTCCGCCGCATTCGGGACATCGCTCATCAAGCGTCCGGGTATATCCGCAGTGATGGCATATAAGCCGTCTGCGGCTGCCGTGCCAGGTAAGATGGACACTGCAGTTCGGACAGCTGTAGGTAAAACCGCATTCCCCGCAGGCGACCAGGCTGGACGTTCCCCGTCGGTTGAGGAAAAGGATGCTCTGTTCCCCGCGGCTCATGCCGTCACGCAGTGAAGCGAGCAGCGGACGGCTCAGCGAGGTCCCGTTTCCGTCACGAAGCTCCTCGCGCATGTCCACGATCTCCACTTCGGGCAGCGCACGGGCGTTGTACCGGTTCGAAAGACGAAAATACGCGTAGCGTCCTTTTTCCGCCCAGTAGCGGCTCTCAAGATCCGGCGTGGCAGAACCGAGGACCAGAAGAGCTCCGTGACCGGCGCAGCGGAATTTGGCCACGTCGCGGGCGTGGTATCGGGGCGAGTTTTCGGATTTGTAGGTGTATTCCTGTTCCTCGTCGATGATGATCAGGCCCAGATCTCCGCAGGGGGCGAAAACGGCGCTGCGAGTCCCGATCACCACCCGCGCGCGTCCCGAACGGACGCGCTTCCATTCGTCATATCGCTCTCCGACAGCCAAAGAGCTGTGCAGAACGGCGATATCGTCTCCGAAATAGGAGGAGAAGATGCGGATCATCTGCGGTGTGAGCGAGATCTCCGGAACAAGAAGGATTGTCGACTTTCCTCTGGCGAGCATCGCGTCGATAAGCCTGATATACACCGCGGTCTTCCCACTCCCGGTCACGCCGTGCAGAAGAGAAGCGGAAGCGTTTGCTCCGTCGTACAGGGCGATGATCCCCTCAAAAGCCGATCGCTGTTCGTCGTTCAGTTCGGGAAGCGGGCGCGTTTCCGTCCATTCGGCTCTGCCGCGGCGGAATACCTCTTCCATGCTGCTCTCCACCGTGCCGGCTTTGATCAATGCATTAACCGTAGCCGAAGAGGCTCCGGTAAAATAGCTGAGCTCCGAAAACGAGACCCGTCCCAGCGTACACAAAAGACGGAGCGCCGCCGACTGAAGGGGCGCCCGCTTCTCCTTGCGGAGAGCGAGCTCAGCCGCCTCCTCCGGCGAAACGCGCAGGGAGATCATCCGCACCGTTTTATCGCCGACGCGCCGCTTCTGCGTGCTGTCCGGCCTTATGATCCCCTTGCGTACCAGAGAGCGGAGCGCGCGGGACGGATCGGAGCGGCCAAACACCCTGCGGATATCCTCCTCGGGACATGTTCCGCCGTGGGCAAAGAGAGCCTCCACGATCGTACGTTCTCTCTCGTCGTCCCCGGCGGCCCCGTAAGCTTTTTCACGGTCCGCCCCGTCGCAGAGAACATACACCGTTTCCATCCGGTACCATAGTCCCGCGGGGAGCATGGCTCTCACGGCGTCATACACCGTGCAGAAATACCGCTCGCGGATCCACAGAGCAAGCCGGAGCATCTCATCGGACAGGACCGGTTCGCTGTCCAGCACCGAGGAAACGGGCTTTAATACAACATCCTCTCTGTCCGGGGACCCGACCGACAGAACGATGCCCTCGGTACGGCGGTTGCCGGATCCAAAGGGCACCACGACGCGCACACCCGGAACGACCCGCTCCCTGAGAGAGGCGGGCACGCGGTAGCTGAACGGCCTGTCGACCCAGTAGGTCGCCGCCGCCACCGCTATCCGGGCAGTGGCTTCATTCATCGGTCTTGTCCAGAGTGAGCTTCCCCGAGTAAACCTCGTCAATAGCTATGGATACCGGTTTTTTATCGAGGATCTCCTCGTTGTCCTCCGCCTTCTGGGCGATTTCTCTGGCGCGCCTGGCGACCAGATTCACCAGAAGATAGTTGCTGCCGACCTTATCCACAAGGGCGGCCATCGGCGGATAGAGCATCATAACAGATCATTTCCTTTCTCTCCCCGAGCCGGGGAAATGCATTGTATCTCGATCAGCTCTCCAGAATGGCGCGTATCTCCTCCGCAGCCTGTTCCGGTTCGTTGTTGATCACCATGTGATCGTATTCGGGGGCGAGAAGCAGCTCCTTTCGGGCTGTCTCCAGACGCCTGCGGATGGTCTCATCGGAATCCGTGCCGCGTCCGCGCAGGCGTCTTTCCAGCTCCTCCAGGCTGGGAGGGGCGAGAAACACCGTAATGGCCTCGGGCATCGCTTTTTTGACCTGCGCGGCACCCTGAACTTCTATGTCCAGGATCACCGTGATGCCCTTCTCCAGGCGTGCCTCCACCTGGGAGCGGGGCGTGCCGTAGCAGTTGCCCACAAATTCCGCGTGCTCGAGAAGCTCGTTGTTTTCGATCATCTCGTTGAATCTGTCCCGGGATACAAAATAATAGTCCACTCCGTCCTTTTCTCCGGGACGCGGAGCGCGGGTCGTGGCGGATACAGAGAATTCCAGCCCTTCCTTACGCGCCATCAGTACGCCGATCACTGTCGATTTTCCGGTTCCCGAGGGTCCGGAGATCACAAGAAGTCTTCCGCGTTCAGCCATCGTTTTCTTCTCCCTGATTCGTCGTTTCTTCCATCTGGTTCAGCCTGGTGTTGAGCGTTTCGGGCGTGAGCGCCGAAAGGATCACATGGCCGCTGTCCATCACGATCACCGTGCGCGTGCGCCTGCCGAAGGTGGCGTCGATCAGGTTCCCGCGTTCTCTCACGTCCTGGATAATGCGCTTGATCGGAGCAGACTCGGGACTGACCATCGAGACGACCCTGTGGGCGGCCACCATATTGCCGAAGCCTATATTCAGCAGTTTCAGCGCCATGTCTCACTCCACGTTCTGAAGCTGCTCGCGCAGCTTCTCTATCTCGCTTTTTAGTTCCACCACGACCTTTGCAAGAGCCGCGTCGCTGCATTTTGAGCCGATGGTATTCGACTCGCGGTTGAATTCCTGCATGAGGAAATCCATTTTGCGGCCTATGGGAGATCCGTCTTCCAGCATGGTGCCGAATTGGACAATATGGCTGCGAAGACGTACCGTCTCCTCATCCACGGCGGTTTTGTCCGCGAAGATAGCCGCTTCCGTGATGAGCCTCTGCTCATCGACTCCGCGGTCATCCAAAAGCTCGCGCAGACGGGCTTCCAGCCGTTCGCGGTATTCGCGCACGGTCTCGGGGGAGCGCTCTTCCACGACCGTCACGAGTTCGGAAATGTTCTTCAGCTTCACAAGCCTGTCTTCGCGAAGACGTTCTCCCTCCCGGGCGCGCATGGCATTGAATTCCTCCAGAGCCTTATGGGTAAGATCGCTGAGAGACCCGCGGATCTCGTCCGCGTCCAGCTCCTTTTTCTCCACAGTCAGCACGTCGGGAAAACGGGCAATGACGGCGGCGTCCGCTCTGAACTCCACCCCAAGTCTGTCGGCGATGTCTCTCAGAGCGTTGCGGTATTCCTCCGCCAGAGCCAGATTGACGCTGACGGAAGTATCCGCCTCAGAGGAAGACTGCGCTGTGACAAAAACATCCACCTTCCCGCGGCTGACGCCGGAGGAGATCACATTTTTGACCGTGTCCTCCGCGAAGAGAAAGCTTCGCGGAAGCCTCACGCTGCAGTCAAGAAAACGATTGTTGACACTCTTGATCTCAACAAGAAACGTCTGACCGCCCACAGCGCCTCTGGCGCTGCCGTAGCCTGTCATAGAGTAAAGTTCGGACATTACGAAGTCCTCCCGGACAATTTTCTCAGATAAAAGAGGATCAGAAGACCCAGCACATGATCATAGATCAAAAATACGCCGAGCGATCCGGCGGCGAGCATCCACGCGGCTGTTCCGGAGAAGAAGGCATTGAGCGGGGCGTACAGCCGGGCGATCAGTGCCGCGGCGGCCGCGGCGGCGCCGAACACCCCAAGCTTCAGGCTCCATCGGGCCCAGAAGGAGCGAAAACGTTCCGCGCGCAGTTTTATAACGGGATAATACCCGGGCAGGAGAAGATACATCAGAGCGAGCGCCTTTTCCGGCAGCAGGAGCAGAGCAAGGACTCCCGTGACCGCATAGCAGCCCAGCGCCCAGCGCGCGCGGCAGCGTATCGCGGTAAAGGCGGTACCAAGAGAAGCGGCGCAGAGTATCGACAATCGCGCTCCCGGCAGGATCGAACCGAGATACAGCGCCGTTACTCCGACCGCGGCGCAGATCGATGAGCGGGCCAGCTCTTTTGCCTCTCCGTTCATGTCAGCAGCAGCGTATAAGGTCGCCGCCCATCATCTCGCAGCAACAGTCGGCCAGCATCAGGCTGGAGCAGATATTGCATATATCCGGATCGCTTCGCGTGACCGTAGTCGTCGTATACGGCTTGCGGCTGTTATTCTCCATATACGTAACCGCCTGACGGTATTCCGTATTGTTCGGGTCCATGGTGGCGGCGATGCGGAAATAACGGGACGCCTCATCCATCCAGCCGCGGCGGAACGCGAGTGTTCCCATCAGGAAATTCCACTCCGCTCCGCGTTCCACTATGGATCCGAGGATCATCTCGGCGCGGCTGAGGTCGCCCGAATTGATGGCGCTCCGCGCATCGGCGAGCGGCCCGCTCGAGGTGCTGTGATATGCGTTGTCCTCGGGGCGGGTCTGATACTGGAAGGGCGAATTCCCGGCACGCTCTTTTTGGATAACATCGTAGGCCTCGTTGATCTCCTTCATTTTTTCCTGAGCGAGATCGGCCAGTGGGTTATTGACATAGTTGTCGGGGTGATACTTCCGGGCCAGCTCCCGATAGGCCCTTTTGATCTCCTCGTCGGAAGCGTAACGCGAAACTCCGAGAGTGGTATAGGGATCGTTCATGTTTCATCCGCTCCTTGCGGCGGAATCTCGTTCCGCCGGTTTCTTTTGTTCCATTTGCCTTCGAACACAAGCCGGGTGACCTCCGGGAGGCCCACCGTGATGATGTTCTCGAGGATCGGCTGCCATAGATCTTCCGAACGCAGCGACAGGGCCGCCGCGGCGCTTCTCTGCGACAGGTTCAGCGTGGCGCGAAGAGCATCCTTCTCATCCTCGCGGAGACTGTTCTCACCGGGGCGGAGGCGATGCCTGAGGGGGTTGTAGGAGTCGTTCTCCACATCCCCGGCCAGGTCGTCCACCGCGTCGAGAATATATACCGACCTTCCCACATGATAGAACAGCTCCCGGAGGATCCGGCGTTCTCCTTCGTTCCGTGCGTCGGAAGCCGCCTCCGCAAGGATCCTCGCGAAGCAGTCCGCCGCCTTGTCCAAAGAGGGATCGTTCGTTATCTCTATGTGCCGGAGTTCCGCCAGGCATTTTCTTGTGTTCGCGTCAAAGGCCGGACGTGCTGCGGCTGCTTTGCGGTACGCGCCGAGCATGGCTGTGCGGGCGGCAAGCGCCGCGGCAGCCTCGGCAGCGTTGGCGTCGTCCGCGGTGTCGCTGAGTTTCCACCAGGTAAGGATCACGCTTTGATCCGCAGCCGTCTCAAGAGCGGGATCCGTACGGACGATATACCGCTTTCTCAGCGGATGGACCGGACAGCGCAGAGGCCGGGATATCGGTTTTTCATGGGAGAGCACCATGGCCAGGAAGGTCAGGTCGTAATTCACGACGAACCGCGCGGCGGGCCCGTATCTCTCCCTCAGCGTCTGGCAAAGGCCGCAGTATTCCGCACGGAACAACTCGTATTCCCGTCCGCGCAGTTCTCCCCTGTCGGGTCTGATATATCCGTACACGGCTCCTCCGTCACTCCCAGGGCGTCAGGGTTACAATGATGGAATAGCGTCCTACGACGCCGGCTGTGGGGAATCCGTCAATAAAGATGCGCACAGCGGGCGATATGAAGCCTGCAGCGTTGCTCTCGGAGACCTCGGACAGGTCCGCCACGGCACGGATATGGGACGCCGTTATTCTGGCGAGATCCTCCTCCGGCGCGCGGATCGTCACGGAAAGGGCCTGATTGATGATCTCGGCGTTAAATCCCTCGGGAACATTGATGCAGCTGATGTTATCGTGACCGATATTAAAATTCTGAGAAACAAGGCCGATGATCGATACCGTCACCTCCGCCTCGGATACGCCGCTGAGATTCTCGGTGCTGTCCGGAGGGACCACCGTGTATCGGGCGCTGTACTCCCCGTTCACGGCGCTCAGATCCACCGTGCCGAGAACGATCTTGGAAACGCTGTCGATCGCGGCGGCGTCTCCGCTCAGTACGATATACGCCGGGTCGATCACTATGCTCGTGTTCTCTTCCCGGGTGGCGCCGCCTCCGCTGACGATGTTGATGTCCAGGGGCACCTGCTTAACGGATTGAACGTTGAGCGTTACGGAGATCTCCTCTGTCTCCTTTATGACCGAGCTGTCCTCGATCACGTTCCCATCCGCGTCCATCAGGTCGTAGGTGGTAAAATAAGAGAGTGTCTTGTCCACATCGGTGCGGGTGATGGAGATGTACGCATGATCCACGGCGCTTACGGCCGTTTTCGGACCCGATACCGTTACGACCATGGGATCGAATACCGGGTTTTCGTCTGCCAGATACCCCTCCGCGGTGCTTCCGAGGAATCTGCCCTCGACGGGGACCGTTTTTCTCACCTGACGGTCCACATAGAAATTGACAACGTCGGAGCTGCTGCGGACCACCGCGATCTCGTCGGGATTCACGCCCGTAGGATAGACCAGACTGTAGGATACGGAGTATCGGCCGTCCGTCGTCACCCGGCTCAGGTCGATCGCGGCCGTAACGTTTCCCGAATTGATTTTGCTCAGAACGCGTCTGGATCCTTTGACTGTAATATTCACGCTGGTGCGGTCCTGCTCGGTGACGATCCGCCCGCTGGACTCGCGAAGGGACTCGGCGCCGGTGAACTCGATCTTGACTCCGGAGAGCATCATCTCGCGTTCCACGCCCTCCGTGGTAGTGACGTACAGCCAGAGTATGACCGCCGCGAGCAGAGACACGGCCATCCAGAATCCCCTGCGGTCAAGGATTGTGCTGCTTTTCTTTCCGGTATCTTTATTCATGGGAAGGACCTTTATCCTTTCGCAGAAGACGGGGAAACAGGTTGGGCGTCTGCTCCTCGGTGATAAGTCCCTGGCGAAGCAGCTTCTCGAAGGTGTCCCTCGTCAGATGACGCTTGAGCATGCCTTTTTCCGCGACAGAAATAGCGCCGGTCTCCTCAGAGACGATGACCACCAGCGCATCGCTGGCTTCACTCATGCCGATCCCCGCGCGGTGGCGCATTCCCAGGTCCCTGCTAAGATTCGTGTTTTCAGAGAGCGGAAGCATGCAGCCTCCTGCCTGGATCCGACCGCCGCGGATGATCGCCGCCCCGTCGTGAAGAGGGGCTTTGGGGTAAAAGATGTTTTTGAGCAGCTCAGCCGTGACCTCGGCGTCCAGGATCGTTCCGGTGCGGATCTGATCGTCAAGACGGTTCTCTCTCTCGAATATGATCAGCGCGCCGGTCCTGGTGCGGGAAAGGTCCGTACAGGCCAGCACCGTCTGGGTGATCGCGTTCTCCGTGTACGAGGTCGGCGCTCCTCCGAGAAACCGGATCCCGGGCATGCCGTTTCCGATCCGCTCAAGGAACCGCCGTATCTCCGGCTGAAACAGAACGACCAGCGCCAGCAGCCCTATCTGTACGGCGTTTCGCAGAAGATAGTTTACCGTGTACAGCTGCAGCTCACCGGAGATCCACAGCGCGAGCATGATGACCACGATCCCCATGAAGACCCGGAAGGTCTGGGTCGTTCGGATCAGCGATATGATAAAGTAAAACAGAACGGCGACCATCACGATATCCACGATATCCGCGAACCGGACCGTTCCGATCTGCGCGAGCGCCTGCTGCAGAGAAAAATAATTACCCATATACGACCTCAGAAATGTGTTTCCCCTGTTTTTTGAATTATACTTCGTATCGGGAAAAAAACGCAAGAAAGTGGTTACAAATTGTTACTATTTTTACGAATCAACGCCGCGGCCTGCGCGGAAATGCCCTCTTCCCTGCCCGTAAAGCCGAGCCTTTCCTCTGTCGTGGCCTTTACGTTCACCCGTGAGATATCGATCTGTGCGGCTTCGGCGACGTTCCTTCGCATCTCGGGGATCCTTGCCGCCAGTTTGGGCCGCTGCGCCACGATGGTGGAATCGATGTTCACGATCTCCCACCCGGCTCTGTCCAGAAGACAGACGACCTCACGGAGCAGCGCCAAACTGTCCGCGCCTTCATACCGGGGATCCGAATCGGGAAAATGCTGTCCTATGTCCCCCATCGCAGCGGCTCCCAAAAGCGCGTCCATCACAGCGTGCGTAAGGACATCGGCGTCCGAATGGCCCAGAAGGCCTCTCTCCCAGGGGATCTCCACTCCGCCGAGGATCAGCTTGCGGCCCTCGGTCAGGCGGTGCACGTCATATCCCTGTCCTATGCGGTATTCACTCATGGCGGCTCCTCAGTATCCCGGCGGCGATCTCCAGATCCAGAGGCCGGGTTATTTTGATATTCTCCTGTGAACCCTTGGAAAGCCTTACCCTGACACCGAGCGCTTCCACGGCGGCACAGTCGTCCGTATATTCCTTTCCGCCGTGTACCGCCTCTGTAAGGGCGGCCTTAAGGATATCGGGAACGAAGGCCTGCGGCGTCTGCACCGCGGCGAGAGACGAACGGTCCGGCGTTCGCACCACCACATCCTGATTTGTCTCCTTGATGGTGTCCGTTACAGGAACCGCCGGCGCTGCGGCGCCGAAGAGAGCCGCTTTATGCATGGCGTCGTATATGATATCCTCCGTTACCAAAGGTCTGGCTCCGTCGTGCACCAGCACGATCTTTGCGTCGCGGTCGATGCATGTGACGCCGGCGAGCACGGATTCGGTACGCGTGGCGCCGCCGATGATGACCTTTTCCACCTTGCGGATCCCATAGGCCCGGCACAGCTCCGCCGCGTCCTCAGCCCGGTCCTCCCTGACGACCAGCACGACCTCGCGCACAAAATCACATTCATCGAAAACCCGAAGAGTCCTCACCAGTACGGGCATGCCTTCCAGATCCAGGAAAAGCTTGTCTTTTCCCATGCGCGCGGAAGAGCCCGCAGCGACGACAACGACGCTGCAGGTCGTATTGATGGCCTTGCGGAGAAGGTCTCCCGCTTTGCTCATGTTCGTTTCTCCTTATCACGCCGTATCATTCGGATCATCCGAGATTTGTCCGGCAGGTTCTTTCTTTCAAAACAGTGATACGCATACACAGTTATTTTACCTTTACTGTTAACTTCAGTCAATATGCTGCCGGACAAAAAGACGCGCCGGCTGTTGCCGGCGCGTCCGGGAATGTATTCTTTATTATTCGTGTTCCTGAGCTTCGGGAACGGAAGAGGCCTCCGGGATCTCTCCGGCCTCGGGAGCGCCGGGGAACTTCGGGGCTTCCCCGCCTTCGGGAGCACCGGGGAACTTCGGGCCTCCGGGTCCGCCTCCGGGAGCGCCGGGGAACTTCGGGCCTCCGGGGCCGCCCGGGCCGCCGGGCCTTCCGGGTCCGCCCGCGAAGTTCATGATCCGCAGGTTTTTCCAGCGGCCGTACTTATACAGGAAGAAGGTGATGATCGCGTTGACGACCATGCCGAATACCATGGAGAGGAATACCATGCGCTCCTGCGTCCACAGGGTGGCGCCGGCGTTTTTGGCCAGAGCGACGAATCCGTAGGCAGTGATCAGACGCAGGACAATGTTGGTGCCGATGCCCATCCACATCGGGGAGATGGTATCGCCCGCGCCGCGGATGACGCCCATCATGGGCTGAGAGATGCAGTTGATGACATAGGTCGGCGCAATGATGTAGATCAGACCCATGGTCATGTCGTTAAGCGCCTGCTCGGGAGTGAAGAGCCTGAGCAGATTCGGTCCGAACATAAGGACCAGCGGCCCCATGACGGCGGTTATGCCCAGAGACATGAAGATACACTGCCGCAGACCGATCTTCACGCGGTCCATACGGCCGGCGCCGATGTTCTGGCCGGCGAAGGTGGACATGGCCATGCCCATGCTCATCGTGGGCATCATGGCGTAGCCGTCCACACGCATGGTCAGAGAGTTGGCCGCGATGAACATGCTGTCGCCGAAGCTGTTGATCAGGCGGGTGACCAGCAGGTTGGAGATGCTGGACAGTCCCATGGTGATGCCGGAGGGGATGCCCAGGCCGATGATGCGCTTGATGTAAGCTCCGTCGGGTTTCCATTCCTTCTTGGTGAGCGTGAAGTACTGCTTCAGGGACAGAACCTTACGGATGCACAGCACCGCGGATACGGCCTGCGCGAAAATCGTGGCGAACGCGACGCCCGCGACGCCGAATCTTTCGACCAGAAGCAGGTCGCCGATGATGTTCAGCACGGTGGTGATCAGCAGGAAGCCGAGCGCCGAGAACGAGTCGCCCATGCCGCGCAGCATCCCGCCGTAGATATTGTAGGCAAAGTTGCCGCCGATGCCGAGGAAGGAAATGAGCAGATACGTTTTGCAGTAGTCATAAAGCTCAGGGAGGGTATTGATCGCCTTGAGCATGGGATCCACGATAAACGGACCGACGATCATAATAAATAAGCTGACCGCTATCGTCATGATCGTGCAGTTGGCGATGGTCTTTCCGAGGCCTTCCTTATTACGGGCGCCGAAGAACTGAGCGACCATGATGCCGGTACCGGTGGCGACGCCGACGAACAGCGCCATCAGGACCATCAGGACCGGGAACGAACTGCCGACAGCGGCCAGAGCGGTATAACCCCAGCGGCTGTTGCCGACGACAATGGTATCGACCGTGTTGTAAAGCTGCTGGGCAAAGTTGCCGAGGATCTGCGGGATGGCGAACATCGCCAGCCGTTTCCACGGGGTGCCCTCGCTCATGTTTTTTGGCGAAAACAGCTTTTGGAGAAATCCCTGTTCCTTCTTGGATTCCATCTCTCTTCATCAACCCTTTCTGTTCCTATTAAATCAATAATCGTATCTTAGCAGAAAACATATTCAATAGCAAGCTATAAAAAAAGAAGAGAAAGCACAATCTTTCTCTTCTTTTACTGTATGTTTTTGTGCAGTTATGTGCGGGTCACCGGTTTATTTTGCTTCTTCTTTCTCGATTTTTCCTTCCGCGGCGTTCTTTTTCACGGATTCGATGCCGTTGAGCACGCTGGGCTTGGATTTGTAGCTTTCCCCGACGGCGATGATTTGCCCGTTTGTTGCCTTCAGGCGATAGCGGAACTCACCCGCTTTGTCCAGATAGACCTCGAATTTGGGATGCTTCTCTTTGGTGAAGCCCTCGACCGTCTGGTCCTCCACGGGGGCGACGGGAGCGTTTTTGATGACGCTGGCGATGCCCTTGCGGCAGGCGGCTTCCGTGGTATATATCTCGGATGTGGCGATCACTTCTCCGTTGCCGGCTTTGAGATTGAACATGACGCCGGTTTTTACTGCGCGGATCACAAATTTACCCATATCGGACCCTCCTGTTTCCTATTATGTAATAAGAATACAGTATACTGCGCCAAAATGCAAGAAAAATCGGCGTTTTGCCCGAAGAGCTTACCGGAGGATCACTCTGCGGAAATTCTTCTTTCCGCGCCTGAGCACGACTCCCTCACGCAGCTGTTCGGCCGTAAAGCGCTTTTCCAGATCCGTGACCTTCTCCGTTCCGCACAGGATCCCTCCCTGCTGGATGTTGCGGCGCGCGTCGCTGCGTGACGAGCACAGGCCGCTCAGCACCAGAAGGCCCATGATATCCGCGCTCCCGTCGGTGAGATCCGCCTCCCCGATCACGGTTTCCGGGATCTGTTCGTGGCTGCCGGATGAGAAGATGGCACGGGATTTATCCAGCGCAGATGCAGCCTCCTCTTCGCCGTGCACCAGCTTTGTCAGCTCAAAGGCCAGGATCTCTTTGGCCTCGTTGATCCTCGCGTCCTTCCAGCCGGCCATCTCGTCGATCTGCTCCAGCGGCAGGAACGTCAGCATGCGGAGGCACTTGACCACATCGGCGTCGCCCACGTTGCGCCAGTACTGGAAGAACTCATAGGGAGAGGTCTTCTGCGGGTCGAGCCATACGGCGTTGCCGGCTGTCTTGCCCATTTTGTTTCCCTGAGAGTCCGTCAGCAGAGTGATGGTCATGGCGTAGACGTTTTTGCCCAGCTTTTTGCGGATGAGCTCTGTGCCGCCGAGCATATTGCTCCACTGGTCGTCTCCGCCGAACTGCATGTTGCAGCCCATGGTCTTGTAGAGATGGTAGAAGTCATAGCTCTGCATGATCATGTAGTTGAACTCGAAAAAGCTCAGTCCCTTCTCCATGCGCTGCTTGTAGCACTCTGCGCGCAGCATATTGTTCACGCTGAAGTACGTGCCCACTTCACGCAGCAGCTCCACATAGTTCAGGTCGAGAAGCCAGTCGGCGTTGTTCACCATCAAGGCCTTGCCGTCGGAAAAATCGATGAATCTCTCCATCTGACGGCGGAAGCATTCGGCGTTGTGGTCGATGTCCTCCCGGGTCAGCATTTTGCGCATATCCGTCCGTCCGGAGGGATCGCCGATCATGGTCGTACCGCCGCCGATCAGGGCAATAGGGGTATTGCCCGCCATCTGCAGTCTTTTCATCAGGGTCAGAGCCATGAAATGGCCTGCGGTAAGGCTGTCGGCGGTGCAGTCAAAACCGATATAGAACTTTGCGCCTCCGTTATTGATAAGGTCTCTGATCTCGGCCTCGTCGGTAACCTGAGCGATCAGCCCGCGCTGCACCAGTTCCTCGTAGATCTGCATTGTTTACTCTCCTTATAAATAGTTTTTGTTGCGCAAAAAGCCCTCTGTCCCAGCGGACAGAGGGCGAATGGTTCGCGGTACCACCTCTTTCGCCGTCCCCTTACGGAAACGGCCTCACGCCGTGCAGACACACGGACCGCGCTGTAACGGGCGCACCCGGGCGCGCCTACTGGGTCGTATGACCGTTCGGGCGCCGGCTCCGCGGTGTATTCGGCGAACTCCCTCTCCCCCTTTCACCGGCCGGGGGCTCTCTGCGCAGGGTCCGGTTCGCTTACTGATCCGCTTCATCGCCGTGGCTTGCGCTATTGTAGCCAATAGAATCCCAATTGTCAAGATACCGCAGGTTTACAGTCCCGCGCGGAATTCCTCGTCCTTGCGCAGGAGCTCCTCGGCGCCCGCCAGGAGAGTCGGAGTGATATCTCCTCCGCCGCTCAGCCGCGCCAGTTCCTTTTTTCTGCCGTCCCTGTCCAATGGAATGATCCGCGTATAGGTCCTGCCGCCGCGCTCCTCCTTTTCCACAAGGAACTGGTGGTCGGCCATGGCGGCGATCTGAGGAAGATGGGTCACGCACAGGACCTGCCTGCGTACGGCAAGAGCAGCCAGCTTCTCCGCAACGCGCTGCGCGGCAAGCCCGGAAACGCCGGTATCTATTTCGTCGAAAACCAGGGAATCGACCGTGTCGTTCTCGGCAAATACGTTTTTGAGGGCCAGCATGATGCGGGAAAGCTCGCCGCCGGAGGCGATGCGGCTGATCGGTCCCGGCTCTTCGCCGGCATTTGCCGACATAAGAAAGCGAACTTCATCCAGCCCGTCAGCGGTAAGATCTCCGGCGGAGGATCCGCTTTTCACATCGACCCGGAAGCGCACGGACGGCATATTCAGATCCCGCAGTTCTCCCTCCACACGGGAACGGAGCTTTTCCGCCGCATCCAGCCGGGAATCCGTGAGCCTGCGCGCCGAGGAAAGCGCTTCTTCGGCGGCCGCCGAAATATCCCGCTCCAGCTTCTCCAGTCTGTCCCCGGCGTATTCCAGATCGTCGAGAGCGCTGCGGCTCTCCTCCAGCAGGGCGATCAGGCCTGCTTCATCGGCGGCGTATTTCTTTTCCAGACGGCGCAGCTTCGCCAGCCGCTCCTCCAGAGAATCGTACTCCTCGGGGGAGAAATCCAGCTCGGAGAGTCTGTCGCGCGAGCGTTCCGCCGCGTCCTCCATGAGCATTCCGGCGCGGGAAAGAAGATCGGCGGCTTCGGAGAGATCCGGACTCCAGGCCGAGGCCCGCTCAAGAGCCGCAGCGGCTTCAGAGCACAGAGAAAGAGCGTTCTCATCCCCGGAGTACAGCGCTTCATAGGCGCGCTCGAGCTGTTCCGTAAGCTTTTCGCTGTTGTGCAGAAGATCTCTTCGCGCGGTAAGCTCCGCTTCTTCCCCGGCGCGCAGCCGGGCGTTCTCCAGTTCTGAGATCCGCGCTCGGAGCGCGTCCTCCCGCTGCATTTTCTCTGACTCGTCCATTCTGAGCCTGTCCGCCTCACGTCGCAGACCGCGGTAGCGCGCATAGTCCTCCCGATAAGCCTGCAGGACGGCATCGTCCGCCCCGTACCGGTCAAGATAATCCATATGCCGACGCTCATCCAGCAGCTGCCTTCCGTCGTTCTGGCCGTGGATGTCCAGGAGCAGGCCTCCCAGCTCCCGCAGCTGCGCCGCGGATACGGGAACCCCGTTGACTCTGGCGGAGGACCGTCCGTCGCTCGTTAGACGCCGTGAGAGAACGATCTCGTCATCGTCGGCCTCGATATCGTTTTCCTCGCACCAGCGGCGGGCGTATTCGTTTTCGAAAGAAGCGGTGACAAGCGCTTTTTCCGCGCCGGTGCGCACCAGTTCGCGGCTGGTGCGGCTGCCGAGCACGGCGTTGAGCGCGTCGATCATCACGGACTTGCCCGCGCCGGTCTCGCCGGTCAGCACTCCCAGCCCGCCCGGAAAATCCACATCGGCCCGCTCAATGACGGCAATATTCTCAATGTGGAGACTTTTGAGCATCAGAGCATTGCCTCGATCTCACGGCAGAAATCCAGGGCCTTCTGCGGATCGCGCATGGCCAGAAACGCCGTGTCATCTCCGGCGATGGTGCCGACCAGTTCGGGGATATCCATATTGTCCAAAGCGGAAGCGGCGGCGTTGGCAAGGCCCGGAAGAGTATGGATGATCACAAGATTCTGGGCTGTATCGAAGCTGACCACGCATTCGCGGAAAATATTGCGCAGACGGATGTTCCGCTCGTCGTTGTCGTCCTCGGAGGGAAGCGCGTAGCAGTATCCTCCGTTGGGAGAGCTCTTCTTTACAAGCCGCAGCTCTTTTATGTCGCGGGAAAGAGTCGCCTGGGTGCTGTGGATCCCGCGCTCGGCCAGCGCTTCCATCATCTGGTTCTGAGTCTCGATCTCCCTGTCGCGGATAAGTTCAAGGATCTGAGCCTGTCGTTTGGATTTCATCTGAATCTGACCTCCCGGTCTTTTATTGTGTAGATCATGGGATATGTTCGCTGTCGTTCGCGGGGTCGGCTTCCCGCGCTCCGGTCCCTCCGTGCTCGGCATGCGACGCCTCGACCAGCGCGTGCAGGTCCGGCGCGGGGATACTCTCGGAATCCTTTCGGATCCAGGCGAGGTATTCGATATTGCCCTCCGGTCCCCGGATGGGAGAATAGTCCAATCCTCTCAGACCGAATCCGGCGCGGGAGGAGTAACCGATAAATTCCTCCAGCACTTCCCGATGCACTTCGCTGTCGCGGACAACGCCCTTCTTGCCCACCTTCTCCCTGCCCGCCTCGAACTGGGGCTTGACAAGGCAGATCATATCGGCTCCGTCATCGAGAAGATCATATACCGGACCGAGCACGAGCCTGAGCGAGATAAAACTGAGGTCCGCTGTGGCAAAGGCGACCGGCTCCCCCAGCTCCGGTGGAGTGAGATAGCGGATGTTGGTGCGCTCCATGCATATCACTCTCGGATCGCTTCGAAGCTTCCACGCCAGCTGTCCGTATCCCACATCCACGGCGTATACCTTTGACGCTCCGTTTTGCAGCATCACGTCGGTAAAGCCCCCGGTAGACGCTCCGCAGTCAAGGCAGACAAGATCTCTCGGGGAAACGGGAAAAACCTTCAGCGCTTTCTCGAGCTTCAGTCCGCCGCGGCTCACATAGGGCATGGCGCCGCGCATTTCCACCCGGGCGTCTTCCGGCACGGACATTCCCGGTTTGTCCGCCATTTTGCCGTTGACCGTCACAAGCCCCGCCATGATGCCGGCTCTGGCCTTCTCCCGGCTGTCCGTCAGGCCGAGGTCGTAAACAAGCTGATCAAGCCGGATCTTTTTCATTCATCAATCCTCTTGCCGCTTTGCAGATGCCCTCGGCGTCAAGACCGAGTTCCCTGCGAAGCTGTTCGGGAGATCCGTGCCGCACGATTCCGCTGCCCAGATCCAGAAGAGCGCATCCTCTGAGCGGGACGCCCGCTTCCGAAACGGCGGAGAGCAGCGAGGTGCCCACGCTTCCGGAGCGGCAGGCTTCCTCGGCAGACAAAAGCCTGCCGGTTTTTCTCAGCGAGGCCAGACAGAGCGTATAGTCCGCGGGCAGGATCCGGTTGATCTTGACGATTTCCGCGCCGATCCCCTCGGTCTCCAGCTGCTGAGCTGCCTCGATCGCAGCGTTTATCGTGATTCCGTGACAAACTATGGTAACGTCGTCTCCCTCCCGGATCAGCGTGGAAGGCGTGTCGCCGCAGCTGCCGCGATACGCTCCCTCGCGTCCCCTGGGATACCTGAGGGCAACAGGTCCGTTCTCTTTTTCCAGCGCTGTCTCCAGCATGAAATCGAGCTCCGCGTAGCTTGAGGGCGCGTAGAGCGTCATCCCGGGCACAGCGGAAAGATAGGCGATGTCGAAGCTGCCCTGATGGGTGATCCCGTCACGTCCTACGATCCCGGCGCGGTCCACCGCGAGCACGACATGTTCGCCCGTGAGGCCCATGTCTTCAATGAGCATATCAAAGGACCTCTGGAGAAAGGTGGAGTATACGGCAAAAATGGGGCGCATGCCCTGTCTTGCCATTCCGGCGCACATGGCGGCGGCGTGCTCCTCCGCGATCCCAAGCTCAATGAAACGTTCGGGGAACCGTGAAGAAAAGCATTCCAGTCCCGTTCCTCTTTCCATAGCGGCGGTCACGGCGCAGATCGAGGGATCCTTTTCCGCCAGGCGGACAGCGGATCTTCCGAAGCGGGAAGAAAAATCCTCTTCCTCGGCATGGGCGGAAACTCCCTCGGCGGGATCGAATGCTCCGACCCCGTGATACAGTTCCGGAAAAGCCTCAGCGGGGGCGTATCCCTTTCCCTTCACGGTGACGGCGTGGATCAGCACCGGGCCCTTCTGCCGTCTGGCCCAGCGGAGGGCACTCTCGAGCGCCGCCTCGTCATGGCCGTCTATGGGACCCAGGTATTCGAAACCCAGATCGGTAAAAATGCCGCCCTGGGGCAGAAGATCCTTCTTGACTTTCTCCTTAAGGCGGTGCAGGCGGAAATAAAGGCCGGGCAGATTGCGCATCATACGCCGGTACGCCTTTTTGAATCGGACATATCCGGGTCTGAGTCTCGCGCGGCTGAGAAGCTGTGAAATGCCTCCGACGCTTTTATTGATGGACATGCCGTTGTCGTTGAGGATGATAACGATCGGCTCTCCGCTCTCCCCCGCGTCGCTGAGCCCTTCAAAGCACAGCCCTCCGGTCATGGATCCGTCGCCGATCACAGCGACGACATCATAGTCTTCCCCGCGGAGCGTCCTCGCCCGCGCCATGCCCATCGCTACCGAGACGGAATCGGACGCGTGGCCCGCCACAAAGGGATCGGCGTCGCTCTCCGCCGGATTGGGAAAGCCCGACAGTCCGTTGAATTTGCGCAGAGTGGAAAAACGGTTTTTCCTCCCTGTCAGCAGTTTGTGCACATAGGCCTGATGGCCTACGTCAAACAGTATGCGGTCTTTATACGGATCGTATACACGGTGAATCGCTACGGTCAGCTCCACAGCACCCAGACCGGAGGCAAGATGCCCTCCGGTTTTCGATACGCTGTCTATGAGAAACGAGCGTATCTCGCCGCAGAGACGAGGAATATCCTCTGCCCGTACAGAGCGCAGATCGTCGTTATTGTTGATAGAATCCAGTATATTCAAAATGAAGCCCTCTCTTTTGTCGGACCACAATCATAACAAAGAAAAACGCCCTTTACAAGTGGAAAAGGCGTTTTTCGTCTGAGTTTATGCAAATAATTAACCGTTTATTCATTTTTGTCGGGAGGCAAGTTCCCGCGCCAGCCATTCGGCAAACGAAGTGTCCCCGAAAGCTCCGTCCAGTGAGCGGATCGCTTCATCGGTGTGCTTTTCCACAAGGCGGGAGCACTCCCCGATTCCCAAAAGAGAAGCGAAAGTCGTTTTTCCTTCCCCCGCATCGGATCCGGCAGGTTTGCCGAGCATCTCCGTTGTGGAGATCTCATCGAGTACATCGTCGCGGATCTGAAAAGCCAGTCCGAGATGCTCGGCGTACGCGGCAGCGGCTTCGATCATATGAACGTCACCGCCGGCGCACTGAACGCCCATAACGCAGGCCGCGCGCAGCAGAGTTCCGGTCTTGAGCGCGTGTATAACGAGAAGATCGTTCTCCGTTTTCGGGGCGGTCTCCGGCGCAGTGTCCAACGCCTGCCCCCCGCACATGCCGCGCTCCCCGGCAGCGTCCGCCAGCGTCTTCGCCATGGCTGCCAGACGGTTCTCCGGGACAGTGCCGCTCAGAACACAGGAGAAGGCAGACGCCTGCAGGGCGTCCCCCGCCAAAACGGCAAGCGTCTCTCCGAATACCTTATGGCAAGTAGGGCGGCCACGGCGAAGATCGTCATCGTCCATGCAGGGCAGATCGTCATGGATCAGCGAATAGGTATGGAGCATCTCAAGCCCGCATGCTGCCGGGAGCGCCTCGGCCGCGGTTCCTCCGGCCATTTCACAGAAAGCGAGCAGCAGGACCGGGCGGATCCGTTTGCCTCCCGCCAGCAGCGAGTAGCGCATGGCATCGGCCAAAGCTCCGCCGGCAGAAAAGCACTTCTCCAGTTCTTTGTTTACCGCGTCACGCAGACGGGCGTATCTTTCCGTATGATCCATCAGCTGTCTTCCGTGTCGAACGGCAGCTCCTCGGGTGCTCCGTCCGGCCCTTTTCGGAGTTTGACGACGACCTGCTCCGCGTCGGAGAGCTTTTCGGTGCATTTGCGGATCAGCTCCGATCCCTCCGTGTAAAGGGCAAGCGATTCCTCCAGCGGCGTGTCTCCTCTTTCAAGAGAGTGAACGATCACATCCAGCCGGGAGAGCATCTCTTCAAATCGGGGTTCGTTATCCATCCGGCCTCACCATTCCTCTTTGATAAACACGGCTGTCTCGTATTTGGCATTCCCGCACTTCGCGGTGAGCGTGATATAGTTGCGGCCCGGAAACACATTGAAGGTAGGCTTTATCGCGGTGAGCACGCCGTTTTTATCCACGCTGGCGTAGGCGGGGTCCGATACGGTCCATGTCACTTTGGCCGTGGAATAATCGATATTGTACAGCGTATAACCCATAGCCAGCGTATCGCCCACAGCCATCATCATATCGGGCTTGGCAACGCCCACATACGTGATCACGATCCTGGGCGTCGTGTCCGACGGATCGGGCGTGGCCTGAAGCTGGGCGGGCGGCTGTTCCGTCACGCGTACCCAGCATCCGGAGTCCGCCGTACCGCATCTGCAGTGGATCAGCGCCGAACCCATCTTGTGAGCTACCACGAACCCCGTATCGGTCACGGAGGCTACGGAAGAATCATCGGAGGACCAGGTTACGGCGCTTCCCTCCGGCGTTACGACGCCCACGAGCTGGATCTCAAAGCCCCATGTGTTGTTCAGAGTGATGTCGGTCTTGACCTGGCCGCCGAAATAGATTGCGACCCTCGGCTCGGTGATCGTCAGATCGCAGCTGGCGGAGATATCCCCGATCGTGTAAGTGATCCTGGGTGAACCGGGCTTCCAGCAGGTGACAACTCCGTTGTCATCCACGCTGGCCGAGCTGGCGTCGCTTGAGGTCCAGGCGCCTCCTCCGGTCCCGTTGTCGGTGACGGCCTGCAGCTGAAAGACAGAAGACGTCATAAACGAAAGCTTCGTGACCTCCTGTCCCTCACAGAACAGGCGCACGGTCATCGGCGCGGGAACGGGCGTGATCTCCGGAGTGGGCTCCGCGGTCGGTTCCGCCGTGGGGATTTCGGGAACGGCGGATGCATCGGCGACGGAAATAACGGGCGCGGGCGTCGCGGCGATGTCCGATACCGGTTCGGGGGTGGACGCCGTATCCGCTTTCTCTTCTTTCCCGCAGCCGGACATCAGCAGACAAAGCAGCAAAATCGGCAGAAGGATCCGGAAAAAGAAGGCTTTTCTTTTCATTATGATTCCTCCGTTCTGTTTTCCACACGGCAGTTCAGGGCGCCTTCCGAAAGACGCACCCGCAAAAGGCTTCCCGGCGCGGCCTGCTCCGAACGGCGCACAACAGTCCCGTCGGGAAGAGTGACCACAGAGTAGCCGCGCGCCAGGACCCGGAGAGGGCTGAGGGCTTCAAGCGCCGAGACGAGCCGGATATACTTCTGCCTGTTCTCGGAAAGAACATGTCTTTCGGCCGCGTCCATGCGTTCCGCGAAGCGATCCACATCAAGCCTCCGCTGATCGATAAAGGCCATGGGACTTTCCATGATCGGGCGGGAAGACAGGCTCTCCAGCCGCCGCGCGCCGGAATCCAGGATCCTTCGCACGGCGCGGTCGGCGCGCAGCTGAGTGACCGCGAGAGATTCCAGGACCTTTTCCCGCTCAGGAACGGCCAGTTCGGCCGCGTTCGAAGGGGTGGCGGCGCGGCGGTCGGCAGTGAAATCGGCAATGGTAAAATCTGGCTCGTGCCCCACGGCGGAGATCACGGGTATCTCCGAGTCATAAATGGCCCGGGCCGTGACCTCTTCATTGAAAGCCCAAAGATCCTCCATGGATCCTCCGCCCCGCCCGGCGATGATCAGATCCGCCACCTTCCACCGGTTGGCATATCGGATCGCCGCTGCGATCTCACGGGAAGCCTCCTCTCCCTGAACGCGTACCGGAAGGACTATGACCTTGGAAAGCGGCCAGCGCTTGCCGAGGACCCGGATGATATCCCGGACAGCCGCGCCCGAGGCGGAGGTGACGACCGCGATTCTCGAGGGCATGACGGGGATCGGCTTTTTGTGTTCCGAGGCGAACAGGCCTTCGCTCTGCAGGCGGGCTTTGAGCTGCTCGAACGCGACATACAGGTCTCCGACTCCGTCGGGCTGCATCTGACGTACATAGAGCTGATATTTGCCGTCTCTGGCATATACCGAAACCTGTCCGGAGCAGAGCACGCTCATGCCGTTTTCCGGCCGGAATCTGACCCGTTCGGCGTCGCTGCGGAACATGACGCACGAGAGAGCGGCCTCGCTGTCTTTGAGAGTGAAATACCGGTGTCCCGAAGAATAGACCTTATAATTGGACAGCTCACCGCGGACCAGCACACGCTTCAGCAAAGGGTCCAGATCTATGATATCCCTGATATGCGCGGTGAGCTCGCTGACCGATACGGGAGCGGTGTCCGTCACGGTTCGTTCTCCTTCCCGGACACCGACGCATCGCGCTCCCTGAGGAAGCTGCCGAGGATGCCGTTGATAAAGCTGACGGTCTCCGGTTCGTCAAATTTCTTGGCCAGCTCCACAGCCTCGTTCACGGAGGCCGCGTCCGGAATATCGGGCATGTAAAGGATCTCGTAGATCGCGCACCGCAGAACGCTCAGCGCGGTTCGCGAGATGCGCGAGATCTTCCAGCCGCGGGAAAAGCGGGAGATATAGCCGTCCAGTTCTTCCCGGCGGTCGCGTACTCCCTCTACCAGCGCCCGAATATAGTTTTTCTGCTCCTCATCAGGGATCTCGGCAAACAGAAGATCCTCTGAAGGCAGAGCCCGGAAGTATTCTTCGTCAAAAAAGTCCTCCACGCCCAGATCGCTGCCGGAGGTGGCGGCGAAGCTGAGCTGGAGCGCCAGCTGCCGTGCGGCCGTTCTCGTCATCGCGGACTCAGCCTTTCATGTCGGCCTTGTCAAAGGCGATCCCGGTTACATGCACGTTGACGCGGACAGCAAGTCCCGTCATGGACTCCACGCTGGCCGCTGCCTGTTCCTGTATCTTTTTGGCCGTAACGGTAACACCGTAGCCGTAACGTACCATAATGGCCACATCAACGGTAATGACGTCTCCCTCGGAGGAGATCCTGATGCCTCTCGCCGCGTTTTTCAAGCCGAAACGTTCCGCAAGATCGGTACTGGTAGGGTTGGAAAGGCCCGACACACCTTCGATCTCGGAGATGGCCGCGCTGACCATCAAGGCAACGACGTCCTCCGAAATGCTGATATCTCCCTTTTCCGTATGATTGGTCACATAGCTTTCGGGCATGATGGCATACCTCCCCATAATTTCGAGTTATTGTATCATATCGGCCGCAAAAATAAAAGGGGGTACATCCATTTTCTTTATTCCCCGAAACGGCAGAAGCCTCTCCGCACCGGCGGAGAGGCTTCCGGGATCATCCGAACAGACCGGCGATCCATTCGGAAATCGGGAGATAGGCGATGGGGAGAAAAATCGCCGGGAGCATATTGGCGACCTTTATGCGCGTCCTTCCCAGCTCCAGCATGTTGCATGCCATACCGATCAGGATGGTGCCTCCGATGGCGGACATTTCCGTCACCACAGCTTCGCTCAGCGCGGGCGCGACGAAGCCCGCCAGAAGGGTGAGTCCGCCCTGCATCACCAGAATAAACAGCACCGAACAGGTCACTCCGAAGCCCATGGCGGCTCCCAGCGCCATCGATGACACGAAATCAAGCGTGCTCTTTGCGAATATGATGCTGTAGTCCTTATGGATCCCGGCCTCCAGAGAGCCGACGATCGTCATAGATCCCACGCAGAACAGGATACAGGCGGAAACAAAGCCCTCCGTAAAGCGGGAGGACGCGCCTTCCGACCTGACAAGCTTCCTGCGGAAATACTCCCCGGCGTTTTCTATGGCGTCGTCGATGCGCAGCGCTTCACCCAGCGCCGTGCCCACGGCCATGCACAATATCACGCAGAGGATGTCTCCCGTCGCGACAGCGCTCGAAACGCCGATCACGACGGTGCATAGCCCCAGAGCGAACAGCAGGGCGTGCTGCAGGCTCTCCCTCAGCCTGCTGCTGAAAAATATACCGATCAGGCTTCCCGCCAAAACGGTCGCCATGTTTACGAATACGGCAATCATAGCATCATTCCGCGCCCCGGGTTTTCAGCGCTCCCGATCGCCTTCAAGGCGGCTGGGAGAATTCTGCTGACGGTCCTCCCATTTGGGAATGTCATACAGCATCTGCCGCCGCAGCAGGGCGTAGCGTTCCGTATAGGTGTGATTCTTGTCGGCGAACCGCCAGAATCCCGATGTGGTCGGGTCTCCCGGGCCATCGCTGACAAAGCACTCCGGAAGAGCCGCTTTCAGCTCGCTGACCTGTGACTTCGGCACATGGTTGAACGTCCGCATACAGATCCGGACCATCTTAAGCGACGTCAGTCCGTATATCGGGGAGATGTCTTTTACATTGGGCATGTCCCCTATATTGAGGTACTCTATTTTCTTCAGGCCCGAGAGCGGAGTCAGATCTTCTATATACGTATTCAGGAGCTCCACGTACTCCAGATCCGGGCATCCGGCCAGAACGGATATGTCCTTGATCTTGGTGATGGACAGGATCACGATCTGAAGCTTCGGCAGATACTTTATGAAATCGACATTCGTGATATATCGGTTATGGCCGATATCCAGGTAAAGGATATCCGGCAGATATTTCAGACGCTCCGTGTGCTTGTCCCGCAGCAGCGGACAATGAAACAGGACCGTATCCGACATGAAGTTATAGCCTGCGATCTCAACGCTGAACACCACGTTGACAGAGGGAAATTCGTTCTTCAGCGCGACCATGGAGTCGTAGTCGGTAATGCCGCAGTCGTAAAAGCGCAGCAGTTCAAGCGAATTGAGAAACGGAAGGACCGCGCGGAAAGACGCTATGGCTTTGTTCCCCAGTTTCTGTTTGGAGTAGCGCAGTTCCGTGGTTTTCCATGAGGCCAGCTGTCCGTAAAGCTCCCAGCAGCAGTGAAATTCCGCGTTCGGCAGCTCATTTCTGATCCGGCCGACGGTTTCGGGCGAAAGCTGGGTGATGCCCGAATCGGGGATCATTCCCACAGCGCGGATGTTCGGAAACCTCGGCAGGAGCGCGATGACAGTTTCGACATCCTCCTCGCTCATCTTCGACAGATCGAGTATGGCCGTATCACTGGGCAGCACATCTCCGAGCAGCTCTGTTTCCCAAAGCACATTCGCGTCGGGAAAAGAGTCACGGATGCGATCGATCTCCCAGTTCGCCAGTTCCGTCTGCCCGAGACGTATCTCTTTGAGATCGCGGAAGTACCGGCTGTTTTCACACAGCACATCGGGAATGAACTCAAAGCGCGTCAGGTCGAGAGTAACCGTATCCGCGCTCACATTCGTGCCGCCGATATCCACCAGCGGGGCAGGCGTGGGAGACGGGGCGGGCGTCGGAGTCACGGCGGGGGACAGAGTCTGAATGACATCCAGCTCGCTCTTCGCCGAAGGCTTCTTCGCGCAGGCGCCGAGGAGAACGGCGGCCGGCAGCGCCAGGATCAGGATCAGGCGTTTTATCCGTTGATCGTTCATTTGCGCTCCTTTCGCTGACGTACGATCAGCACGACGGATTCCGTGAACACAAGTACAAGAAAAACACCGAAGGGCAGCTTGAACACATCTCTTCCGAGCATGTTCATGGCCGGATTGACGCGGTCAATGACCCACAAAACCATAAAAACGACCGCCGTATCCAGGCATATGTGCGGAAGAATCCTCTCGAACATGCCTTACCCCTCCCCATTCTCCGGACTGTCGGTGATATAGATGATATCGCTTACCGATCGCCCGTAAGGAAAGCTGATCAGTTCGCCGTCCCAGCACATACCGGCAGTCTGACCGCCGTCCAGGTTGTAGGCGGTCTCACAGCCCAGGCTCTCGAACAGCTCGGCGAGCTCCGTCATCGTCATGCCATGGGATCCGTAGGCTCCCCGTCCGTCCACCTGAACGAAATAATAATGACCGGGCTCGACATAGCCGATGGCGGATCGCGGATTCTTGCGCACGACAGCGCTGTTGAATTTTGTCATGGCTTTTCCGTTTTCCAGCAGCCGCGGCCCGAAGCTCCACACCTGCCAGGGTGCCGCCTGAGTGAGCGCTTCAAGGTCCGTTTCCCGGTCGGAGAGAGTGAGCATGCGCCCGTCCCCGAGCAGGACGCAGACGTCTTCAAAACGGGTATCGCGGTACAGCAGTCCGTTTCTGACCACTATGCCCTCCCGGCGCGCGGAATAATAGTCACCCGATATGGCGATAACGGCATCGTTAGCTGACGCGATATCTGCCGCCATGGACCGTGAACCGTAACCCTTTTCACCGAACGCGGACCGCAGATATTTCAGATCGGAAATATAGATGTCCGCGACATGGTAGGACAGCCCTTCCCTCTCCACGTGGGTGAGCGTAACGGAAACATTGGCGCTCCGATAGGAGTTCTCGGTACGGATGACCTCCCCGTCGGTGAATCTGTCGGCAAATTTCTCTCCCCAAACCCCGGAATAAACCCGCTCTGGTTCATCGTCCTCGGGCACGGGAGTCGGAGTCGACTCGGGAACAGGTGTGGGCGCGGGAGAGGGCGTTATGAGAACGACCGGATCAACCTCCGCCGTTTCTCTCGGGAAATACGCGTCGCGCACATGGTGGAACCATGCGAACACGTTCAGTCCGACCGCTATGCACAGCAGATCCAGAAAAACCACGAGAGGCAGACTCATGTTTTTCCTCGCTCTGCGGCTTTTCCGGTGTTCTTTGTCCAATCGTTTCACCGCCGATCCGGCCGATCCGGTATTACGGGATCGAAAATATTACTCTCAAAATTAACACAGTTGCCCTGCAGTGTCAACGCCGCGGAAGGCCTCTCCCGGAAATTGACATGAGCGCCCCGATTGTGCTACTATGACCGCGTCCGGGACGGGGGGCCCAGCGCGAACATATACTGCTGGTATACGCCGCGGTACGGAGCGTACCTCTCGTCGGGAAATCCGTCGGGGTATTCGAGACCTAGAGCCTTTCGTATCCTCGTATCCACCGGAAACACGTTCAGCCTGTGCAGAGCAAACAGCACCGTGCAGGACGCGACCTTCAGCCCCACGCCGCGTATCCTCATCAGTTTCTCAATCGCCTCTTCATCCGATACTCCGTCAAAAGAGGAGAGTTCGAGCCCTCCGGCGACGGCATGTTCGGCCGCGGCCCTCACATATTCGCAGCGATATCCGAGCGCGCAGCCTTTCAGTTCTCCATCGCTCAACGCCGCTACCGCGGCAGGCCCGGGAAAGGAGAAATACTCCTCCCCCGCCCGATCGGTTCTTCGCTCTCCGGCCGAGCGGCACAGCAGATCCACCGAGCGCCTGATGGCGGGTATGTTCCGGTTCTGCGAGATGATGAAGCTCACCAGTGTCTCCCAAAGATCCTGTCTGAGGATCCGGATCCCCCTTCCGATTTCGGCCGCCCGGTACAGATACGGGTCGGCTCTCTCCTCTATACGGGCTCGGATCGCGGCGTAGTTCTCATCCAGAGCGAAGTATCCGCGCCATATTCGCTCATACTCCTCTTCGCCGCAGTCGAGCTCAAAGGTACTCTCACCGATGCGCGCGGCGCGCAGACAATGATCCCGGAAAGGGATCCGCCAGCTCTCCCGTCCCAGCGGCTCCCAGCGAAAGCACTGTCCGCTCTCCGCAATCTTTTTCAGGTCGAAATCGTCGTTCATCGTTATATTCATGACGTACCTCTTCTCCCGAAAATCATAGCACGGATCCTTTTTTAAATCAAATACGCGGGTATGATGGAATTGGCAGACATGCGAGATTTAGGTTCTCGTGCGAAAGCGTCGGGGTTCGAGTCCCCGTACCCGCACCAAAAAGCAGGAATCCGCCATCGGCGGGTGCCTGCTTTTTTAGAGACGGGGCTCGAACCCGAAGACTCCCGGCATGGCGCCGTGATACCGTTTGCGCGTACCGTCGAACGCTCCGGATCTTCAAAGCTTAAGTACTATCTCATTCATCTGCTCTGGAGTCTCCGCAAAACCGCGCGAGATCCACTCGTCAAGCAATCCGAACAGGCCATAGGAATAAAAGCTGCTTGTATAGCTGTCCACAGGGTCCGCGCTGTGATCCGGCATCATATATTCATAAAAAGAACGAAAAAGCGCCGACTGCAGATTCTGTCTGAACAGCAGTTCCAGCAACGGTTTTATACTGTAATTAAACTGAAAAAAGGTCAGAGCGTTTTCGGTATTGAAACTCTTCTTTTTCTCGATGCTTTTTTCCTCCGTCCAACGTTCCCACAGTATTATAAGCTTAAAAGAAAGGACCTCTTCCTTCGAACTGAAATTGCGGAAATAGGTCGTTCTGCCCACACCGGCAAGTCCGGCGATCTCCGGGATCGTGATCTTTTCCACCGGTTTTGATTCGAGCAGTTTTATCAGGGCGTCGGCCAGACATTCCTTCAGAAACGCGGTTGTTTTCGGACTCGCTCCCATAATCTGTTTCTCCTCTCCGGATGCGGTACGATTTGCTTGTTTCGTCTCATTTCCTTTGCAGACAGTTGAAGAAAAAAAGAAGACGAATATAATGAAATACGGTACTATCGTACCGCTTTATCTTATCACACTTCAGGACGCGCAGCAATATGACCGCATACAGTCGATACGCAGGATCATCTCTTCCTGTTGTATTCATTTTGGGAAATCGGTAAACACAGCACGCGACGGAAAGGAGACAAAACATGGATCTCAGAAAAGTTACCATTGTCGGCGGCGGGGTACTCGGATCTCAGATCGGTTTGATGTGCGCCTATGTCGGAAAAGAAGTGACCTTCTGGCTTCGGTCGGAAGGGTCTGTCGAAAGAACCAAGCCCAAGCTGGAAAGATACTCCGAACTCATGATCAATGACCTTCTGGGCGCCAAAGCTCTGGTCGGCAGTCCGATGGGCAAATATTCCTATCCGCGGGGCCTGATCCGCGACTGGGATTCCGCCACAGCTGAAAGTATCGACGATTTGGCCGAGGCGGCTAAAGAGCGTTTTGAGAAAAATATCCGCATTGAACTGGATCTGGCCGAGGCTCTCTCCGACGCAGACGTGGTCATAGAGGCAATGGCCGAGGATCCCAAGGCGAAAATCCAAATCTACACGGACATGAAGGATCTGCTGCCCGAAAAGGCGGTGCTTCTGACAAACTCCTCCACACTTCTTCCCAGCACCTTTGCCTCTTACACCGGCAGACCGGATAAATATCTCGCTCTGCACTTCGCGAACACGATCTGGAAAAACAATACTGCCGAAGTCATGGGCCATTCGGGTACCGATCCGCAAATCTTCAGCGAGACGGTAAAGTTCGCCGACGAAATCAACATGATCCCTCTGCAGCTTCACAAGGAGCAGCCGGGATACATCCTCAATTCGATGCTTGTTCCCTTCCTCACCGCCGCGCAGGCGCTGCTCGCCACCGGCGTGTCCGATTTCAAGACCATCGATCTAACCTGGGAGCTGGCTACGGGAGCTCCTGCCGGTCCGTTTAAGATTCTGGATATCGTGGGCCTGGAGACCGCGTACAACATCAACCGGATGAAACCCGATGCGCAGGTCGAGGGTTCTGTCAGCAATCTGATCGGTAAACTCTTAAAGGAAAAAATCGACAAGGGTGAGACCGGCGTCAACTCAGGGATCGGTTTCTACAATTATAAATAATCCCATTCGACATATCGCGGACATCTCTTTTTCCCGGAATTGCCTCTGCCGCCATTCCGAAAAGGAGACTGTCGTACCGCAGCAGCAGCTGAAATAACATAAGAACGGCCGGTCTTCCTTGAATCGTTTTCAAAAGGAAGACCGGTTTCCCATACATGCCGTATACCTTTGCGGAATGTCAAAAGGGGCTCCAGAAGGAGCCCCTTTTCAATGAGGACTTTATCAGAATACTTCCTTGCTGTAAGCCGCGATCTCTTCGGTGGTAGCCTCGTACACACCGGGGAAGGTGCTCATGGCCAGGCCCTGGCTGGCGCCGGGGATGAAGTAAAGCTTGCCGCACTCGTCGCAGGCCTTGCGGACCTCCTCGCGAACTTTTTCGCGGGTCCAGCCGGGGAAGTCGATGGCCGCGGAGTCGATGCCGCCCATGAAGCTGATTTTTCCTCCGTAGGTCTTGATCAGCTCGGGGATGTTGTTGCTGGTCATGACGCCCTGCCAGATATCGATGCCTATCTCGATCATTTCGGGCACCAGTGTGGCGGCGTAGGAGTCGGAGTGGTGCACGATCAGCTCCACGCCATGGGCTTTGTAGTAGCCGTAGACCTGCTTGTACGCGTCCAGATAGAAATCGTCAAACATGGCCGGAGACAGGAAGGTGGAGCGCTGAGAACCCCAGTCGTCGTGGTGGAAGATGGCGTCGGGATGGGTGTGGGAGCAGATCTCCTCAGCCAGAGACAGCTCGGAGCGGCCGAGTGCGGCATTCATCCTGTTTTTGAAATTGAGGATCCCGGCTTATCCGCCGGCAGCTGCACGACGGGCAGGTTCGTCTCAACGAGGAGCTGCACAAGAAGTACAAGGACATCCTTGCTCTCGGAGGAGCGGGCTGTGACCTGTGCGCCAAGTGCACCTACCCCGACGCCCCGTGCCGTTTCCCCGAAAAGCGGATGTCCGGCATGGAGGGCTACGGTCTTGTCGTAAGCGATGTATGCCGGAAAAACGGCATAGAATACTATTACGGTCCCGACACGGTCACCTTCAGCGGAATGTTTCTTATCAAAGAGTCGTGATAAAACGGCAAAGTCTCACGCCCGAACGGGCGGGAGACCTTATGTATATAGTATATATTAGCTGACACGGGGAATACCGGAGTTCGGAGGCCGCGGTCTCCGGACTCCGGTTTCTCCTTTTCACGATTCTTCCGGATGGAGCGCTTCCCTTTCCATGGCATGAGTCAGCGCCATATGCGCCCATTTGCCGGTGCTGTAGCGGTAATACATAAGCACCGTACGAAGGATCTGATCGGAAAGCATGGCGATCCACGCCCCCCAAAGCCCCATGTTCAGGTACCGTATGGTGAACACAGCCAGTCCGCTTCGAACTACAATGACCGTAAAGGCGGTCACCATGGCGGAGAAGCGCGTGTCTCCGGCGCCGCGCAGGCCGCCCGAGATGATAAACTGCTCGGCCTGTACCGGCTGCGCGAAGCCGATCAGCAGCAGGACTGCGCTGCCTGCGGCGACAACCTCCGGAGTGGTGTTGTATATCCCGATGATCTGACTTCGGAAGGTCATCACCATCAGCCCGACCCCTGCCGCCACAAAGAGACCAAGTCTTCGCGTATAGCGCATATAGATCACCGCCATGTCGTAACGGCGCTTTCCCAGGCTCTGCCCCATCAGCGTGGTGGCGGAAACGGCAAAGGCCTGTCCGATCATCATGCTCATGGCCTGAATGTTCATGCAGATATTGTGCGTGGCAAACATTACGGTACCCAGCCCGGAGACGGCGCGGGTGAAGATGATGGAGCCCAGGCGCATGAATCCCTGTTCGATCATGGCGGGCAAACCGATCCTCACCACATCCCGGAGAATATCCGTATCGAAGGAAAAACGCTCCCTGAGATCGATCCCGACATATCTTTTCGAGCCCCAGACCGAGTATACGGCCATCACAGCGGCGACGCACTGGCCTATATCGGTCGCCCAGGAAGCCCCCTCCACTCCCATCGCCGGAAAGCCGAATTTGCCATAGATCATGATGTAGTTGAAAATCACGTTGACCACGTTGGCCGTCGTATTGTATATAAGCGGCACTCTTGAGTCTCCGATGCCCCGGAGCGCGGCTGTGATCGTGAAAGTGAACATCACCGGAATGAAGCCGTAAAACTGTATGTTCAGGTAGTTGACAGCCTTCTGCAGAGTGACAGCGTCTATCGTCGTCCTTTTGCCGCCGCTCATAAGCCTGATCAGCGAAGCGGAGGACAGTCTTCCGATGACAAGGAATACCGCGCCGATGATCAGATTCAGCAGCAGCGCCTGACGAAATACCTGATTTGCCTTCGCGTGGTTTTTCTGCCCGCGATATCTCGCGATCACGGCTGTGGAACCCACGTTGAGAGCCATGACCATGATCATAAGCATGAATTTGGGCTGCGCCGCAAGCCCGACGGCGCTCAGGCCCTGCACGCCGGCCTCTCCCGGAATGCGTCCGACCATGATCTGGTCCGCCATGCTGGTCAGCTGCGAGAGGATCAGCTCCATCAGACTCGGCCAGGCGATCATGGCCACGTCCCGCATCAGTTCTCCCCGCCGGACGTTCTCCGGGATCGTTACATATTTTTTTCGCTCCGCTACATTCTCGGCGGTGTAATCGCCGTAAGGCAGACGGTCCAGCGTAGTATGAACGATTTTTGTTTTGGTTTTCTTCTCTTCCGCCATACGCTCATCTTCTTTCCCTGCGGATCATCATCTGATTTAATAACATGCTTTCAATGTTATCACGACACGCGCCGAAATACAAGAAAAAGAAACCGGCCCTCGGGCCGGTTTCCGACGATATATGTCAAACAGCTTGCTGTTTATCTTCCAAACAGTCTTGAGAACAGGCCGCGGGCGGTCATCGCGCTGCCGTTGGGGTTGCGAAGTTCGGGAACTCCGGCGTCCTCGGAGAGGACGAAGCTCATAACCATATCGTTTCTGTCGTACCAGTTCATCATTTTTCGGTACCTCCCTGTGTCATTGCGTTTGTCCCAAACGCGCGGCCAGTATAGCATGACGAAACGGTATTTCTTATATATTAATTTGATTTTTGTCATATTCATTTGTAATAATCATAAATTGACGCCGTACGACCCGCGTGATATCATTGTGAAAAACCGATCATCGGAGAAGAATTATGGCTGTAAACCGCCAGATAGAGCAGTCTCTTGCCCGCCTCACTCTCGAGCAGAGGGAGCGTCATTTTCATCACCACAGCTACCGTGAGGATCTTCGCCAGTACGAACTGATGCGGAGGGGCGATCCGGATGCCGTTGCGGAGGGAGAACGGATGTTCCGGGGACCCAATACGGGTTCCCTGTCCGACGACCCTCTGACGAATTACCGTTATCTTTTCGTCTCGGCCGTGACCATGGCATGCCGCTTCTGTATGGAGGGCGGCATGGACAGTGAGATCGCCTACAATCTCAGCGACCTGTATATCCGGAAAATGGACCGGTGCGAAAGCGTTGAGGAGATCTTCAGCCTTCACTCCGCCATGTTTTCCGATTTTACGAGCCGCATGGGTGCTCTTATACGGGAAAAGACCTATTCTCTGCCCGTGCATAAAGTGATGGAATATATCTCCCGTCGGCTGCAGGATCCTCTCACCGTGGAACATCTGGCCGAAGTGGCCGGACTCACCCCCTCCTATTTATCCACCCTGTTTAAAAAGGAGACGGGTATTGCCCTGTCGGAGTATATCCGCCGCGAAAGGATCGACATGGCCGGGCAGCTGCTGCAGTACACGGATTACTCCTGTACCGATATAGCGGAGTACCTGTGTTTTTCCTCGGACAGCCACTTTTCCCGTGTATTCCGCGAGTATGTGGGGCTGACCCCCACCGAATACCGAAAAAGAAATTTCCAAAGATTCTGGAATAAGGACGAGACACCGGAAAGGAGCGGATCGAAATGAAGCACAGGGGAACCGTCTGGCTGGAAACGGAGAGGCTGATCCTCCGCCGTTTCACTCCGGCGGACGCGGAAACGGCATACCGGAATTATACTTCCGACCCTTACGTAACCGAATACCTGACATGGCCTGTTCACGACAGCGCCGAAACCACCCGCGCTCTGCTGAAACAATGGACGGCCCAGTACAAAGACCGCTCTTTTTACCAATGGGCCATCGAACTTCGTTCCCTCCGTGAGGTCATCGGCGGTATCAGCGTGGTGGACTGGCAGACGGATGCCGAAGCCCCCGAGCTCGGATGGTGCATAGGTTCAAAATGGTGGGGCCGGGGCCTCATGCCCGAAGCGGCAAGCGCCGTAATGAAGTATCTGTTCGAAAACGTGGGCGTTCTTCGCGTCACCGCCCGCTGCGACGCCGAAAACCCCAAATCGGCCCGGGTCATGGAAAAAATAGGAATGACGTACGAGGGCACTCTCCGCGCTCACGGCCGCAACAACCGCGGCATAGTCGACGAGGTCTGCTACGGCATCCTGAAGAGCGAGTTTGAATCCGGTCCAGCTTCTGTCTTTCGTCGTATGAGGCGTTCCGCCCAGCAGCTTGACCGGGCAGAATGCGAAAGGATCCTCTCGGAGGCAGACTGCGGAGTCCTCGCCGTCATCGGAGACGGCGGGAGGCCGTATGCCGTGCCCGTGAACCACGTGTACCGTGACGGAAAGCTTTATTTCCACTGCGCCGTATCCGGGCACAAGCTCGACGCCATACGGAGAAACCCAAACGTGTCCTACTGTGTGATCGGGCGCGGAGAGGTCCTCCCGGCTGAGCTGGCCACGTCCTATACCAGCGTCATCGTTTTCGGCAAAGCCCGGATCGCTTCCGACGAAACAGAGCTCCGGCGTATAGCCGTCCTTATAGGCAGCCGTTTCTCCGCGGATCATCCGGAGGAGGTACGGCGTGAAACGGACGAGACCATAACCTCCGGCAGATTGTGCTGTGTGGAGATCGCCATCGATCACATGACCGGCAAATGCTCCCGGGACATCATGCTCGAGCGGAGGCGAAAAGCGTAATGCCCGCGGCAAGGCAGAAGATCGAGCACCCGATCCCTCCCACCTACGACGAGAACAGCACCATCCTGATCCTGGGGAGCTTTCCCTCGGTAAAGACCAGGGAGTACGGATACTTTTACGGTCATCCTCAGAATCGTTTCTGGCGCGTGATGGCCGCTCTGTACGGCGAGGAGGTCCCCGAAGGCAAAGAGGAACGGAGGGCGTTTCTGCTGCGCAACGGCGTCGCGGCCTGGGACGTGATCGCATCCTGTACGATCGTCGGCTCCTCGGACAGTTCGATCCGGGATGTCACCGTCAACGATCTGAGACCCATCCTGTCGGGATCTCATGTCGAAAGGATATTTGTCAACGGCAGGACCGCCGAAAAAATGTACCGCCGCTACACCGAGCCCATGCTCGGAATACGCGCGGTATGTCTGCCCTCCACCAGTCCGGCCAACGCCGCCTGTTCACTCGAACGCCTTACAGCCGAGTGGAGAGCGCTTATACTTGAGTGAATCACGATCTGAGGAGGCCCGTATATGTCTAAAACGCTGATGCTTTACTACACCTTCACCGGGAATACGGAGTTTGTCTCCGAACGTATGAAGGAACTGATCCCTGATCTCACCGTTGAGCGGCTCATTGCGGAAAACGAACCGCCAAAAAAAGGCTTTGCGCGGTTTCTCCTCGGCGGTGCCGAAGCTCTTTTCCGCAGTGATCCGGCTCTGTTTCCCGTATTCCATGACCCCAATAAATTCGAAAAAGTGATCCTTGCGTTTCCCGTGTGGGCCGGCACATATCCTCCCGCGGTGGCGGCTCTGTTCAAAAAAGCCCCCTTTCGGGGGAAAAAGCTCTACATCATAGCCTGTTCCTCGAGCGGACGCGCCGAAAAAGCGATCGACTCTGCCGCGGAGGCTCTGTCCGAAAATGAACTGCGGGGCAGTCTCAGCCTGAGAGATCCGCTTTCCGACAGGGTCGGGTCCATCGTCAGGATTGCCTCTTTTGCCCGGTTCACGGAGGAAGACGAATGAGTGAGCTCAGTTTCCGTTTTGCCGTTCCCGATGACACGCCGCTGATCCTCCGCTTCATCCGGCTTCTGGCTGAATATGAAAAAATGGCCGATCTGGTAACAGCCACTGAGGAAGAGCTGCGCGGGCAGCTGTTTGAAGAGAAAAAAGCCGAGGTGATCTTTGCCGTGCTTGACGGAAAGGAAATCGGCTTCGCCCTCTTTTTTCATAATTTCTCCACGTTCCTGGGAAGAGCCGGACTTTACCTGGAAGACCTGTATATTCTTGAGGAATACAGAGGAAAGGGATACGGAAAGGCCCTGTTCCGTGAGCTGGCCCGCGTAGCCGTTGAACGGGGCTGCGGCAGGTTTGAATGGTGGTGCCTCGACTGGAATCTGCCGAGCATAGAATTCTACCGGTCCATGGGGGCGCTCCCGATGGATGAGTGGACCGTTTACCGCATTGACGGAGACACTCTCCGCGCCCTGGGCGCGCGCACGCCGTGAACGGCGTCATTATCCGCGCCGCGCTCCCCGGAGATGCCGCCGCGGTGCGTGAGATCTACCGCTGGTATGTGGAAAACACCGCTGTCACATATGATTACGAGACTCCTTCCGAAGAGGAGTTTTCCCGAAGGATCGCCCGGACGCTGGAGTTCTATCCCTGGCTGATCGCGGAGTCGGACGGATCTGTCGCGGGCTTCGCGTACGCCGGGCGTTTCCATCCCAGAGCCGCCTACGACCGCTGTGCGGAATTGAGCATTTACCTCGCTCCGCATAATCGGCGGCTCGGTTTGGGCCGCGCTCTGTATACGGCTCTCGAGGAGGCGCTGAAGCTGATGGGGATCCTCAATCTGTATGCCTGTATCGCTTCCCCTCCCGAACCGGACGAATATCTCACCGACGGCAGCGAGCGTTTCCATGAGCGAATGGGCTTTCACAGGAACGGTCTTTTCCGTTCCTGCGGGTATAAGTTCGGCCGCTGGTACGACATGATATGGATGGAAAAGCTCATCGGCGAGCATACCGCCGATGAGCCGCCTATTCAGCCTTTTTCTTCCGCGGTCCCGGATACGGCTCCGTTCTTTTTCCAGTTTCCGCGCAGATAGAAAATCATCCCAAGCCAGAGCGGTGTAAATCCGGCCAGTGCGTCGCCCAGCCAGAAGCCGTAATGCTTCAGACCCATGCCCAGCCCGAACAGAACGCTGAGCCCTATGCGAAGCACGATGCCGTCGAGGATCGCGGTGGCAAAGTTGGCTTTCGTGTTGCCGCTTCCGTTAATGAAGGCATTCATGCCCGAACGGGCGGCGGTGCCGAAGAAGAGCAGGACCGCGATCGGTATGTATTTCATTCCCACGGCGATGACCTCCGCGTCAGAGGTAAAGATGCCGTAGATCTTTTCCGGGATCGTGAGGATCAGCACCGTGAGTACGGAAGCTATTCCGGAGGTGATCGCGAAGATCGTCAGCATCACGCGGCGCACCCTGTCGTATTTCCCGGCGCCTATGTTCTGCCCCACCATGGAGGAGCCCGCCGTCGTAAACGCGTTGGAGAAAAGATTCGTCACGCTGTTGAGCTTGTTGGCGACTCCGGAGAAAGCGGACACCGCTACGCCGTAGGAGTTGATCCACGAGTTGACGAACAGCTTGGACATCTGTACCGCGGCAGACTTTATGGCCATGGGGATCCCGAGCCGTACCAGGCGGGAGAGCATTCCCCTGTCGATGGTGAAGAATTCTCTGCCCCGGATCTCTATGCCGTATCTGTCGCGGTTTCGGAGAATGTAAACAGAAGCCATGGTAAAGGACAGCATCTGACAGAAGACCGTGGCGAGAGCCGCTCCCGCGGCTCCCATCTCAAGGACCGCAACGAAAAGAATATCCAGAAAAATGTTCGTCACGGCCGAAATGCTGATAAAGATAAAGGGCCGTACCGAGTCTCCCATGCCGCGCAGTACGGAGCTGACCATATTATATCCGTAGACAAAGATCAGTCCCCCGGTGCATATCGTGGCATAGCCCAAAGCCTCGGAGAAGGACTCCGCCGGTGTATTCATCACCCTCAGGATCGGTACGCGGAGCGCTATGCACACCGCGCTGAGGACCGCGGCGATCGGCATGAGGAAGGAAAACATCGTTCCGATAAACCGGCTGACCTCCCCCTTCTTTCCCGCTCCGAGATACTGGGCTATGATCACCTGGCCCGCGCCGGAAAAGCCCATGGCAATGAAGGTGAGGAAGTGAGACACATCGCCCCCCACGGCCACAGCCGAAAGGCCGATCTTGCCCAGCTTTTGTCCCACTATGATCATATCCACCATATTATACACGATCTGCAGGAGATTGGACGCGAAAAGAGGCGCGGCAAAGCTCAGCAGCTGAGGCGCCACGCTCCCCTCTGTGAAGTTGCGCACATTTGATCTTCTGTTCACCGCTATTCTCCCCGTCTGAATCTGTTCCGCAGGACTTCATTCCCGGCCCGGATCTTTTCCGGGGTGATCCCGGCTTGCGCGAGCAGCTCGTATTCTCTGCGTGTCCCCTCTCCGTGGGGCACGCCCACAGCCCCCGAGTCGGATCCCGCGGCGATCAGTCCCCCCATATCGGAAAAGGCTGCCAGCGCCTCCTGCTGCACGCGCACCGTACGCTCCGCAGTGTCCCGGTCAAAGCCCGACCGCCCCACGAAGGCCGCCGTGGCGGCCAGAGTAGGGACCCACACGGTTCCTGCCTCTGCCATGGCTTCAAGAGCGGCTTTATCGGAAAAGTATCCGTGTTCCACGCTGTCGACCCCGGCCTGCGCCGCGAAACGGACCGTTTCGGGTCCGTTGACGTGGGTCATCACGCGAAATCCTTCTCCGTGCGCGATACGCACCATTTCCTTCAGTTCCTCCGGCTCAAGCCCGGGACAGGAAAGATCTCCGTAACGTTTGAACGTAATGATCCCGGAGGCCATGATCTTGATAAAATCTCCCCCGGCCTTTTTAACTCCCTCCGTCAGAGTGCGGAATTCCTCCGGATCCCGCCAGCCGCGTCCCACAATGGAGCCGTAGTATCCCGCTTTATGGATGGCGTAAATCGGAGTGACCATTTCGATACCGTATTCTGCGGCCATTTCCCTGCCGATGCGGGAGACGCCCAGGGCGTCCCCTCCGTCGCGGAAATAAATCACCCCTGCTTCTTTCAGTGCGCGGAGTTCAGAGGCTATGACGTTTCGGTCCGGACCCTTCTCATGCACGGCGCGGGACGCGGCATAATCCGCGCCTCCCATCATCAGATGGCCGTGGCACTCAAACAGTGTTTCTTTCATGATTCCCCACATTTTCATAAAATGATTCATAAATAATACTCCCGGCCGTTTCGGATGTCAAATCCGGCCGCGCCGGAGCAAAGGATGATAACTGTGGAATGGGAGCTCAAACGGTTTGATGAACTGACGCTCGATGAGCTGTATGACTCGCTGCGTCTGAGAGTAAATGTGTTTGTTGTGGAACAGAAATGCCCTTATCCTGAGCTGGACGGCATCGACCGCAGCAGCCTCCATCTGCTCGGCCGGGAAGGCGGGCGGCTCCTTGCCTATCTGCGTCTTTTCCGGCGTCCGGGTGAAGAAAACACGGCGCAGCTGGGAAGGGTCGTCACCGCGGTGCGGGGAAAGGGGTACGGCGCTGAGCTTCTTCGCAGGGGTATCGCTGCGGCGGCGGAGGTTCTGCGGTGCGATGAGATCATTATTGAAGCGCAGACTTATGCTGTGGGTTTTTACGCGCGCGAGGGCTTCACCGTGTGCTCAGACGAATTTCCGGAAGATGGGATCCCCCATGTACGGATGCGCCTGAAGATAAAAGATCGCAATTTGTCCAAATAATCCTTGCATTCGGAACTCCGGTGTGATATTATACACTCCGCGTTTGATGCGCATTTTCCGAACGTTTCTTTTTTATTAATAGAAAGGGTTGAATCTCGTGAACGCTCTCACCATCATCTTTACCGTAGTCCAGCTGCTCTCCTGCGTTTTTCTCATCGCCGTTGTGCTCCTCCAGTCCGGAAAGAGCAGCGGTCTTTCCGGCGCCGTGTCCGGCAACAGCGCCGAGACATTTTTCTCCAAGGGCAAATCCAAGTCCCTGGACGCCACACTCGCGCGTATGACCAAATGGGTGGGCATCGTTTTCGTCGTACTGACGCTGGTTTTGAGCCTCGTTAAATAAATAACACATCATCGGGGACCGCACGGATCGGTCCCCGGTTTTTATCCTTATCGGGAATAAGAAATGCGGGCCGCTTGACCGGCCCGCATTTCTTATTCCCAGTTTTTCCACTCATCCGGACAATAGCCGACCGTGGCTTTCTTCCCGTTTCTGACAATGGGAGTCCGGATCAGAGCGGGATCCTCCAGCATATGTTCGAATTTGTCCTCTTCTCCCGCCAGATACCGCAGCAGAGCCGCGTCCGAATGGTCCTCGCGTATCAAAGCCTCCTGACCGACAGCGTTTTTCACGCTTTGAAGTTCACCGCGGCTGATGCCGAAACGGTCCAGGTCGATATACTGGACCTTAATGCGGCGTTCTTTGAACCAGCGTTCGGCTTTTTTGGTGTCGAAGCATTTTTTACGTCCCCAGATCTGTATGTTCATGCGGATCCCTCCTTCTCTGCCCGGCCGATGTCACACCTCCGTGATCACGGGAATGATCATGGGACTTCTCTTGGTGGTTTTGTAAAGATATCCGGAAAGATTGGCCTTTACCCTTGCCTTGATCCCGGCGCGGTCGGTGATCTTATGCGCTCTGCAGTAAGCCAGGCTTTCGGCCGTGACGCGGCGGAGCTCCTCCGTCTGTCGCTCGGATTCCTTTTCGAAAACAAAGCCCCGTCCGATCAGATCGGGCTCTGACAGCAGCGATCCGTCCTCCGCCGAGATAGTCAGGACCACGACAAGCATGCCCTCCTCCGCCAGCTGCCGGCGATCTCTCTGCACGATACTGCCCACGTCTCCGGTGCCGATCCCGTCCAGGAGTACTCTTCCGGCCGCGACAGGCTCACCGAAGCGGGCCGTCTTGGCCGTAAACTCCATTGTGAGTCCGTTCTCCCCTACCAGGATCCGCCTGGGATCATGGCCGAGAGCGCGGATCATTTCCGAGCTTTTGCTGAGCATATGCCGCTCACCGTGCACCGGGACGAAAAATCTCGGCTTGGTAAGCGCGTAGATCATTTTCATCTCTTCCCGGCAGGCGTGACCCGAAACGTGAAGATCCGTGCCTCTCTCGTAGATCGCTTCCGCGCCTTTGGCCACCAGTTCGTCCACGACCCGTATCACGGCATTCTCATTACCCGGTATGGCGGAGGCCGAGATGATGACCCTGTCGCCGGGGCCTATCTCTACCTGCCTGTGCTCGGAAAAAGCCATACGATAGAGTGCGGACATGCTCTCTCCCTGGCTGCCGGTCGAGATGATCACCAGTCTGTCGTCCGGAACGGAGCGGATCTTCTTCATATCGATCAGGATCCCTTCGGGGACCTTCATATAGCCCAGGCCTATGCTCAGGCGCACCGCGTTTTCCATGCTTCGTCCGCTGATGGCGACCTTCCGGCCGTATTTTTCCGCCAGTGCGATCACCTGACGGATGCGGTCCACATTAGAGGCAAATGTGGTGAGCAACATTGGTGGAGTCCATCAGAAGGGCCAGGACGCCCGCTCGGCCCAGTTCTCCGAAGCGGGTCAGATCGGTCATTTCCCCCCGTGAGGGGGTGACGTCGATCTTGAAATCGCCGGTATGGATCACGGTTCCGACGGGTGTGTGCACGGCAAAGGCGGCAGAGTCTGCGATGGAATGATTGACATGGATGAATTCCACGGAAAAGCAGCCTGCTTCGATCGTCTCTCCGGGCTCGGCTGTGATGATTTGGGTCTTTTCCAGCAGGCCGTGCTCAGAAAGCTTCAGTTCCGCCAGTCCGGCGGTAAGGCGGCGGGCATAGATCGGCGCGCTGATCTTCTCAAGCACATAGGGAAGCGCTCCGATGTGATCCTCGTGTCCGTGCGTTAGAAAAATGCCGCGCAGCCTGCCGCGGTTTTTCACCAGCCAGCTCACATCGGGCATAACCATATCCACGCCGTACATGCTGTCATCGGGAAATCCCATCCCGCAGTCGACCAGGATCATGTCCTTCCCATACTCGTAGACCGTCATGTTCCGGCCGATCTCGTTGAGACCGCCCAGGGGAATAATTTTCAGTTTTTTCGTCATAATTTGCGATCGGTTTCTCCTGACAATAGTAATAATAAAATATGTATAGATAGTGAGTTTCGTATCTGATCGTGCGAAGACCTACATCTCGCGGCGTCCCTCAAGAGCCTTGAGCATCGTGGCGTCGTCGGCGTATTCCAGATTCGACCCCACCGGCACGCCGAAGCCCAGGCGCGTGACCTTTACGCCGAAGGGCTGAAGAAGACGGGAAATGTACATGGCTGTCGCGTCCCCTTCCGTATCCGGATTTGTGGCCATGATGACCTCCTCCACGCCTCCGTCGGCCACACGCTGCAGCAGCTCGCGGATCCTCAGGTCATCCGGACCTATATGGTTCATCGGAGAGAGCGCCCCGTGAAGGACGTGATACAGACCGCGGTACTCCCGGCTCCGTTCGATGCTTACCACGTCTCTGGGCTCGGAAACCACACAGATCACCGTTTTGTCCCTGCCCGCGGAAGAACATACCGGGCAAAGCTCCCGGTCGGTCAGATTCTGGCAGACAGGGCATGTATGAACGTTTCTGCGGGCCTTCAGCACGGATTGCGCAAATTTCTCCGCGTCCTCCAACGGCAGGGACAGGATATGGAACGCGAGACGCTGCGCGCTTTTTCGCCCTATGCCCGGGAGAGAGGCAAAGCTGTCGATCAGCTCTTCAAAAGATGCGGGAAAAAAAGACGCCACGGCTCATACCTCCCTGTTGACATCATCCGCGCGCAGAGCGCGGATCGCCGCAGTCCTGTCGGAGGCGCGGAACACCGAGCTTCCCGCCACCGCCACTGTGCAGCCCGCGTCGGCGACCAGGCGGGCCGTGCGTTCGTCGATCCCGCCGTCCGTCTCAAGCACGCATTTGGGGCGCATTTTGTCGATCAGAGAACGCACCTTGCGGATCTTCGGCAGCATATCCTCCATAAACCTCTGCCCTCCGAACCCGGGTTCCACCGTCATGACCAGCACCATGTCCAGCTCGGGCAGCCAGGGAAGGACCGCTTCCGCGCCGGTGCCCGGTTTGAGCGCAAGGCCGACCATTTTGCCTCTGTCCCGGACTTCCCTCACGGCGCGGCCGATCCCCTCCGGGGTATCGGCCTCCACATGGAACGAAACCATATCCGCGCCCGCGTCGCAGAATCGTCCCGCGTAAAGAACCGGTTCAAGGATCATCAGGTGGACGTCCATAAACATGTCCGTCGCTTTTCTCACCGAGGCTGCGACGGGCAGGCCGACGGATATGTTCGGTACGAACCTCCCGTCCATCACGTCGAAATGCAGCCAGTCCGCTCCGGCGCGTTTCACATCAGCTATTTCCTTTCCCAGATCGGCGAAATCCGCCGCCAGGATAGACGGTGCAATTCTGAGCATGGTTCGCTGTCCTCTCCATATATGTCCGCTTCCGTACCGTTTCCTTCTTCGCAAGAACGGGATCAGGCGCAGATCACGGTTATGTACAGAATCTCCTGGGTATTATACATCCCGGTCCGGAACAAATCAACCAAGCATAAAAACTGTTTTGACCCCTCTATCTTCAATCTTGACGCGCCGCCGTATTGGCGATAAAATATATCGGATAAATAACGGAGATCATCCGTTTCATGATTCATGACAAGGAGGGACCCGGAATGCGAAAAAAACGCCGCAGCGCAGGTCCGATCTATGTATTTGCCGGTGTATGGCTTCTCAGTCAGATCGCGAGCAGCAGCACCGGACTCGGGAGTCTGCTCATTTCCGCGGGCATCTCGCTGCTCGCCGCGGTCGGAGTCGGCTATCTCTTTGACAGAAAGCGTAAGAAGCAGGATGAGAAGGAGGCGGAAGAAGCCGCTGCGGCTGCCGCCGAGGAAGAGCGCCGCGCCGCGGAAAAGGCAAAGGAAGAAAGCAGTCCCTACAGCCCCGAGGTACAGGCCATCATCCGCGAGGGGCGGGTCGCGCTCAAGGAGATGGGAAGACTGTACAGTTCCATACCCGATCCGAACATCCGTTCCAAAATCAACGAGCTGATGAGCGTTTCCGACAAGATCGTACGGGACGCCATAGACGATCCCTCCGACGTGCCGCAGATCCGCAAATTTCTCGACTATTATCTCCCTACCACCATAAAACTGCTCAACGCCTATGATCGTATGAATTCTCAGGAGATATCCGGCAGCAACATTACCGGTTCCATGCAGCGCATCGAGGATATGCTTGATACGGCGATCGACGCTTATAAACGCCAGCTTGACGCGCTCTTTGCCAACCAGGCCGCCGACATCCAGATGGACATCGAGGTCATGAACGGCATGCTCGCGCGCGAAGGCCTTGGCGGAAAGAGCTATCTGGATATCAACGAATTCATGAAAAAATACGAACAGCAGCAGAAATACGCCCAGGAAAATGACATACAGAAAGGAAGTACCTCCAATGGCTGAAAGCGAATACACCCCCACGCTGACTCTCAATCCCACAGAAGCCGCCGTACAGGAGGCCCCCGCCGCGCCCCAGGTCACCCTCCAGGTCGAGGAAAAAAAGCCCGAAGTCGAGCCCGAGAAGCTGGACATCGAACGTCTTTCTCCCAATGAGCAGGCGGCCGTTCGCGAGTTTGCCAAACAGATCGACGTGACTGACACCAACCTTGTTCTGTCCTATGGCTCCGCGGCCCAGAAGAATATTTCCGATTTTTCCGGACAGGCGCTGGGAAAAGTGCGTACCAAGGATATGGGTGAGGTCGGCAACATGCTCTCCAGTCTGGTTGTAGAGCTGAAAGGTCTCAATGAAGACGAAAAGCCCAAGGGTATCATGGGTCTGTTCAAAAAGGCCGAGAAAAATATCGCCGCCACCAAAGCAAAATTTGATAAGGCTGAAGTGAATGTGGACAAGATCACCCAGCAGCTCCAGCAGCATCAGGTGGTTCTTTCCCAGGACATCACGGCCATGGACAAGATGTTCGAGCTCAATCAGGCCTATTTCAAAGAACTCACCATGTACATCATTGCCGGAAAGCTGCGCGCCCAGCAGCTTCGTGAAAACGAACTGGTGGAGCTTCAGAAGAAAGCCGAAAAATCCGGTCTCCCCGAAGACGCCCAGGCCGCGAATGATTTTGCCAATCTTATCGGCCGCTTCGAGAAGAAGCTGCACGACCTGGAGCTGACCCGGATGATCTCGCTCCAGATGGGGCCTCAGATCCGCATGATCCAGAACAACGATCTGCTCATGACCGAAAAGATCCAGACCGCCATTGTCAACACGATCCCTCTCTGGAAACAGCAGATGGTCCTGGCGCTGAGCATGTATCATTCCCAGCAGGCGATGGAGGCCTCTCACGCCGTCTCCGAGGTCACAAACGATCTTCTTCAGCACAACGCAGAAGCCCTTCACACCGGCAGCGTAGAGGTCGCCAAGGAATCCGAGCGGGGCATCGTCGATCTTGAGACGCTCAAGAAGACCAACCAGCATCTGATAGACACATTGGAAGAAGTGCGCAAGATCCAGGATGACGGGCGCGCCCGCCGCGCAGAGGCAGAAGCCGAGCTCGGCCGCATTGAGGGAGAACTCAAGCGCAAGCTCCTGGAGATGAAAGGATAAACCCTTTTTACGCTCTGCGTACCCATTTCCGACAATGAACCACCATGACCGCGGCTCTGCCGCGGTCATGACAGATACGGGATCTTTTTCGTGTCCGGACCCCGGAAATACTGTAAGAGGAGGCGTTTTCCCTGAAACTCTTTCAGAACCGTTTTGTTGCCGTACTCATCGCCGCCGCTGTGATCGTGCTCTCCACCGTTTTTGCCGGAAGGGCGAATCTGTCACGTGCCTGCGCAGAGCAGGAGGAGGCGTTCTTTACCGTGACCGAGGGTAAGGCCCCGGTCTACTATGTGGATCAGATCATCAGCGCCTCCGCGTCCCTGGCGGACCTGGCAGAGAAGGCTGGCGCCGCCGACGCCGCCTCGGAGCTCCGCTCGGCCAGACGCGCTCTTGTCGAAGCCGAGGAGAAAAAGGATCTCTCCGATATGTACACCGCGTACCGCGCTCTTCTCGGCGCCGTGGATTCCGTTGAGCTGTCGTTTGACGACCCGACAGACCGGTCTCTGTATGAGGACTTCAAGTCCGTGATCTCAGGCGCCTCCCGCGAGCTGGAAAAATCGGATTACAACGAGAGAGTCAACGATTTTCTCATCAACACCTATTATTCCTTCCCCTCTTCCGTGTTCGCGCGGCTGTTTATGGTCGACGCGCCGGAGCTGTTCGCGTAAAGGAGGTACGGTATGAACGTGCGCAAAGTACTGTCTCTCGCGCTGATCCTTCTTCTGACGTTCACTCTGGCTGTTCCCGCCTTCGCTTCGGTGGACCTGAGCGATCCGCAGTATGTGGTCGACGACGCGAACGTTCTCTCCGCGGAGACGGAGCAGAAGATCCTCGACACCAACAGGATGCTGTGGGACGAGTGCTCCGGCGCCGAGTTCGTGATCGTCACGGTGAATTATCCTCCCTCCGGACTGGACAATGAAGAATATGCCCTGAAGATCTTCAACACCTGGCACATCGGCAGCGCCGCGGAAGACAACGGCCTGTTGCTGGTGCTTTACACCGAGGAAGATGATTTCTGGCTCCAGCCGGGCGACGGCGTTTTCTCCTCTCCCTATGTGGACGAGATCGCCGATCTGGTCTCGGACGACAGCGCGTTTTACACGGCTGTCCTGAAGGACAAGGACGAGGAGGCTGTTCTCCTGCTGCTCGACGGCGTAACGAAATGGTACCGGCAGCATTACCGCAACTCTTCCCCCGTGCAGTCCTCCGGCTCCGTAACGCCCATTTCCAACGGAAGCGACGAGATCAGCGACCTCGGAGCGATCATGATGCTCCTGTTTCTTATCCTGCTCTTCTACGTCATCACTTCTCCCATCCGCTGCTACAGGCGCTACGGCCGCTTCGGCATCTGGCCCTTTTTCTATTTCTCCCCCTGGTGGCCGACGCGCAGACGCGTCGTGCGCCGTACTGCCTATCGCTCCGCGCCGTCCCGTCCGTCTTCCTATTCCAGTCCTTCGGGACGCTCCTCCGGCAGCGGTTTCGGCGGAGGACGCTCGAGCGGAGGCGGCTTCGGCGGAGGTCGCTCTTCCGGCGGCTTCAGCGGCCGTCCGGGCGGCGGAGGCCGTTCCGGCAGCGGCGGGTTCGGCCACAGATGATCCCCGCTTTTTAACTCACAGGCGGTCTGCCCCGTTCGCGGACCGCCTTAACCTTTATCGGAGGAGATTGATATGTCCATAGAGAAAGCGAGAGAGTGTCTTCGCCGCTTCGGCGCCGAGGAGCGCATCCTCGAGTTTGATGTGTCCAGCGCCACCGTGGACCTGGCGGCAGCGGCTTTGGGAGTGGACGGCGCGCGCATCGCCAAGACTCTGTCTTTTAAAAAGGACGACGGATGCTTTCTGGTGGTCGCCGCCGGTGACGCGCGCATCGACAACCGCAAATTCAAGGATACGTTTTCCTGCAAGGCGAAAATGCTCACGCCCGAGGAGGCCGAGTCCATGATCGGTCACTCCGTGGGCGGGGTCTGCCCTTTCGGCCGAAACGAGGGCGTTCCCGTCTGGCTCGACGCTTCGCTGCGCCGGTTTGACAAGGTCTATCCCGCGGCGGGGAGCTCCAGCAGCGCCATCGAGCTCTCTCTCGATGAGCTGTACGCGTTTTCCGAAGCGTCCGGATGGGTGGATGTGTGCAGGCTTCCCGAGTAAATACCGCAGCAGCAAGGAAAAAGCTCCCGGCCTTTCGAAGGCCGGGAGCTTTTTATCATATCTTGTATGAGGTTTATTCCGCCTCGGCGAGGGCCTTGGCCTCTTCAATGACCTTCTGCTGGACGTTGCCGGGAGCTTCCTCATACCGCACGAACTTGCAGGTAAAGGAGCCGGCGCCCTGAGTCATCGAGCGCAGATCGATGGTGTAGGTGGACATCTCGGCCATGGGGACCTCAGCCTCGATCGTGGTCATGCCCTCTTCGGCAGGCATGGAGCCCATCATGGTGCCGCGGCGCTTGGAGTTGATGTCGCCGATGATGGCGCCCTGATACTCGTCGGGGATCGTAACAAACAGCTGGCCGATGGGCTCCAGGATGGTAGGCCTGGCCTTGGGGATGCCGTCCTGATAAGCAAGGCGGGCAGCGGTCTGGAAGGCCATATCGTTGGAGTCGACGGGGTGATAGGATCCGTCATAAAGAGTGGCTTTCAGGCCCACCAGCGGATAACCGGCCAGCACGCCCTTCTGCACTGCGTTGCGCAGGCCCTTTTCCACGCTGGGGAAGAAGTTCTTGGGCACGCTGCCGCCGAACACTTCCTCGGCAAAAACCATATCGTCGGATTCCTCCTGAGGCTCGAAGCGGATCCACACGTCGCCGAACTGGCCGCTTCCGCCGGACTGCTTTTTGTGACGGCCGTGAGCCTCGACCTTGCCTTTGATCTTCTCACGGTAGGCAACCCGGGCGGGGAACTGCTCGGTTTCCACATTGTAGAGATTCTTCAGCTTGGAGCAGAGCACGCTGACCTGGATATCTCCGGCGGCTGTGAGGACCATCTGCCGGGTCTCGGGGTTGTTGACAAGGGTGAAGGAGATATCTTCCTCGTTCAGCTTGGCGAGGCCGCCGGCGACTTTGTCGTCCTGGCCCTTGGTCTTGGGCGCGATGGCGACGGAATAGAAGGGCTCGGGGATCGCGATGGCGGGCAGCTCTTCGCCGTCCTTGGCATCGGTCACGGTATCGCCGGTCTTCCAGTCCATTTTGCCCACGGCTACGATATCGCCGCAGCAGGCTTCCTGTACCTCGGTATTTTTCTTCCCGCACATGGTGTACAGCCGGCCGAGCTTATCGTTGGAGGAGGCGCGCAGATTGCGCAGGGTCATGGCGGCGGTGATCGTGCCGGAGATGACCTTTACGAGGCTGTACTTGCCGAATTTGTCCGAAATGGTCTTGAATACGAAACCGGTGGTCGCGCCGGTCTTTTCCTCGGGAGCCGGGCAGTAGTCCGCAATGCCCTGAAGGATGGCGGCGGTTCCCACATTGGTCATGGCGTCGCTGGCGAATACCGGAACGACTTCGCGGCTCTTCATGCCTTCCCTGAGGCCTTCCACGATCTCGCTCTCTTCCAGTTCCAAAGTGTCAAGGAACTTCTCCATCAGCTCCTCGGTGACCGCGGCGGACTCCATGAGCTCGGCGCGCAGCTCCTCGACGCGGTCGGCGTCGGCGGCGGGAACGGAGGTTTTCTCGGTTTTGGCGCCCTTCGTGATATAGGCCACATTGTGGACCAGATCGATCACACCGGTACCGTCGGAGGTGGGAATGGTCACGGGGCAGACGGAGGGGCCGTATTTGCCGCGCAGTGTGGCCAGAGCCTTGAAGAAATCGCCGTGCTCCTCATTGCACTTGGAGACAACGAACATCGCGGGGAGATTGGCGCCGCGGATGTACTTCCAGGAGCGCTGGGCGCCGACAGCAACGGTATCGGCGGTATCTTTGGCAGATACCACGATCACGCCGGTCTCCACGGCACGCAGAGCGCACAGGGCCTCGCCCACAAAGTCGAAGAAGCCCGGGCAGTCGATCACATTGATCTTCGTGCTTCCGAGAGTGACGGGGGCGACAGACATGGAGATGGTGATCTGACGGGAGATCTCCTCCGCGTCGTAATCGCAGACGGTATTGCCGTCGCTGACCTTTCCGAGCCGGTCGACAGCGCCGGTCATATAGAGCATGCTCTCGGCGAGACTGGTCTTGCCGCTGTTTCCGTGACCCAGAAGGGCCACGTTCCGGATGTCCTTGGTTGTGTAGCTCATGAATTCTGTACACTCCTTATATATTCCGTTTTTTTATTCCATAACGATTCGCTATTATACACGATTCGGCATTCTTTGGCAACATTTTTCGAGAATCGTCCGCGGCTATTTTTTCAGCAGAGCCCGGCAGGCGAATCCCGGAATCAGCCACGCGAGCATGTACAAAAGCACTCTCGCGGCGCTGACCGCGGCCCAGTTTCCGCTCCAGCACGGCGCGACAGCCAGCGCCGCGCCGATAACCGCTCCTGCCAGACAGGAGGCCGCTGACAGTCTGCCGCATCGGTGCATCGTTCTTCCGGTTTCATACAGTTCCACCATTGCCTCCAGTCCCTCCTGCCCCAACAGCCCTGCGGGAGGAACACTTTCATCGGCAGCCGTGTCGATGGCGTATCTCTCGGGGAAGGTGGGGAAGCGGAATCCCTCGGTGGAGACGTCGAACTCTCTCTGCACGAGCATCGGATCGATATTGAAATCCCGAACGGCGAAAACCGGTCTGCGGTGTCCCTTTCTCAGGACATAGAGAGCGCGCTGGACCCCTGCCGTAGGCCGGTAATTCAGCAGAAAAACACCCGCCAGTTCACCGTTGAGCGCAGTAAACAGGGCATTGTTCTCGCGAAGCCTGTCGGGGATCTTCACGCCGCTCAGATGCATGAATCCCGCCGTTCCGACGCGAACCTCCGCCCCGTCAACGGTCCCCCTGGCTCCTCCCTCTCCGACAGCGAAATCCTCCACCTCGGCGGCTTGGGCCTCATGCTGACGCATGAGTTCGGAAAACACGGGCGCCGTCCCCGTTCCGGCGGCGGAGAGCATGCTGCCCGTAGCTGAGATCACACGCCGGACATCGGCCTTGTTGAGAACGCGTATACCCGTTATCTCCACCGTATCGACGGGGAAAATGTCCTTATCTGTCAGAACAAGGCAGCCGCTCTCCCCCATCTGCCCGGCGCCGAACCATCCGGCCACGGCAGCGCCGTTGTACATAAGATGCCTCGCAGCGCGGGAAAACAGAAGCGGACAGAACAGCAGCCACCCGAAGGACGCTCCCAAACCGGTGAGAAGTGAAAAAATATGGAAGAAAGCACCGGCGTCACCGGAACCGGCGGAGAGGAGCAGCGAGAGGAGCAGCGAGGCTCCCGCGACGGGTAAGAAAGCTTTTCCGGCCAGGCTTTCCGCCGGTCCGGGCTCCTCGCTTCTGCGGATAAAGCCGGCAGAGGATCCGTGTGCGCTCAGGACGCCGGGTTCATCCAGGCCGGTAAACGTACGGCGGGTCACGACGATCGGGTCCTTGATACGGAAGCAGGTCATAAAGCTGTCGTAAAATCCGCGTCCGTTCAGCCAGGCGCCCCAAAGAGCGAAAACGGCGGCTGCGGAAGACAGGACCGTGTACGGAAGCCCACGCGCCATATTGTCGGTGATCGCTACGGCCGCCGTATCCGCCAGAGCGGCGAGCCCGGCGAGTACGATGAGCGACTCGGCTCCGGGTCTGACGCGCAGCACGGACATGACGCCCGAGGTAAAAACATCAAGGCTCAGGAGCATGATCGTGATCTGACCGGCCAGACACACGAGAGCGGCGGCTCGGTCTTTATGCTCCAGCCCTCCGGGCAGCGGCCAGTCAAAACCGCAGGACAGTGTGATCCACACGAGAAGCAGACAGACGGCGCCCGCGATGATCGCCCTCAGCCGGATCGAAGGCATCTGTCCGGCGTAATGGCGAGCCGCTTTCCTCGGTTCCATCTCTGTCTCGGGATCCTCGGGATCGGGAGGCGGCTGATTTCTGAACTGTTCGGAGCGGAGAGAAGCGGCGGCCAGCCTGCCCGCTATTTTGCCTATCGGTCCCCCGTCCGTCCTCCGAGGACGCCTTGATGCCGCTCTGCGGGCAAAAAGAGATTTCCCGGAAGCGGCCGGTTCTTCCTCTTCTTCCGAAGGGTTTTCATCGGCGTCTTCCGCGCCGGCGGCTTTGCTCTCATCATCCTGCGGCTGCGGCGCCTCCGGCTCCGGGGCGATGCCGGTATAAAAATCATCGTCGTCTTCCTTCTCGATGTCTGAAAGAGGAACGGATGACCTGTGTTCGGTGTCCACTGCCGGATAACGGCGTTCCTGGGTCACACGGATAGCCTGCTCCCGCATCTGGGTGAAACGGACGGGAGCCTCCGGAAGCGCCGCGGGCGCCTCGAGTGCTGCTTCCTCATCCGGAGCGGGAGTATCGTCCGGCTCTCTTTCAGGAGCCGGCGGTGCTTCTTCCGCCGTGCGCTCCGGGACTGTATTCTCCGTATTCTCAGTCTCCGGGAGAGTGACCTCGTCTCCGGGCGCGTCCTCCGCGGCCGTGTCCGCCGTATATTCGGGCATTTCCCCGGAGGCCTCTTTTCCGCGGGAGCGGTATTCCTCGAGGATCTCTTCGAGTGAGAGTTCCGCGGTCTCGACGCTTACCTCCGGTCTGCGGCGGGAGCGGCGGGCACGCGGTTTTTTCTTGGCCATAGTTATCCCTCTCGCTTTTCTGCCGCAAGGCGCTGACGCACCACTTCATAGATCATTACCGCCGCCGAGGCGGAAGCGTTCAATGACGTGACCTTGCCGCGAAGCGGTATGCGGACCATAACGTCACAGTTCTCCCGGACGAGCCGGCTAAGTCCAAATCCCTCAGACCCTATGACCAGGCAGATGCTGCCGGTCATGGAGGTGTCCCAAAGCTCGGCAGGGGCGTCGGCTTCGGCTCCGTATACCCACAGGCCGCGATCCTTCAGTTCGCGGATCGCCGCGGATATATTCGGCACTCTGGCAACGCGAATGTGCTCGGCCGCTCCCGCGCTCGCTTTATCCACAACGGCCGTGATACCGGCGCTGCGCCGCTTCGGTATGATGACTCCGTGGACCCCGGCGCATTCGGCCGTGCGGAGGATCGCTCCGAGGTTGTGCGGGTCCGCTATCTCGTCGCAGACCACCACAAAGGGATCCTCTCCCCGCTCTTCGGCGTAAAGAAGGATCTCATCGATCGTAGAGTATTCACGCATGGCTGCCTGCGCGATCACGCCCTGATGGGCGTGCGTCACACTCATGGAGTCGAGCTTTCTCCGGTCACATTCCGTTACGGGAATACCCTTGTCGCGCGCGCGTGCAATAATACGGCCCAGAGTGCGGTCTGTTTCCCCCCGCGCCACAAACAGCTTATCGATGGTACGTCCCGCACGAAGTGCCTCCGCAACGGCGTTTCTTCCCTCTATGAGGTCTTCACGGACCGTGTTTTCCTTCTCATCCATAGAGCAAGCCTCACAAACATACTTTTGAATATTGTATCACACTCTTTTATCGGATAAAAGAGCCTTTTGTATTTTTATCGTCCCGCTCCCTGCATCCCCCAGACTTGACCTTTCAGGGGAAAATGAGTATTCTGTTACGGGAAAGGAGTTTCCTATGATCTATTACCGTACGATCTCCGGGCGAGGCAAAGAGAACGCCGATTTTGCCGTCGTTACGGAAGACGATTCTCTGGTCCCTTTCATTCGCGCCGGCGGCAGGGCGCTTCTGCGGCGAACCGCGGAGCTCGGCGACGGAGATATCGGGCTGTTTTACTCACGGGAGGGAATGGTCTTTCGTCAGTACTGTTCGGACAGCCGGGGAACCGTCTTTCTCTTCAGCATCGACCGCTCACGCAAAAACGAGGATCTTGAGTTTCCCCCCGGGTCGGAGCTGCCCGTTTGCTATGGAAGGCTGCTGCTCTCCCGCACCCCGGAGCTTCCGCAGGACTGAACCGCGATCCCACACCCTGCCCTTAGATTTGTTTTTCCGGAAAGGAGACCGAAAATGAATTTTTTCATCCGCTGGGCGGACAGATTCTGTGCCCGTCATCCCGGTTTCGGGATCTCGGGACTTATGCGCTGCCTTGTCATCGGCAATGCGGCCGTCTGGCTGCTGTCGATGATGGACCGGACCGGTACGGTGATCTATTATCTCGCTCTCTACCCGAAAGCAGTGCTTCAGGGGCAGCTGTGGCGTCTGGTCACGTTCGTATTCATTCCCGCCTCAAGCGGTGTGCTGACGCTGCTGTTCCTGTATTTTTATTATTTCATCGGATCCGTCATGGAACGGGAATGGGGCAGGGCGAAATTCAGCCTTTACTTCTTTACGGGGATGCTCTTCACGGTCGTGTATTCCTTTGCCGTGTATTTCCTTACGGGCAAAAGCCCGGATCCGTACAGTGTGGCGGAATATATCTATTTGTCCATGTTTTTCACCTTCGCCACCTATTATCCCGATGTACAGGTCCTGCTTTTCTTTATACTCCCGATCAAAATCAAATGGCTCGCGTGGGTCGACGCCGCGTTTTTCGCCTACAGCGTATTCACGCTCCCCTTCCCGAACTCTCTTCTGCCCGTGGTTGCCATACTCAACTACCTTCTGTTCTGCGGCGACATTCTGTTTTCGTCGTTTGCCCTTCCCCGCATCCGTCAGCAGCGCAAAACCATCCGTTTCAGAAACGAGGCCGCGCGCATACGCCGCGAACAGGCCGAAAAGCCCTATCGCTTCAAATGCGCCGTCTGCGGCCGGACGGATACGGATCATCCGGAACTGGAGTTCCGCTACTGTTCCCGCTGCGCCGGCTATCATTGCTTCTGTCAGGAGCATATCAACAATCATATTCATTTCACGGAGTGATCCCGGAGGTCCTGAACCATGCAGAAAAAACACGGGAGAGCGTTTCCGGTGCTGAAGACGGCTTCGCTGCTCATTCTCTGCGCCGCCCTCACCGCGGTGGTCTTCGCGCGCTCCTCTCAGTCCGGAGCCGTATCCGCGCCGGCTGTACCCGAATCCCCCCGGCCCCCGGAAACCGCTTCCGCCCCGTCTTCTCCCGCTTTCACGACCGCTCCGGCCGGAACGCCCGAACAGGAAAGCGAGGGCTCTCCGACCCCGGCCCCCACTCCCAGCCCCGAACCCGAGCCGGAATACTTTACCATATCCATGGTCGGAGACTGCACTTTGGCGGAAGCCAAGACCCGACGGGGCTGGACGAGCTATTTTCAGGATGTGGTGAAAACCAATTATGCCTATCCCTTTGAAAACACGAAAAGCTATTTTGAAGACGACTATCTCACCATTGCGAACCTCGAATGCGTTCTGAGTGAAAAGTACGCCGGTTATCCCTCGTACGCGCCCTACGATTCCATCGAGCAGTTCGTTTTCCTGGCTCCGGCGGCTTACGCGAAGATCCTTTCCGAGGGCAGCGTCGAATTCGCAACGCTCGCCAACAACCATACCATGGACTTCGGGCAAAACGCCTATAACGATACGGTAGCCGCTTTGGGCGCGGAAGGCATCGCCTGTGCGGGAGAAAACGAGACCTACCTCTACCGGACTGACGACGGTCTGAAGATCGGTATTTACTGTCTTTACAATCGTCTGACCGGGAACGCTTTGAGCATCCAGTCGGAGGCGGCGAGAACACAGCTTGTTTCGGAAAGCAGAGATATGATCCGCGCCGCCGCCGAATCCCTGCGCGCCGAAGGGGCGGAGTACCTGATCGCCTGCCTTCACATGGGTCAGGAGGGTTCTTATGAGACCTCGGATATTCAGGTGAATATCTGCCGTTCCTCCATTGATTCGGGCTTCGATCTCGTATACTGTTCGCACAGTCATCGGCTGCAGCCCGCCGAGGAATACGGCGGCGGCATGATCTTCTACGGACTGGGGAACTGGATCTTCGGAGGGAACAACAATCCCGGATACGGGACCGATCCCGCCGCCTACGACACCGTCATCGCGCAGGTAACTGTCTGCAGAAAGGGCAGCGAGGTCCGTCTTGACGGAGTTCGGATCATCCCCTGCTCCATCTCCTCCTCTGTCTCGCCGGACAGCGCCTCCCTTTCGGCAAACAGTCTTAACGACTACCGGCCCACGCCGTATACCCGGGGCGGCGCCGCCTGGGAACGGACCATGTCCATCCTGCGCGGCGAATATGCCGGGTCCAACTATGTACCCAATTACGGCGACGTGCTCGCTCAGATGAACGGATGACCCTTTTTATTATATAAATATTGGCTGATATCGCTTGCAATCCGCACGCCGACGTGATATACTCCCTGTGTAAGTAAGGTAAGCAAAAAGAGTGGGCCGGTACCCACTCTTTTTGTTGGAGAAATAGAAACTGTCAGAAACTGGTAATTTGAGGTGTCATGAGCAGAATCACGGATATCGTAACAAAGCTGGCCGAAGCGCCGGCCTCAGAGCTCGGGCTTGAGCTTTGGGATGTGGAATATGTCAGAGAAGCCGGTCAGTGGGTCCTTCGTGTCTATGTGGACAAAGACGGGGGCGTGGGCATCGCCGACTGCGAAGCCCTTTCCAAGCTGCTCGACCCGCTGCTGGACGAAGCCGATCCCATCCCGGACAGCTACGTCTTCGAAGTCAGTTCGGCGGGAGCCGAGCGTGAGCTGAAGCGGCCCCGGGATTTTGAGCGGTTTATGGGCTCAGACGTGGAGGTCCGCTTATACCGCGCCGAGGACGGCGCCAAGACCGTCGTGGGCAAGCTTGCGGGATATTCCGACGGCGCTGTCACCGTGGACACCGCCGGAACGCAGCGCACATTTGAAAAAGGCCGGGTGGCGAAAGTCCGCCTGCGCATCGTATAACAAAGGAGTCAGCGAAACCATGAGTGGAATGAACGCCGAGTTTTTCGAAGCCATCGAACTGATCGAGAAGGAGAAAGGCATCCCCCAGGACTATATGCTTGAGAGGATCCGTACGGCGCTTCTCACAGCCTTCAAGCGCGACAATCCCGACGGGGATACGACCGGCCAGCTTGAAAACGGCGAAGACAGCGTCGTCGTCGAAATAGACAAGGATAAGAAAACCATCGCCATGTACGTCCGTAAAACGGTCACCGCGGAAGAGGACATCGAAGATCCGCGCGTTCAGATGACCCCGGACGAGGCTCATATCTACAATAAAAAAGCGCAGATCGGCGACATCGTCAGCATCCCCGTGGAGACCAAAAAGTTCGGCCGCATAGCAGCTCAGGCCGCTAAGCAGGTCATTATCCAGGGTATCCGCGAAGCGGAACGCGGCATTATCTTCGACGAATTCACCTCGAAGGAGCACGAGATCCTCACGGGTGTCGTTACCCGCGTGGACAGCCGCACGGGCAATGTCTCGATACGCATCAACTCCAACTCCGAGTTTACGGAAGCGATGCTCCCCGCCGGAGAGGCCATTAAGGATGAGAAGCTCACCGAGGGCGACCGCATCAAAGTTTATGTGGTCGAGGTCAGAAAGCTCACACGCGGACCTCAGGTGCTCATCTCCCGTACTCATCCCGGCCTTGTCAAGCGCCTTTTTGAGCTCGAAGTACCCGAGATCTTTGACGGGACCGTGGAGATCCGTTCCATTGCCCGTGAAGCCGGCAGCCGGACAAAAATGGCTGTCTGGTCCGCCGACCCCGAGGTCGATCCCATCGGCGCGTGCGTCGGCCCCCGCGGAGGCAGGGTCGCCGCCATCGTCGAAGAGCTGCACGGAGAAAAAATCGATATCATTCATTTCAGCGAGGATCCGGAGCAGTACATTGCCTCCGCCCTTTCCCCCGCCGAGGTTTTGTCCGTTGAAATACTCGAAGAGGGCCGCAGCTGCCGCGTGATCGTTCCCGACAGCCAGCTCTCCCTTGCCATCGGCAAGGAAGGTCAGAACGCCCGTCTGGCCGCCAGGCTTACCGGCTATAAGATCGATATCAAAGCCGAAAAAGACGCGCTCTGATACCCTTCGCTTTATCTGTTCCTCAGAGGAGGTTTCGCTTTGCCGAAAACCGTACCGATCCGTCAGTGTATTGGCTGCCGGACGCAAAAGCCGAAAAAGGAACTGATCCGCGTGGTACGTTCACCGGAGGGATCGGTTTCTCTGGACTTCCGCGGCAAGGCTCCCGGCCGCGGCGCTTATCTGTGCCGCGACGCAGCCTGTCTCAGAAAAGCCGTAAAAACACGATCGCTCGAGCGCTCTCTTTCGGTCCCCATACCGGAGGATGTCATCAGCCGGCTTCTGGCGGAAATGGAGGCCGGTGATGGATAAGGCGCTGCGATACATGACCCTGGCCCGAAAAGCGGGACGACTTGCCGTTGGGGAAACCGGCTGCGGCGCCGCGTTCGCTTCCGGAAAAGCCAGACTGCTTCTGTTGGCTTCGGACGCCTCCGAATCAACACGAAAGCGGGCCGAAAAAATGCTTTACGGCCGCCGCGCCCCTCTGCGGACGCTTCCATGGAGCAGAGCAGAGCTCTCCGAGCTGCTCGGAAAGAACTCCTGCGGCATGATGTGCTTCACAGATCTTCCCCTGGCTTCGAGGTTTGCTTCCTCCATGAGCGAGCTCCTCGGGGACTGGTCGGATACAGCGGAGCTTCTTTCCCAACGCGAAGCTAAGGCGGTACGGCGCAAAGCCGCGCCCCGCAAACACTGATTACAGGAGGTTGCATATGGCAATTGATTTCAAATACAGGATCCATGAGGTCGCCAAGGATTTCGGCATGACCAGCAAAATGATCGGTCAGATCCTGACCGATTACTTTGCCTCGCCAAAAAACCACATGCAGGTTCTGGAAGACAGAGAGCTGGACATCATTTTCGAGTATCTGACTCAGAACAACCAGGTGGGCAGCATTGCGGAGATCTTCGCTCCCGAGCCCGTTAAAGCCGAGGCTCCCAAGCCCGAGGCCCCTGCGCAGGAACCCGTGAACGAGAAGAAAGCGGAAACTCCCGCGCCCGGTGCCGGGAAGGCGCCCGCGCCGACGCAGAGCGCTGCTCCCGCGCCGGCGAAGCCGAAGGAAAAAAAGCCTTCTCAGCCCAAGCAGGTCGCCGAAAAGCGCGTAGTGGACACCCGCGGTTCCACCGGGACCAATCTCTCCAAATATGATGAGCGCTTCGACAACATGGCGGGCGACCACGCGCAGAACATGCAGCGCCAGGGCAAGGAAAAGATCCAGAGCAAGAACAAGAACAGGCAGCGCCAGCAGCCCGCGAGCGGCGCCAAGCGCCGTCAGGAAGAGCGCGAAAAAATGCAGCGCCTTCAGTTCGAGATAGCCAAAAAACAGCCTGTCAAGGTCTCCATTCCCGATGAGATCAACGTCGGCGAGCTTGCCTCGCGTATGAAGAAAACGGCCGTTGAGGTCATCAAGCAGCTGATCAAGCTCGGCGTCATGGCCTCCGTATCGGATGTCATAGACTATGACACCGCCGCACTGGTGGCTATGGAGCTCGGATGCAAGGTCGAGCATGAGGTGATCGTCACAGTCGAAGACCGCCTGATCGACGATCGGGAGGATACGGCCGACGAGCTGGTCCCCCGCGCTCCGGTCGTGGTCGTCATGGGACATGTGGACCACGGCAAAACCTCCCTTCTCGACCGTATCCGCAGCGCCAACGTGGTTGCCGGAGAGGCCGGCGGCATTACGCAGCACATCGGCGCCTATCGCGTCATGGTCAACGGAAGCCCCGTCACTTTCCTGGATACCCCGGGCCACGAGGCATTTACGACCATGCGCGCCAGAGGCGCCATGGTGACGGATATCGCCATCCTCGTAGTGGCTGCGGACGACGGCATCATGCCTCAGACCATAGAGTCCATCAACCACGCCAAAGCCGCGGGAACGCCCATCGTCGTGGCCATCAACAAGATGGATCTGCCCGGAGCCAATCCCGACCGCGTCAAGCAGGATCTTACCAAATACGATCTCGTCCCCGAGGAATGGGGCGGCGAGACCATCGTCTGTCCGATTTCCGCCAAAACCGGAGAGGGCATCGACGAGCTGCTTGAGAACCTTGTGCTCCAGGCCGAGATCATGGAGCTCAAAGCCAATCCCAACCGCGCCGCCAAGGGCACCGTGGTCGAAGCACGCCTGGACAAAGGCCGCGGACCTATCATGACCGTACTGGTCCAGAACGGCACGCTGCATACCGGAGACATCATCATTGCCGGTACGGCCGTCGGCCGCGTGCGCGTCATGACCAACGACCGCGGCGAGCGTATCACCGAAGCCGGCCCCTCCGTTCCCGTGGAGATTGCAGGCATGTCCGACGTCCCCTCCGCCGGTGATATCTTTAACGCCGTCGCGGACGAGCGCATGGCCCGTGAGCTGGCAGAGGAACGTCTTGAGCAGCAAAAGGCCGCGGCTTCCGCCGGAAGCGCCAAAAAGGTCTCTCTTGAGGATCTGTTCGCCCGGATCCAGGAGGGTGAGCTCAAAGATTTCAACATCATCGTCAAGGCCGACGTTCAGGGCAGCGCCGAGGCGGTAAAGACTTCTCTTGAGAAGCTTTCCAACGATGAAGTACGCGTGCGCGTGATCCACTCCGGTGTGGGCGCCATCACCGAATCGGACGTCATGCTCGCCTCCACGAGCAACGCGATCATTGTGGGATTCAATGTACGGCCCGACAACGCGGCGCGGGACAGCGCCGAGCGATCCAAGGTGGAGCTTCGCATGTACCGCGTGATCTACGACTGCATCAACGACGTCACCGACGCTCTCAAGGGCATGCTCTCTCCGAAATTCCACGAGGTCATTATCGGTCATGCCGAGGTCCGCCAGACATTCAAGGTCTCCAAGGTTGGCACCGTCTGCGGCTGCTATGTCCTCGACGGCAAGATCCAGCGCAACTGCTCCGTGCGGGTAAACCGCGACAATATCGTTATCTTTGAGGGTGAACTTGCTTCGCTGCGCCGTTTCAAAGACGACGTCCGGGAGGTAGCCTCCGGGTACGAATGCGGCATGCAGGTCGAAAAATTCAACGACATCAGGGAAGGCGACATCATCGAGTGCTTCGTGACCGAGCAGCTCTGATCTCCTTCCGGGAAAGGCACCTCCATGGCATCGAATCATATTCAGCGCATCAATGAAGACATCCGCATGTGTCTGTCCGAGAAGCTCCGTCAGGTAAAGGACCCTCGCGTCAACCAGGGAGAACTCATCAGCATCGTACGCGCGGATACCACAGGGGATCTGCGTTACTGCAAGGTCTATCTGAGCACACTGGGAGACGTAAACGAGAAAGAGCTCAAAAAGGGCCTTCGCTCCTGCAGCGGATGGCTGCGCCATGAGCTCGGCTCCTCGCTATCCCTTCGGTATACTCCCGAACTCATTTTCGAGCTTGACAGGTCTATCGAGCACGGAGCACGCATCAACGAGATGATCGCCCGGCTGGATATTCCCTCCGACAGCGGCGGATCCGAAGAAGAAACCTGATGGATCTTAAGGAATGCGCGGCATTTCTCCGCGAAAGAGACGAATACATCATTGTAACGCACCGGCGACCTGACGGGGACACCCTCGGCAGTGCCGCCGGGCTTTGCCATGCCCTGCGCCGTATGGGGAAGACGGCCCGGCTTTTTCCCAACCCCGAGATCACGGATACCTATCTCCCCTATGTCCGGGAGTATCTGGCCGGTGAGAATTACCGTTATGCCGCCGCCGTCGCCGTGGATGTGGCGGAGGAATCCCTTTTCTGCCAAGGCTGGACAGGCGGGATCGATCTGTGGCTCGACCATCACCCCCCGCGCGGTCCTGTTCGGGAGAATGCCGTAATATGGTCTCATAAGGCCTCCTGCGGCGAGCTTGTCCTGGAACTGATCGATGAACTCTGCGGCGATATCACCAAAGAAGAAGCGGATCTTCTTTATATGGCGGTATCCACCGACACCGGCTGCTTTGTTTACGACAACACCACGGCCGAGACCCATCGGGCCGCCGCCCGGCTTCTTGACGCCGGAGCGGATCTGCCCGCGCTCAACAAGCCTCTGTTCCGATACAAGAGCCGGGCGCGTATTGTTCTCGAGGGGCTGATCTGTTCCGATCTTCGCGTTTGCAGAGATGATACGGTGAGCGTTGCTGTAGTGACTTTGGACATGCTGCGCCGCTGCGGCGCGACCGAGGACGACTGCAGCGATCTTGCCTCCCTGGCGGGTATGGTCCGCGGCAACCGCGTGGCTGTCACGGTTCGCGAGCTGAGCGAAGATCCTCCGAAGAGCAAGGTATCGCTCCGCACGGACGGCGAAGTCGACGCCTCGAGAGTCTGCGCTCTGTTCGGCGGGGGCGGACATAAAATGGCTTCCGGATGCGAACTGGACTGCCCTCCCGAGGAGACGGTGGAGAGGATCCTCTCCGCGATCGATGCCGTATGGGAATAAACGGAATCCTTCTTTTGGACAAGGAAGAGGGCTGGACCAGTCAGGACTGCGCCGCGAAGCTGCGCGGCGTTCTGGGGGAACGCCGCGTCGGTCACGCGGGAACACTCGATCCGATGGCGACCGGGCTTCTGGTGATCCTGGCGGGCCGTGCCACAAGGGCGGCTGCCTGGGCCGAGGCTGAGGTGAAGGAATACGTCGCTTCCTTCCGGCCGGGCTTAGTGACCGATACTCAGGATACGACCGGAAGGATCCTTCGGCGCTCCGACGATGTCCCTTCCCGCGAACAGATGCTGGCGGTGCTCCCTCTCTTTACCGGGCGCATCGAACAGATCCCTCCCATGTACAGCGCCGTAAAGATCCGCGGCAAAAAGCTCTATGAGATCGCCCGCCGCGGAGGCGAGGTGGAACGCGCTCCCCGGCCGGTAACGATCCATTCCATTGATTATCTCGGCTCGGACGGAACGGATCACATCCTTCGTATCCGCTGTTCCAAAGGCACCTATATCCGGACGCTCTGTCACGATATCGGCGAGGCGCTCGGCTGCGGGGGCTGCATGGCCGCGCTGAGGCGCACCGCATCCGGATCCTTTCGGGTCGAGGATGCCCGCACCATCGGCACGATAACCCGCGAAAACGCGCATATCCTCCCAATCGACGTTCTGTTTCAGGACGCGCCTCCCATGACTCTGACCGAGGCGCAGACGCGTCACTGCCGCTGCGGCAGCGCGTTTTCTTCGGACGCTCCCGACGGTGAGAAAAGATTTTACGCTCCCGACGGCAGTTTTCTTGCGCTCGGCACTGTGGAAAACGGAAGAGCGCGAACGATAAAAAGCTTTTTCGAGGTCGACCGATGACTGATCCAAAAGGTCCCTGCGTGCTTGCCCTTGGTTTTTTTGACGGCGTACACCGCGGTCACGCCGCGCTCCTTCGTCAGGCTGTTCTGGTCTCGGAGCGTGAAGGTATTCCGAGCGCTGTCATGACCTTTGACACGCATCCGGACACGCTGGTACGCGGTGAGCCGGTGGAGCTTATCAACAGCGCTCCGGACCGCGCCTGGCTGATCCGGCACTATTTCCATATCGATCGCGTGGAATTCTTCCGCTTCACCGAGGATACCATGCGCACCCCCTGGCGGACCTTCCTTGATACGATCCGTTCCGAACTCGGCGCGGTCCACTTTGTCGTCGGTTACGACTTCCGCTTCGGCTGGCGCGGAGAAGGAACGGCCGCTCTTCTTCGCGATTACTGCAGGGAGAACGCGCTCGGGTGTGATATCATCGACCCCGTCGTAATCGACGGCATTACGGTAAGCTCCACCTATATTCGCGGTCTGCTTAAGGCGGGGAACATGCGCGAAGCGGAACGCTTTATGGGCCACCCCCATATTCTCT
>CACXMX010000003.1 GCA_902768805.1 Oscillospiraceae bacterium
TCCGTGCCTGCTGCACCCGAAAACTGGCGTTTTTTGCGCAAGGTACAGGCAGAGACAGCACGTGAATCCTTGAATGCGAAAATGAGGACAGGAGAGAGATCTCCTGTCCTCGCATATTTGGTTCCTGTACTTTTCTATGATACGTAGACGAGCTCGTGCAGCACAATCTCTTCCGCTCGGCTGCGGATGCTGTTCATACGGCGCACCCATTCCATTTGATCGGTGGCCTTGAGCACCTCTGTCACCCCCTCCTGTTTTGCCATTTGTTGCATGAGAAGTTCCATCCGTTCCTCGCATGCTTTGTCAATCGCGGCCAGGTGCTGATCCAGTTTGCCGGTCACGAGCAAGTTGGTGTAAAGTACGCGGCGGTGCTCTTTCAGATAGCGCTTGCGCATCCGACCGTACTTGCCGATGGGCTGTTGCTCGGATTCGTCAATTGTCAGATTGGGGAGAAGGTAATCTCCGACCTGTCTGTAGGTGCCGCCGTTACGTTCGAAAAAGGACTTGTTTGTATTCATAGTTTCCTCCAAAACTGATCTCATAAATTCCGTTCATTTTCTTTTGCAACAGCAGGCTTTCTAACACCCATCTAACAAATATCCGATTTTTCAAAAAATCGGCAGGTTATTGTCATTGTTGGGTTTCATGGTACGACGACCTTGAAACCCTTGATTTTGCTGGAAAATACGTGGTTTTCCATGCGCTTTGGTTACACCTCAGATGGCGCCTTGTGACCCCCTCTCGATAAATGGCATTCAAGAGGTCAGCGGTTCGATCCCGCTTATCTCCACCAGACAAAGAGACAGGCTTTGTGCCTGTCTCTTTGTTTTTGCGTGCGTGCCAGAGCTTTTCCTATAATTCGGCCGATGTTTTTTCCGTGGATATTAGTTATACTGAAGCAACCGTCCGGGGTCACTATGGCGGCCGAAAAGCAAGGTTGAATCATGGAGCTGTTTGACAGGAAAAAACTCACGGCGCTTATCTGGCCGCTGCTGGTGGAGCAGCTGCTCAGCGTTCTGGTGGGCATGGCGGATGTGCTGATGGTCGCGGTGCTCGGCGAGGCGGCCATTTCTGGCGTGTCGCTGGTGGACGCGCTCAACAATCTGTTCATGCAGGTGCTTTTCGCCCTGTGCGCGGGCGGCACCGTGGTCTGCGCGCAGCTGATCGGTGCCGGGGACAGCGCCCGTGCCTCAAAGGCCGGAGGTCAGCTTTATTTCATCACGGGTACCGCCATGACAGCGGTCATGCTGTTTTTCCTTGCGGGCGGCAGGAGATTCCTGGGAGTGCTTTACGGCCGCGTGGATTCCGCGGTGATGGACAGCGCGGCGCTCTATTTCTCCATCACGGCGCTCTCCTTTCCTCTGCTGGCCGTGTATAATTCCGGCATCGCGATCTTCCGCGCGCAGGGAAACACAAAGCTCTCCATGAAGGTCTCGCTCAGGATGAACGTGCTCAACGTGATCGGCAACGCGTTTTGTATTTTCGTGCTGAAAATGGGCGTGGCCGGCGTGGCTATCCCCACCGTGCTGGCAAGGGGATACGCTGCGGCGGTCATCACGCGGAGGATCATGAAACCGGAAAACCCGCTGCGTCTGCGCTCGGCGGCGGATCTGCGCCCGAACGGAGAGCTGCTGCGCAAGGTGCTCTCCATCGGTCTGCCCAACGGGATGGAAAGCGGCCTGTTCCGTCTCGGCACGGTACTGCTGCAGAGCCTGGTCTCCACCCTGGGCACGGCGTCCATCGCGGCCTATGCCGTGGCCAACAATCTGGCCACCTATCTGTATCTGCCGGGAAACGCTCTCGGCGCTGCGATGATCACCGTTGTGGGACAGTGCTACGGAGCAAAGGAATATGCCCAGGCGAAAAAGAACGCCCTGAGGCTGCTGGCGCTCAATTATATCATAGCGGGCGTCATTGCCGCGGCGTTCATCGTCGGAAGCGGCTTCTGGGTCGGACTTTACCGGCTCACCGGAGAGGCCAAAGCGCTCGCCCGCGGACTGATCACGGCTCACTCGGCCGCCATGGTGATATGGCCGACCGCGTTTCTGTTCGCGTATTATTTCCGGGCCATCGGGAAAGCCGCCTTTACGATGTGGGTGGCGATCGCTGCCATGTGGATCTTCCGGATCGGCCTGGCGTATCTGTTCGTGCGGGTCCTGGGCATGAGCGTACTGGGCGTGTGGTACGCCATGTTCGTCGACTGGGCTTTCCGTACAGCCGTTTATCTGTACAAATTCCCAAAGAGCCTTTCGGCGTGATGAATCAGAAAGCGAAAAATCGGCGCCGGCGGGAACTCCCGCCGGCGCCGCATATTCTTTATCGTAAAGTTGAGGAAACGATCCATTTGTATTATAATAATAAAAACAGCGTTTATCCGTGTTCGGACTGCGGCCGCGCCGGAGTCCGGACGGAACAGAGGATAAGGCCGTACGGCCCGAATACAGGTGAGGGAAAAATGCGTAGAAGCGGTAAAACCATAGCGGCGCTGCTCGCGCTGCTGCTGATATGCGGGAGCGTTTCCGGCTGTGCCGGAGAGGCGGCGGAGCCGGCAGAAGCGGATCCGGCGGCGGAAACCGGCAGCACGGCCGTGGAGCCGGGGCTTGCGCGGATCGCTCTTTCGGATCCGATCGGCACGCTGGACGTGCACAGGAATACGGAGGACTATATGCTTCCGCTCAATATCTATGAGCGGCTGTTCGATATCCGGGTGAACGAAGACGGGACCACCGCTCTGGCCGAAGGCCTCGCCAAGGACTGGTCGGTATCCGAAGACGGGCGGACCTATCGCTTCACCCTGCGCGACGACGCGTATTTCTCCGACGGTTCGCCGGTAAAGGCTTCGGACGTGGCGTTCACCTTTACGCGCATGCTGGCGCTGCCGGACAGCCGCCAGTCGGATTTCGCGGATCTGATCAGCGGCGCCGCGGAGGTGATGGCGGGCACGGCCGACACCCTTTCGGGCATTCGCGTGCTTGATGAGAGGAACCTGGAGATCACGCTGTCCGAGCCGTTCGCCGGTTATCTCTATATGCTGGCCACGCCGTCGTGCAGTATTCTGAGCGAGAAGTGCGTCACGGAGGCGGGGGACGATTTCGGCCGGTCGGCGGAGCACACGGTGGGCTCCGGGCCGTATATGGTGACGGAGTATACGGATACCCTCGTCACGGTGGAGCGGAACCCGTATTATCACTGCCATGAGGGCGAGGTCCTCACCGTGAATCGGGCGGAGTTCCCGGTGCTGGCTCCGGCGCTGATCGACCGCATGTTTCGCGCCGGAGAGCTTGATCTGCTGGACCTCAGCCGGGTGAATCCCGAGGTGGCCGGAGAGATCTCGGCCTCGGCCCCGGACCGCCTGATCGAATACAGCCGCATGGAAGTCCAGTACCTGATGCTGAATGTGGAAACGCCGCCGCTCAACGACGTTCGCATCCGCAGAGCCGTACAGATGGCCATAAACCGGCAGAGACTTCTCGACGAGCTGTTTAACGGAAACGGAAGACTGCTCGACGGCATTTTTCCCAAGGGCCTGATCGGGTACAGCGAGGCCAATCAGGGCTGGCTGCGCTATGATCCCGCCGAAGCCGCGAGGCTTATTGCCGAGGTGCCGGAGGCGAAGAACGCGCGGCTGGAGCTTGCGGCAAATTCCCAAAGCGAGATCCGGACGCTCCGCATGCTGGAGATGATCCGGGAGGATCTCAGCGCCGCGGGACTCAACGTCTCGATCGTCTCCTATGACGACGACAGCCGCATGTATCTGCGCAGAGCGGGGCTGCTGATGGCCTACACAGGGGAATGGAGCGCGGATTTCAACGATCCGGACAATTTTATCTATACCTTTTTCGGCAGCCGGGCGAAGACCCTGTCCCGCTCCGGCAACTACAGCGACGAGTCGGTGATCGCCCGGATCGCGGCGGCGCGCACTCTGCAGGATGAGAAGGAACGGCTGGCCGAGTATGCCGAACTTGAGAGGATCCTGATCAGGGACGAGGCGGTCTGGGTGCCGCTGTTTTCCACAGAGCATCTGTTCATACCGGGAGACCGGCTGGAGAGCTTCACTCCCTTCTGGGCAGGCTGGGGATCGCTGTATCTGAAGGACGTCGTCCTGAAGCCGGAAGAGCGCTGAGGACCGGGCGGGATCACGGGAGGTTCGCATGAAAGAAAGCCTTCGAGCAAAAGTCTTTAAAATGAATATCATGCTGATCGCCGCGGCGCTTGTGATATTCACGCTGGTGGGCATCTACCGCCTTACCCGCTATGCCGGCCTCATGGAGGAGGCGAGCCGGGAACAGAACACCGTCATCATGGATACGATGTCGGATTCCATGCGGGATATGGCCACGGAAAGCCTTCGGAAGTATGTCATTGCCGAGGCGAGGATCATCGACGGGGAGTTCTGGACCATGCGCCACGATCTGGAGATCCTGGCCAGACAGGTGCAGATGGTGCTGGAGGAGCCCTCCGCCTATTCTCCCGTGGAGGTGCCGCTCCCCTCGCAGGCGGATGCGGGAAAGCTCACGCTGCAGCTGCTCTATTCCGACAAAGCCGACACGGAGGATCCCGAACTGAAGGAGCAGATCCTGCGTATCGGCGGCCTTCGGAATATGATGCTGGAGATGGTGGAGGGCGGCGATTCTTTGCTCGACTGCATGGTTTCCCTGCCGGGCGGGGCGAGCATCATCGTGGACAGGACGCCGGAGAGCAAGGTGGGGCCGAACGGCGAGGCCATGTTTTACAACGCGTACAGGCGCCCCTGGTATGTGGGGGCGATCGTCCACGGAGGGGCCTATTTCACACCGGTGAACGTAGACAATTATTTCAACACCTACGAGGTGATGGCGGGCGTGCCCGTTTATGTGGACGGGAGACCGGCGGCCGTATGCGGCGGCTCCGTCCGGCTGGAGTCTTTGGCGGATATTATCACCGGGGCGAAGCTCGGCGAGTATACCGATACCTGCCTGATCAACGAAAACGGCCTCATGATCTATTCCTCGCGGACGGACGGTGAACTGGGGCATGTGGGAGCGGAACTGAAAAGTCTTCAGGACAGCAGCAACGCGGGCCTCGTGACGCTGGCGGACGAAGCGCTGCGGGGAGGAACGGGCTTCTCGCTGCTTGAGATCGACGGGAAACAGACCTATATCGCCTACGCGCCGATCTCTACGCTCGGCTGGACGCTGCTCCTGAGCATTTCTCAGGAGAATCTGAACGCCACGGCGTATCTGGTGGCGGAGAAGACGGACGCGATCATGGAGGCGTCCATAGCCGGGCTGCGGGGCGGCATGGGCAGGCTTGCCGTGTCGACCGGCGTCATCGCAGCCGTGATGCTCATCTTTGCCGCGCTGCTGTCGCTTGTTTTCTCCAAGCGGCTGGTCGACCCCATCAAGAGGATGACTCTGCGCGTTTCGGAGATGCAGGGAGACGACATGAGCTTCCAGGTGGAGGACGTCCTGCTCACCGGAGACGAGATAGAGGTGCTGGCGCGGGCGTTCGCCAGCATGTCGGAAAAGATGCGCGGCTATGTCCGCGAGATCGTGGATATCACGTCGGAAAAGCAGCGGCTGGACACCGAACTGTCCATCGCGGCGGATATCCAGGCGAATATGCTGCCCACGCATTTCCCCGCTTTTCCGGATCGAAAAGAGTTCGATCTGTACGCGGTAATGGATCCCGCCAAGGAAGTGGGCGGGGATTTCTACGATTTCTTCCTGATCGACGACGACCGGCTGGCTCTGGTCATGGCGGATGTGTCGGGCAAGGGCGTTCCGGCGTCTCTGTTCATGGTGGTCTCCAAAACCCTGATCAAGAATGTCACCCTCACCGGCCGATGCGGCAGTCCGGCCGAGATCCTGGAGGAAGTCAACGACCATCTGTGCGAGGGCAACGAGGACGACATGTTTGTAACGGCATGGCTCGGGATCCTGACGATATCCACGGGCGAACTCGTTTCCGCCTGCGCGGGTCATGAGTACCCCGTGTTCTATCGGAAGGACAGGGGCTTTGTGCTCGAGCACGATCCGCACGGTCTGGCCATGGGCGCGATGGAGGGCACGGAGTATAAAAACGTCCGCTGGAAAATGGACAGCGGAGACATGCTTTTCCTGTATACCGACGGCGTGCCCGAGGCCAACAACACCCGCGAGGAGCTTTTCGGGGTGGAGCGGATGATGACCGCCCTGGACTCGAGCATGCGGGAGGCGAGAGCGGACGGCCCCTCGGACCGGACGGATCTGAAGGCGTTCCTCGGCTGCTTCAGATCGCGGATCGATGAATTCTCGGGGGACGCCCCGCAGTTTGACGACCTGACCATGATGTGCGTGGAATACCGCGGCAGCGACGCCGCGGGTCCGACGGCGGACCGGTCCTGTGAAGAAGAAGGGAACGATGACGGTGGAAAAAAATCATGATTTAAGGTTTACCTACGACAGGTCCGAAGTGGGCAAATGCCTGCTGTGCCATGACCCGCTGTGCTCAAAAGCGTGTCCGCAAAGCGCCGACGTCGGGGGGATACTCCGGTCGCTGTATTTTGATAATTACCTCGGAGCGGCCGCAAAGCTGACATGCGAGTGCGTCTACTGCAACGCTCCGTGCGAGAAGGCGTGCGTCCTGGCGCGGGACAACGAGCCCGTAGCCGTCAGGGAAGTGATGCTCGACGTGAAAGCGGAGCTCCCCAACCTGCCCGCGTACAAAGCGGAAACCGCGGATCTCTCCGCGGAGATCTGCGGAGTCCGGCTGGAAAACCCGTTTCTGCTGTCCTCTTCCGTGGTCGCGAGCTCCTACGACATGTGCCGCCGCGCGTTTGAGGCCGGCTGGGCCGGGGCCGCGTTCAAAACTGTCTGCAGCTTTCCTCAGCACGAGGCGTCGCCGCGCTTTTCGTCGGTCAAGGGGCACTCCAACGCGTTCTTCGGCTTTAAGAATATAGAGCAGCTCTCCGACCACAGCGTGGAGGAAAACACGCGGATCTTCTCGCAGCTCAGAGAAGAGTTTCCGACCAAGGTGATCATCGCCTCCATCATGGGCCGCAACGAGGACGAATGGACCGAGCTCGCAGCAAAATGCGAAAAGGCGGGAGCGTCCGTGATCGAGTGCAATTTCTCGTGCCCCAATATGGAATCCGACGATCTCGGGATAACGATAGGGCAGTCCGAGGAGCTGATCGAGAGATTTACCGCGGCGGTCAGCAGAGGGACCGGCCTTCCCATACTCGCGAAACTGACTCCGAACGTTACGGATATGGTGCCCATGGCCCTCGCCGCCAGGCGGGGCGGGGCGGACGGGATCTCAGCGATCAACACCGTCAATTCCATCACAGGGGTGGACATCGACACGATGACGGCTGAGCCGTCCGTGCGCGGCAGGTCCATTATCGGGGGATACTCCGGCCCCGCCGTAAAGCCGATCGCTCTCAGGTTTATCTCCGATCTCTCCAGATGCGGAGGGCTGGAGATGATGCATCTGAGCGGCATGGGCGGGATAGAGACCTGGCGGGACGCGCTGGAGTTTCTGCTTCTCGGAGCCGGCAGCGTGCAGATCACCACGGCTGTGATGCAGTACGGATACAGGATCATCGACGATCTTATCGATGGGCTGTCCGGGTTCATGAGATCCAGAGGGATCCCGAACCTGGCCGGGATCATAGGCGGTGCGGCGCATACGGTCGTCAGCCATCAGAGCATCGAAAGGGACACCGTTGTGCTGCCGGTATTCGATCACGAAAAATGCAGCGGCTGCGGACGCTGCTACATATCCTGCATGGACGGCGGTCATCAGGCGATAGAATTCGACTCCGAAAGCCGGAGACCGCGGCTGGACGGCCGCAAATGCGTGGGGTGTCATCTGTGCCGTATGGTCTGTCCGGACAACGCGATCGGAACGGCGAAAAAGACGATAAAGAGAGGCCCCTGATCCTGACCGGGCGACGGCGCAAAGTCTGTTCCGGATATAAGAATACAGGTGCCGCGGAGATTCTCCGCGGCACCTGTATTATCGGGAAATAATTTACATAATATAATTATGAACAACTCAGCCCAGCTCGTAAGCGATGATCGCGGCAAGCTCCACGGAGCGGTAGAAGCCGTTCACCAGCTGATCCTGCGCGTCTTCGGCGGCAGCCTCGCGATCGGCAAAATCCTTTACGATCCCCTGGATGGAGGAGAGATATTCCCCGGCCGGATCCAGCTCAAACGCTACGGCCGTCAGCAGCTGGACCAGGCGATAGGCGCCGTTGACCTGCTTCTGACGGTAGGTCTGCGCGGCTTCGTCCATAGCCCGGCTTTGCGCCAGAGCATTGTTGACCTGCTCGATGTGGTTATCCGTTTTGGCGTTTATATACCCGATGACAGCCAGCAATTCAACGCAGCGGTACAGTCCGTTCACGATCTGCTCATCCGTGGTTTCCGCTTCTTCCTCGGCAGAATCCCGGTGCTCCATTACCTCTCTGGCGGTGTCCAGGTATTCTCCTTCGCTGTCCATGAGCTGTGCGAGGACATACAGCAACTCCGTAGAACGGTACAGCCCGTTTACGATCTGATGGCCGGCGGTTTCGCAGCTGTCGTCCGTGGCGTACAGATTGTCCCGGATCCCGGAGATCAGTTCCAGGTTCGCGTCGGAATCCGTGCTCTCCGCAGCGATCAGCGCCAGAAGCTCCGTCAGGCGGTAGGCCGCATTGGCCTGCTGCTGAACGGTCGTTTCACAGCTCTCGTCATTGGCGCGGCTTCGGTCCAGTATGTCCTGTACCGTATCGGTTTGAGCATTCCCGGCCGCAAGCGCCGGGGCAGAGCAGGAGAACAGAAGAGTCAGACAGAGCGCGAAGCAAAGCAGTTTTTTCATTGTTTTCCCTTTCATTCGTTTTTATTTGGCCCGCCCCTGCTTCGGGACGCTTGCCTCTGTTATGGATTCTGTCCGGGTTTGTCCCGGAGAAAGCGTTCGGGGAGATCCACGCCGCATTCCTCGGACAGCCGGCGCAGCTGTTCGGGCGCAACGGTCTGCTTTTTTCCGCCCGGAACGGCCAGCACCTTCATCAGGATCTCGGCGCTTTTTTCCACGGTGTGCATCAGACCGAATGCAGCGTCGGGGTCCTCGCCGGCGCAGAATACGCCGTGATGCGCCCAGACCACGATATTGTACCGCTTCATGAGATCACCGGTGGCCTCGGCGATGGCGCGCCCGCCCGGTACCATCCAGGGAGCCACGCCCACGCCCTCGGGGAACACCAGCGGGCACTCGGGGAACATTTCCCAAAGCTCGCGGGTGAACACCTCGTCGCTCAGCGGCAGGACGAAGGTGAGGGCGATGATGTTTGAAGGATGCGCGTGATAGACGACCCGGCGCGGCTCGCCCGGGAGCGAGGCCTTTACGGCGTGGGTCAGCAGATGCGTGGGCAGCTCGCTGGTGGGCCGTCCGCCGTGGGCAAAGCCCCACAGGATCCGGTAGTTCTCGCCCCTGCCGTCCAGCCCGATCAGGCCGAAGGTATCCTCCGGCTTCACGGCCGCGTCGCGGAAATACCGTCCCGTCCCCGTGACCGCGAAGGCGGCGCCGGCCAGCTCCGGAACGGAAAAGCCCAGCGGTACCCACGCGCCGGGGCGCAGTTCTTCCTCAGCGGAGCGGAGCTCCTCTTCGGTGAGGCGAAAGCTCAGATTTCCCCCGTTGCGCTCATGCCAGCCCATACGCCAGCCGTCGTCGGCCAGCCGCACAAGGCTGCGGAAAAACCCGGCATCCGTTACTTTCATGCGCGGTCACCCTGACTTATGTCAACCGAATGCCCGGACGTCAGCATGCGGGCCATGCGGCTGACGCGCGTGGCGTTTACCCGCAGCTGCCGGCGCTTGAGCGTTCCGTTCTTCAGTCCGCGCAGCATAGCCCTAAAGTCGCTCTGGGAGCCGGGCATGGTCAGGTCGTTTCCTGCCGCGGCGATTTTCGCGGCGTCGGGGGCGGCATAGCGGTTGCCTTTGCCGGACATCACGCCCACGATCCAGTCCGTCATGACCACGCCGTCGAAGCCGAACTCGGCGCGAAGAATATTCTCGATCAGATCCCGCCGCTCGGAGGTATGCACGCCGTTGATCAGGTTGTAGGAGGTCATCACCGCGCGCGGCCTGCTTTCCCGAACGGCGATCTCAAAGCCGCGCAGATAGATCTCGCGAAGAGCGCGCTCGCTGACCCGGCTGTTGGAATTGTACCTGTTGGTCTCCTGGCTGTTGGCGGCGAAGTGCTTGAGCGTCGTGCCGCGGCCGGGATGGCGCTGCACGCCCCGGGTGATCGCGGCGGCGAATTTGCCGGAGATCAGAGGATCCTCCGAGAAATACTCAAAGTTTCTTCCGCATCGGATATCCCTGTGGATGTTCAGCGCCGGGGCCAGCCACAGGTGCACGCCGAAGCGCTCCATTTCGTCGCCCACCACGTCGCCGCAGCTCTCCGCAAGCTCCGTGTTCCAGCTCTGGGCCAGAGCGGTGCCGATGGGCAGAGCGGTGCAGTACTGCTCGTATACCGGGCCTTTGGGCTTCCCGCTGCCGGAAAACAGCTTCATCATTTTCACAAACGGCGCGGGCATCAGTTCCGCCATGGTCTCGGGAAGAGAGCCGCCTACGGAATGCGTCCCCTTTTTATCCACCGTGTACTGCCTGCTCAGACGCAGCCCGGCGGGCCCGTCGGCCATTACAAGAGCGGGTATCCCCCTGTCCGCGAGCAGTCCGCAGGTCTCTCCCGCGGCGCCGGCCACACTTTTGGAGGCATCGCCGATCACGCTCAGCGGGCCCTTTTTCGGGTCGAAGGAGCCGATGTTCAGAAGACAGAGCTCTTCGTCGCTCAGATCCTCTATCTGGGGATCGACGTCGTAGGGCGCGGAATAGACGACGGTCTCGGTACGGATCGCGGAGGCGCTCACTTCCAGAACGGGAAGATCCGCAGGGAGCCCGACAGCCCGGGCGGCCGGCTTTCGGTCCTCAAAGCCCGGCATGCCCAGACAGCCGGCACACTGCCTGGCGATCACCTCGCCGCTCAGGCGCAGCACCGCCGCGGGGCGGGCATCGGCGGAAGAGGCGCCCAGGCGAAGGACATAATCGCCCGGCTCCAGGATCCACGCGGATCGTTTGGTATCGTACGAGGCCAGATCCCGCATGTCAAAGCTCAGGGTCAGCTCCTCCGTGCCGCCGGGGGGCAGTTCTCTGCTCTTGGCAAAGGCGGCCAGCGCCTGAAAAGGCTTGTCCAGCTTTCCCCATGGGGCGGAGACATACAGCTGCGCCGTCTCTTTGCCGGGACGGCTGCCGGTGTTGTTCACCCGCGCGCGGACGGTGACGCGGCCGCGGTCCTCGCGGGCCTCCTCGGCGGAAAGAGTAAAGGAGGTATAGCCCAGCCCGAAGCCGAAGGGGAACAGCGGCGTTTTGCCGACGCTGTCGAAATACCGGTAGCCCACATAGACGCCCTCTTCGTAGCGGGTGTCGTCCTTTTCTCCGAAGGTGCCGACCTTCGGGTAATCCGTCCACGCGGCCCAGGTGGCCGTCAGCTTGCCGGAGGGATAGCTCTTGCCCAGGATCAGATCGGCCAGAATGTTTCCGGTCTCCGCGCCGAGCTGGCTGAGAAGCAGGATGTTCCGCACCTCCGCCAGCGGGGTCAGATCGATCACGCCGCCGACGTTCAGCACCAGAAGAAAGCGCTCATACTCGCGGTTCAGACGCAGGATGTCACGCTTTTCCGTCTCGGTGAGCAGTATGTCGCCCGGGACCGGCCTGCGGTCGGAGCCCTCGCCGGAGATCCGGGAGAGAACATACACGGCGGCCTCGCCCGTCCCGTTCAGGGGGATGGAGTGCTCCGGCTCGGGCATCACGGCGCCCATGCTTTCCAGAACAGCGAGGGTGTGATGCTCCTTCGCCTGCTTTTTCAGCCCGTCTACGAATTCCGCGCGGGCTTTCGCGTAGGTCTCGTCGTAGGCGTCCAGCCAGTCTCCGCCCGTCAGAGTGAAGCCGGCGTCCTTCAGGCCCTGCTCCGCGGTGACGAACGACCGGGAGTTGACCTCGCCGGAACCCGTGCCGCCCTTGACGGTGCGCCGGGCGCCGCAGCCGTACAGCGCCAGCTCGCAGGGAGAGGAGAGGGGAAAGGCTCCGTCTGACCTGAGAAGCACGGAGCACTCCGCTCCGTAACGCCTCATCAGGGCATTGTGTTCTCTTTCGTAATCGTTCACGGGTTACGTCTCCTTCGACCGGATTTTTCTATGAAAAATATAGCACACTTTCGGGACATCTGGCAACAAAGAAAGACCGGATCCCGTGCGGAAGATCCGGCCTTTCGAATGCAGAAAGGAACTGTATGAGCGTATGCGAAAGTGATGACTCGCCCGCGGGCGGAAATAACCCGGTTACTTTCGCGCCGTGATCCGAAACAGCGGCGCGTCGGACAGATCGCGGTCACGAAGGATGCGCCTGCCGGCAGAGGGATCCGCGGAGCAAAGAGCGAAGCCGGCCCTGTACAGCAGTTCTATGTCCCACGCGGGCCGGACATGTCCGGCCGCGGGCATGGAGAGAGTTATTTCCGCGTTTTCGCGCGACAGTTCGGGGGTGATGCCTATGTGACCGTAGACCCCGGAGGACGTGGTGTGGGATTCCTTCTGATTCCGATTGCGCACGTTTTGGGCGTAATCCGCGTCGAAATTCAGCAGTACGCCGCCCGGCCGCAGTACGCGGAACCATTCCGCGTAAGCGGTCTCGGGGGAGGGGAGAGTCCAGGTGAGATTGCGCGTGACCACCGCGTCGAAGCACCCGTCGGGAAACTCGAGGGCCTGCGCGTCCATCAGCGCGAACACGGGAGAGACACCGTACTGCGCAGCTGTCTCCCGCGCCTCCCGGATCATGGCGGGAGTCAGGTCCACACCGGTCACGCAGTGACCCTCGCGGGAGAGAAGAATGGCAAAATAACCGGTACCGGTGCCGACGTCCAGGATATCCAGAGGTCCCGCGGGCAGCTCGGCGCGGAACTCTTCCAGCCATCGGCCGCTGATCGCGTCGTTCAGTTCATTTTTCCGCACGGTGCCGAAATCGCGGGCGCGGGCGGTCCAGTAGTTTTCTACGCGAAGGGATCTCGGATCGGTACTCATGTGCGGACCTCCAGAACGGATGAGATAAGCTTTTTGGTATATTCCTCGCGGGGACTGCCGATAACGGCCTCCGCGGTGCCCTCCTCCACGACCCTGCCCCGGTACATCACCATGACCCGGTCGCATATGCTGCGCACCACGGCCACGTCGTGGGATACGAAAATCACGGACATGTTCTTCTGCCGGTGCAGGGAATCGAGAAGCTTCAGGATCTGAGCCTGGGAGGAAACGTCCAGCGCGCTGGTGATCTCATCACACAGCAGGATGCGCGGCTGCACGGCCATGGCACGGGCAATGGCAAAGCGCTGGCACTGGCCGCCGCTCAGATCGCACGGATATCGCTCCGCCAGCTCCGGCGTGAGCTGCACGAGCGAACAAAGCGTCTGCCAGTCGGGCTCAATGCCGGGACCGACCAGGTTCCGCGCCGTTTCACGGATCGAATCCGCGATTTTTCTCCGCGGGTGGAAGGAGCCCACGGCGTCCTGAAAGATCATCTGGATCTCGCGATAGTTTTCCTTTGTGCGCTTCGCGGGAAGAGGCTTCCCGGCCAGAAGAAGCTCGCCGGAATCCGGGGTTTCCAGCCCGCTGATCTGCCGAAGCAGCGTGCTTTTGCCGCTTCCGCTCTCGCCGACGATGCCGAGGACCTCCCCCTCCCGGAGAGAAAAGCTCACATCGATGAGCGCGTCTACGCTCACGTCCCGGCGGCGGTAGCGTTTGCATATATTCTTTCCTTCCAGTATGGTCATGACGCGCCCTCCGAACCGCAGCTGCAGGCGGTGAGATGCCCACCGCCGATGTTGGTGAGCGAATAGCGCTTTTCGGCGCATCCGGCCCTTCGGACAGGGCAGCGCGGCGCGAATTCGCAGCCGGCCCCGGAAGGACCGCTCAGCGGCGGAGCCCCGTCCAGACCGGTGGGCAGCCGGCCGTCCAGAGTGGGGATCGCCGCGATCAGAGCCCGGGTATAGGCGTGCCTGGGCTCACTCAGCACCTGCGCCGGAGTCCCCAGCTCCACCAGACGGCCGGCATACATCACGCCGATCCGGTCAGCCAAAAACTGCGCCAATGCCAGATTGTGCGTCACCACGACCTGCGCCATGCCGGACACGTCCCGAAGCCGCAGCAGCTCTTTGGCAACCTGCAGCTGGATCGTCGCGTCCAGAGCGCTGGTGGGCTCGTCGGCCAGCAGGATCTCCTGCTCCAGCAACAGGGCAAGAGAGAGCGCGATACGCTGATTCATACCGCCGCTCATTTCGTACGGACAGCTGTCCAATATACGCCGCGTATCGCTGAGGCCCATTTTTCCGAAAGCCTCGGCGACCATGGTCTCAAAGGCCGGCCTGTCGTATTTCCCGTGGCTTTTGAGTGTCTCGATGAACTGCTTCCGGTAGGTCCGTATGGGGTTGAAGGAGGCGCCGGGGCTCTGAGAGACGAGGCCGATCTTCTCCGTGCAGAGGAGCCGCCGTTCTTTTTCCGGAAGCGGAAGAAGGCTCTGCCCGTCCAGCACGAGCTCTCCGGAGAGAACCTGCAGGCCGGGCGCGGTGCCCATCACAGCTTTGAGCAGAGTGCTTTTGCCGCATCCGCTCTCGCCAACCAGGCACAGGATCTCTCCGGAGGCCAGCGTAAAGGAAGCGTCCGCCACCATCGCGCCTTCACCGTATCCGGCGGTGATATTGTTTACGATCAGAATGCTCCCGGCATCGCTCATTTTGATACCTCCACATCCAGAACATCGCGCACACAGTCCCCGAGGTAGTTGAAGATCATTACGGTAAGGATCGTTGCTGCGGCGGGAGCCAGCACCGCCCATGGGGCCAGTTGGATATACGCGCGGGAAGCGCTGATCATGCTGCCCCATTCGGCCTGAGGTTCCTGAACGCCGATCCCGAGGAAAGAGAGTCCGGCGATGCCGATCATCATTGAGCCGATCTGGGTGGAGGCATTTACTGCCAGTGGGCCGAGCATGTTGGGGAGAAGGGTTTTGAACATAATGGAACCGTCGCTGCAGCCGGAGAGCCGCGCTGCGCTGACGTAGGCCTCTTCCTTCAGCGAAAGCACCTTGGCCCGGGCGAGCCGGGCGTAGCCGGTCCACCCGGCGATGCCCATGGCCAGCATGGCGTTGAACATACCGCCGCCGAGGATACCGGCCACGGCTATGGCGAGGACCATCTGCGGGAAGGCCAGCAGCACATCGGCCAGCCGCATGATCACGGAATCAACGGCGCCGCCGTAGTATCCGGCCAGCATGCCCAGCATGGATCCGACCAGAAATGTGACCGCCACCAGCGTGACCGAAGCAAAAATCGAAGTGCGCGCTCCCATCAGTACACGCGAGCAGATGCACCGGCCGTAACGGTCCGTTCCGAAGGGATATTCGGCGCAGGGGGCTTTATTCATATGGAGCGGACTGGTGGCGTCGGGGTCGTTGGGCGTCAGGAACGGCGCGAAAACACTGAACAGCACCAGGATCCCCGCCAGAATAAGAAACACGGTCAGGCGTGTCTTTGCCCGTTTTCGGGCCGCGGTTTTTGTCATGCCTTCACCTCATTCCGGCCGGACTCTCGGATCGATCCAGTGATACGCGATGTCTGTGAGCAGATTCACAAGAACGTAAACCACGGCGGTAAACAGAACAAAGCCCTGTATTACCGGGTAATCGCGGTTGGTGATCGCGTCCATGGCGAGCTTGCCGAGTCCGGGCCATCGAAAGATGGTTTCAATGACCACGCTTCCGCCGAAAAGCGTACCGATTTGCAGTCCCACAACGGTGAGTATCGTGATCGAGGCGTTGTGCAGTATGTTGCGGAACAGGATGTACCGGCTCTTAACGCCGCGGGAGACTGCTCCGCTGACGTAGCTCTGGCCTATCTGCTCGAGTATCTCTGCCCTGAACTGCCGCAGGAAACGCCCGATCATCGGGATCGACAGCGCCAGCGACGGCAGCAGAAGGCCTTTGAAGCTCCGATCCGCCACCACCGGAAGCAGACGGGCTTTGACGCACAGCCAGTACATCAGCAGCACCGAGATCAGAAAGTTCGGCAGGGAGTTGGCGATAAAACTGAAAAAACGGATGACATGGTCCGCAAGAGAATCCTTTTTTATGGCGGTGAGGATCGCCAGAGGCAGAGAGATCAGCAGGCAGATCAGCATCGACCCCAAAGCCAGCTGAACCGTATAGCCCAATGCTTTGCGGATTTTTCCCGACACGCTCATTCCGTCCTTGTAGGATTCCCCCAGATCGCCGCGCAGGACTTTCAGCGCCCAGTCGCCGTACTGCGCGAGAAACGGGCGGTCGAGACCCATGTCGGCGCGGACTTTTTCCAGTACCTCTTCAGAGACGGCGATGCCCTGCGCGTTGAGCTTTTTCGTTGCCGCGTCGCCGGGAGCCAGATACATCAGCAGAAAGGTGAGAAAGCTCAGCGCGATCAGGATCCCCACCAGATGCAGCATCCGTTTGGCGATATACTTTCCCATAAGTCCACCACACATTCTCAAAGGATCATATGACAGGAGATCAGTCGTAAATGCGTCACGGATGGAGCCGGCCGCGGCCGGCTCCATCCGGATCGTTTTGTTTGCTGCGCAGCTTACTTCATATCCGTGTCCGCACTGACTCCGTAGAAGTCAAACGGACTGTTTTCACCGATGTTCACAACCCCGGGGACGGCCACGGTGGTCTTGTTGAACAGGCCAACGAAACCGAAGGCATTGTCGTCGATGACCATCTGAACGATCCTGTTGGCCAGTTCCGCCCGGCGATTTACGTCAGTTTCGGAGGAGAGCTCGTCGATGAGCGCTTCGCACTCATCGCTCTTGAAGCCGCCCAGCGCCCACTGGCTGTTCTGACGGAAGAGCGCGTTGATGCAGTAGTAAGGGTCGCCGGCCTGGTCCGCGATCATGCAGTAGAGGGCAATGTCGTAATCGCCCGAAGCGCGGTACGTGCTGTCCGCGTCCTCCACGCCGTTCAGTTCGGCCTTGATGCCGACCGCCTTGAACTGCTCCTGCATCAGCAGGGCGATGGTGTCGAGGCTGCGGGCGAAATAATAGCTGATATTCACGGTCAGGACCTTGCCGTCCTTTTCATAGTAACCGTCCGCGTTCAGAGCGTAGCCGTCGGCTTCGATGGCGGCTTTGGCGGCGGAGACATCGACGGCGGGCTTGGTCACCTGCCCGTACGGAGCGGACGCTCCGAAGGGTCCGACGGCCGGAGAGACCGTACCGCCCAGATAGGAGGCGATGTAGTCGTTGTCCACGGTCAGATTTACAGCCTTGCGGATATTCGCGCTCAGGCGGTTCTCATTGAGAACGTAGAACTGCAGGCGTGTGGCGGGGATCACGGTGAGCACATACGAAGACGGGTCGGCGGAGTAGATCTCCTTGGCGGCGGCGGTGACGCTGGAATAGCCGTCGATCTCGCCGCTCTGCATGGCCATGAGTTTGCTTTCGTCGTCGTTCATGTAGTAGAAGATCACGCCGTCGAGCCTGACGTCGCCGTTCCAGTAGCCGGCGTTTTTCTCGACCTCCACGGTCCCTTCGGGCTCGAAGGACTTGATCTTAAAGGGACCGGTGCAGACAGGAGCATTGTCCAGGTCCTCACTGTCCAGATCCATGATGCCGAAGGCCGCGTTGGTGAGCTTGTCGGTGAGCAGCGTGGGATAGATCTCCGGGGTGGTAATGGTGAGCGTATGCTCGTCCACGGCGGCGATGACGTAATCCTTCACCTCGGGGAAACGGTCGTTGACCTCGCCGATGCGCTGCAGATTCCGCACCACCATTTCGGCGGTCAGGGCCTTGCCGTTGGAAAAGGCGGCCTTGGGGTTCAGCGTGATGGTCCAGGTCCTGCCGTCTTCCCCGGTCTCGGCCTTCTCGGCCAGAAGGGGCTGCACGGACAGATCGTTGCCGACCTTGAACAGGGTCTCGGTCAGACCGTAGATGGAGGTGTACCATCCGTTCCAGTCCTTGTGGGCGTCGAGACTGGCATAGGCGAAGCTCTCCGCCAGCTTCAGGATCTTGGGCGCGGCAGGGGTTTCGGGAGCGGCGGGAGCCTCCGGCGCGGCCGGAGCCGGATTTTCCGCGGGGGCCGCGGCAGGAACGCTGTCGGCCGGGGCGGCCTGTGGTTCGGCGGCTTTACTGCCGCAGGCGGCCAGACTCAGAAGCAGTACAGCCGCCAGCAGAAGCGAGATGATCTTGGATGTCTTCATGAGTTCCTCCTTATTTTACTGCCCGGATCAGAAATCCGGGGGTGGATGCGTAATTGATCTTTTCTTCGCGGTTCCAGACCTTTTCATGGATCCTGACGTCGGCGGAGACCTCGGAATAGCCGAGATCCAGCATCGTGACAAGATCCCACTGCGGCCTCCGCCGCGGCGTGAGGGGAAGTGTGCGGGAGATGTCCTCCATGGTGCGGCTGTCGGGATAGGAGTCGTGGTCCTCCACGCCCTCAAGCGACGCGTTCTCCCGGTCCCGGTCCCACTCCGCCTTTTTCTCCTCGTCTTCCAGGTAGGCGTACCAGTTGGCGTCAAAGATCAGCGCAGCGCCGCCGGGACGGAGGATCCGGCGCCATTCGCGATAGGCTTTTTCCGGATCGGTGAGGTTCCATGTCAGATTGCGGGTGACGATCACGTCAAAGCTGTCGTCGGGAAAATCCGGCGCCTGAGCGTCCATACGCAGAAAGCTGATCTTTTCGGCGAGAGGCCCGGCGTTTTTTCGGGCCTCGGCGAGCATGTTTTCGGAAAAATCCACCGCCGTCACCCGATAGCCCCGTTCCGCCAGGATAATGGCGTAAAAGCCCGGGCCGGTACCCATGTCCAGCACGCGAAGCTCCGAGGGATCTCCTTCGGGAAAGCCGGAGATCAGCATGTCGGCCCAGACGGCGTCCCACTCGCCGGCGAGATTTTTTTCGACCACCTCGGTGTAGGACGGCGCGCGCCGATCCCAGTAGGATATGATCCTGTTTCTCAGCTCTTCCATCAAACCACCTTTTCCGTTTCGGTTAATCCGGATTATAGTCCGTTCATCGGCGCGATTTAAGCCCCCCGGGGGGATATTTCTCACACTAATTCCCGAAAAAAGTGAAAAAAACATCCCCCCGGGGGGCTTGTGGGCACTGTTTTGACATGTTATCGTGACAATGCAAGCAAGAGTTCTTCCCGGTCCGCGGTTCAGGCCCGCGGAACCATCCTTCCGAAGAACCTGCGATCTTTCTCCTCCTCTGTATGGCTCCCCGTCCGGTCAGCGGGGAGCCGTGCTGTTTATCCCCCCCGGGGGCTTGCGCGCCGCGGAGGAACGTGATACGTTACAGATGCGATGAGTTTTTTTCATGCGGGCCGCAGTTCAGGCCGGCCCGGCCGATGCGGAGAAGCCCTCTCCGCGCCTTTCCGTCTGAGCCCTCTGTGTCACGGCAGAGGGCTCTCCCGTATTCGGAGAGGATCGGCGAGAGGACAATAAAAGGAGAGAAACGGCTGTGGCACTTACACAAAAAGAGATCAACGATCGCTGGACAAAGGGATCGGAGAATTATGACAGGATCATTCACGACGAACTGGAAAGCTTTCGTGTGGAGGGCTGGCGAAAACTGATTTCCGAGCAGACGGGGGACCGTCCGGGTCTTGAAGTGCTCGACTGCGGCTGCGGACCGGCGTTTTTTACCATTATCCTTGCCCGGGCGGGATGCCGGGTCACCGGGATCGACGCGGCGGAGGGCATGCTGGACAAGGCTCGCCGAAACGTGGAGGAATTCGGCGTCGACGCCCGCATCCTCGAGATGGACTGTCACAGCCTCGATTTTCCCGACGGATCCTTCGACGCGGTGGTCAGCCGCAACGTGACTCACGCGCTGCGCGACCACGCGCGGGTCTACACCGAGTGGTACAGGGTCCTGAGGCCCGGAGGGATACTGCTGATCTTCGACGCCAACTGGCACCTGCCTCATGCCTCGGAAGAGAATTATCTTGAGGCTATGGAGCGGGAGAAGAAAGCCATTGAGGTGTTCGGGTCGGATTTCAGCGGCAACACCGTCTTCGATGAAAACGCGGAGTTCGCTCCCGGAAAGCGCAACACGGCGCATCCGCTGGGAGACAGAGTGCGCCCCGACTGGGACGCGGGCGTCCTGACAGCGGTGGGGTTTACGGACATAACCTGGGACCGGGACATCACCGGAGAGCTGTGGGATGAGAAGGAGAAGCTGGTGTACGGGAACACGCCCATGTTTATGCTGCGGGCCGTCAGGCCGTGAGAGCCTCTCGGCGGAGACAAAGCTGATTAAGCGGCTACTATAAATACGTAACGGCAAAAGCCCGACGGGAGATCCGCCGGGCTTTTGCCGGTTTTCGGGAACTTATTTGTCCGCGATACGTCCAAAGAGCGAAACAGACACAACGGAGGGACGTACCATGAACGGAAAAGCCAAATGCGCCGTGCTCAAGGAGATCCGCCGCCGTATCGCGAAGGAGAACGGCATCCCATACGAAACGGAGGAGTGCGCCCATACGGGCGAGTGCCTCGGCACCTGCCCGCGCTGCGAGAACGAGGTCCGGTATCTGGAACGGCAGCTCGCCCGCCGGGAAAGGCTCGGGAACAGGATAGCCGTGGCTGCGCTCTGCGCCGGAATGGCGCTCTCCGCGGAGGCCTGCGCGCCTGCCGACGGCGGCCGGGGCGAGCTCGGGGGAGCGACGCAGCTGGTCGCCGCACAGCCGACCGCGGAGCCGGAACCCTTCGACATTGAAGGGGAGGTCGCCTATTGGGACGAGGATGATATCGCCGGAGGCCTTGAGTATAGGGGACCGGAGGAAGAGCCAGTCGAAACGTGGGATCTGACGGGCGACGTGGCGTGGACAGAGCCGGCGGGCCATGAATGAGCCGACATATCCTCTGCTCAGCGTCGCGAGGCTGCGCATGGGCACGGACGGAGAAGGCGTTACTTCGCTGGTCGCCGGAGCGGGGTGCCCGCTGCGCTGCCGCTGGTGCATAAACGCCCGGATGCTGCGCGAAGCGCCGGCGGAGCGGGTGACCGCGCCGGAGCTTTTGGAAAGGGTGCGCGCCGACGACCTGTATTATCGAGCCACGGGCGGAGGCGTGACCTTCGGCGGCGGAGAGTCGCTGCTGCACGCGGGATTTATCTCCCGGTTCCGTGAGCTCTGCCCGCCGGAGTGGAAGGTACGCGCGGAGACGAGTCTTGCCGTGCCGCCGGAGCTGCTCGAGGAGGCGCTGACGTCCGTCGACGGCTTCATAGTGGACTGCAAAGACATGGATCCGGAGCTTTACCGCAGATATACCGGGGGAGACGCTGCGCTCATGCAGCGGAATCTGAAGCGGCTTCTGGAGGCTGCCGGACCGGAGCGGGTCACGGTCCGCGTGCCGCTGATCCCGGAATTCAATACTCCGGAGGATCGGGAGCGCAGCGCGGAGCGCCTGCGCGCCATGGGCGTGACCCGGTTGGATCTGTTTGAATACGTGAAACGATAAAAGGACAGGATAACGACTCCTGTCCTTTTCCATATGGATGCCGGCGAATGGGGCTATGCTTCGGCACGCGAAGGCAGCTGCACCAAAATAATGGCCGCGAACATCACCGCGCAGCCCAGCGCTTCGCGGCCGGTCATGCGCTCGGAGAGAAGCACGGCCCCCGCCAGCACCGCAAACACGGATTCCATGCTCATCAGCAGCGAAGCGACCGTGGGGTCGGTGTATTTCTGAGCCGTGATCTGCAGCGTGTAGCCGATACCGCCGGACACGATCCCGCAGTACAGGATCGGGACCGCCGCGCCGGCAAGCTTGTCCCAGGTCGGCGTTTCGGTAAGAAAGGCCGCGGCGGCGGAGAGCACGGTGGCTGTGGCAAACTGCACCGCCGAGACGGCCACGGGATCGGCCCGGCCGGCGAAGTGGTCGCAGCAGAGGATGTGTGCGCTGAATCCCACGGCGCACAGGCATACGAGCGTGTCGCCCCGGGTGAGCCGAAAACCCTCCGTTACGCACAGAAGATACATGCCCGCCACGCCCAGCGCCACCGCGAACCAGACCGGCGGAGTGCCTTTGTCGCGGAAAAAGACAAGACGGATCACCGGGACCAGCAGCATATACATGGCCGTGATAAAGCCCGCCTTGCCCGCCGTGGTGGTAACGAGCCCCGCCTGTTGCAGGATGCTGCCCGCGGTAAGGCATACGCCGCAGCACACCCCTCCGATGAGGGCCGAGCGGTCCCGGGCCCGCCGCGCTTCGGCGGGAAGGGACGCCGCGCCCCGCCGCCGGACCAGGGCGAGCGCGCCTACGGCGACGGCCGCGAGAGCCATGCGCGCGGCGGTAAAGCTGATGGGCTCGATCCGCGCATTGCCCACGCGCTGGCTTACAAAGGCCGTGCCCCATATGAAAGCCGTGAGAAGCAGAAGCAGGTTTCCGAGCATCTTTTTGTTTTTCATAACGGGCCCTTCCGGTGCGTCGATCTCTTCTCTGTTGAGAACGGGATCCTTTGTTTTTTGTGATTATAGGGGGAGTGGCTCCCGATGTCAACGCCGCGTCTGCCGATCGGCGCTGAAAAGCGGTTTTCCGGCCTTGTCGGAACAACTAAACGGGCCGGCGGTTTTTTAGGAAGATTTCCGGGGTTCGGATTCGGGCCCGTTGTGGTATAACTATAATGGAGTTTTGTATAAAACCGGAGGAACAGAACGTGGAGAAAAAAGTAAGGACTGCTGTGATCGGCTACGGCATGATCAGCAACATTTACCTGAAAAATCTGAAAAACCTGTTCCATATCATCGATCTCGTCGCCGTTGCGGGACGCAGCGCGGCCGCGGCGCGCGCGCAGGCCGACGCATACGGCGTGGAACGGGCCATGACCATCGAAGAGGCTGCCGCCGCGGAGGATATCGAACTGGCGGTGGTGCTCACACCCGCCTCCGCTCATTACGGCATCATCAGGCAGATGCTCAGCGCCGGGAAGCACGTCTGGACCGAGAAGACCATGGCCGTGACCGTGGAGCAGGGACGGGAGCTGGCGCGCCTTGCGGAGGAAAAAGGGCTTTATCTGGGTGTGGCTCCGGACACAGTGCTGGGCGCCGGGATCCAGACAGCCCGCGCCGCGCTGGACCGCGGAATGATCGGAGAAGTGACCTCGGGGCTGGCGGTGATCAACCGGAACCAGTCTCTCAACGCGGAGCTGTTCACCTTCCTGCGGGGAGAGGGCGGCTCACTGCCCTATGATGTGGGGATCTATTACATAGGCGCTCTTCTCGCGCTGCTGGGGCCGGTGGAATCGGTGTGCGCCTTTGGGACCCCGGCGAAAAAGCACGAACCGGAGCTCCTGTACGCGAACGCGGAGGCTGAGCCCTGGACCATTCCGGGCAGCGCCGTGATGAGCGCCTCCCTGAGATTCGTCTCCGGCGCTTTGGTGAGCGTCCTGTTCGACGGCGCCACCGTCAACGCGCCGCAGCACGTCCTGACTCTTTTCGGCGAGAGGGGCATCCTCAAGCTGGGAGATCCCAACACCTTCAACGGGGAGGTCCGGCTCGCCTATGCCGACGGGGGAGAGTGCGTTCTGCCCTTCACCCACGGCTATGACGGCGTGAACACCCTGGAGCCGACGCCGTTCGACGGCTACGGTCACCGGGGTATCGGCGTCGCGGAGATGGCCTACGCCTTGCGCCGCGGACGGCCCAACCGCTGCGGGAAGGAATACGGACTTCACTGCCTGGAGGTGCTTGCCGCCATGGAAGAGTCCACATCGTCGGGAAAAAGCGTGGAAATCGCCTCCCGCTTCGTCATGGAGCCGCTGAAGCCGGGTTATTACTCGCAGCTCGGCGGCATGCGCGGCGACGCGGAACGCTCGCTGATGGACTGACAGGAGGTTCGGTGTGAAATACGGCATCAATACATACGGCGTGCTCAAGGACCGCCGGGATACCCTGACGGCCCTGAGCGAACTGCGCGCGCTGGGCTTCACGCAGCTCGAGCCCTGCCTGTCGCCGGAGACGATACAGGGATGGGAGCACGTCTTCTGGTCTCCCGAATGGCTTCTCACTCATCTGAGCGAGCTTCGCGCGCATGGATGGGAAATCGTCTCCGTCCATCTGATAGGGTGGGACGCCGATGCGCGCGCGGAAGAGCTCGCGGCTCTTGCCGCCGAACTCGGGATCCGGCAGTTCGTGGTAAAGTGCCCGCAGAATCCGGACGAGCGGTCGCTTCACGAGACGTCGATGCGCTATATCCGTCTCGCTGATGCGCTGAACGAAGCGGGAGCGGAACTGCTGCTGCACAACGAGGGGACGGACCTTGCCGCGCGGTTCCGTGGGAAAAGCGCCTATGAGCGGCTGCTGGAGCTCTGCCTGGGAAAGGTCGGAGCGCAGTTTGACACGGGCTGGGCGCTTGCCGACGGCGAGGATCCGGAGACTCTTCTCTGGCGTCTGGGACCGGCCGTGCGGTCGCTGCATTACAAGGACATGTCCGTAAGCGGCGGTGCCATCACCCCGGCGGATCTCGGAAAGGGCGATCTGAACGTGCTCGCCTGTCTGCAGTTCGCCCGGGCTCACGGCATCCCGCAGATACTCGATCAGGACGAATTCGCCGAAGGCCCGGCGGAAAGCCTGCGCTCCGGACTTGAGCTGCTGTCCATGTGCGGCCAGCAGCGCGAGCCCTCGGCCAGTTTCCTCAACATCCTTGACACCCGGACAGGGGAGATCCGTACGCTTGCCCGTTTTGACAGGGTCATCGAAGCGCCCAACTGGATGAAGACCCAAAACTGCCTCGTTTATAATTCCGAGGGACGTATCTGGAAATACGATCTGGCCGCGGGCAGCAAAACCCTGCTCGACACCGGGGAGTGCGACAACTGCAACAACGACCACGTCCTCGCTCCGGACGAGCGGCACATCGCCGTGAGCCACGGCCCCCGGGAGGGCGGATATTCCTCCCGCGTATATATCATTCCCATCGAGGGCGGGGAGGCGCGCCTTGTCACGCCCGACTCTCCCAGCTATCTGCACGGCTGGTCCCCGGACGGGAGGGAACTGGCCTACTGCGCCTTTCGCGTGCATGAGGGAAAGCTGGAAACAGACGTGTACTCTATCCCCGCGGAGGGCGGAGAAGAGACGCGCCTCACCTTCGGAGGCTTCAACGACGGGCCGGAATACGCTCCGGACGGAAAGAGCATTTGGTTCAATTCCACGCGAAGCGGGAAAATGCAGATCTGGCGCATGGGCCGCGACGGGAGCGATCCGGTAAGGATGACGCCCGGGGAGCGGAACAACTGGTTTGCCCATGTTTCTCCGGACGGGGAAAAAGTCGTCTATATTTCTTACGGGGCGGAGGATCTGCTGCCCAACGAGCATTTGCCCAACATGCGCGTGGAGCTGAGGATCATGAATGCCGACGGCAGCGGCGACCGCAGACTGCTGAGCTTTTTCGGGGGACAGGGATCGATGAACGTGAACAGCTGGGCTCCCGACAGCCGGCATATCGCGTTTGTCAGCTATGAGATACTGCACAAGTAATTTATACGGAAAGGCGGAAACAGAATGGAAAAATGGAGCAGGAGCAACTATACGCCCAACCTGCCGCTGGGTGCGGACGGACGGCGAGTGACCGCGAGCGCGGAGCACATCGCCGTCAGCAAAAACGCGGCTCTGGAGGGTATGGTGCTCCTCAAAAACGACGGGATCCTGCCCATCCGGCGCGGCGCGAAGGTGGCGCTGTTCGGCAAGGGGACCTTTGACTATGTCAAGGGCGGCGGAGGCAGCGGCGACGTGCATGTGCCGTATATCCGCGATCTGAGCGCGGGCTTCGCGCTGTATCCCGAGCTGGTCACGGTGTTCCCGGAGACCGACGACTATTACCGTAAATACGTTCACCACCGCTATGCCGAAGGCTTCGAGCCGGGCCTGATGGATGAGCCCGAGTTGCCCGACGAGCTGGTGCGGCGCGCCGCGGCTTTCGCCGATACGGCGGTGATCTCCATCAGCCGTTTCTCCGGCGAGGGCTGGGACCGCAAGTGCGCCTTTGACACCATCACCGGGCACAAGGGCGTGTGGGAAGAGATGATACAGCGGGCGGATCGCTGCTTCCCGAAAGGGGACTTCGTTCTGACCGACGCGGAAGAAACTATGATCGCCAAGGTGAAATCGGCCTTCTCCCGTGTGGCTGTGGTGCTGAATGTGGGCAGCGTGTTCGACACGAGCTGGATAAAGAACGATCCGGCCATCGGCGCGGCCCTGATCGGCTGGCAGGCGGGCCTGGAAGGCGGGGCCGCGGAGGCGGAGCTTCTGCTGGGGATCGCCAATCCCTCGGGCAAGCTGGCGGACACCTTTGCCGCCACCCTGGAGGATTACCCGTCCTCCCCGTTCTTCTATACCTCCGACGACTACGTGGACTATGAGGAAGACATCTACGTCGGCTACCGCTATTTCGAGACGATCCCGGGACAGAGCGCAAAAGTGAACTACCCCTTCGGCTTCGGACTGTCCTACACAGAATTCACGCTGAAACCGGCGAAGGTGAGCATTGCCGACGGCGTCGTTTCCGTAAAGACCGCCGTGACCAACACGGGCAGAGCCGCCGGCAAAGAGGTGGTGCAGGTATATTTCTCCGCGCCGCAGGGAAAACTCGGAAGACCTGAGCGGGAGCTGGCCGGATGGCAGAAGACCCGCCTGCTCATGCCGGGCGAGAAGCAGACCGTGGTCGTTCGCTTCCCGGTGTCGCAGATGGCCGCGTACGACGACCTGGGCAAGGTATGCGCCTCCGCCCGTGTACTGGAGAAGGGGGAATACCGTTTCTTCGCAGGCACCGACGTGCGCTCCGCCGCGCCGGCGAAAAAGACGTTCGTGCTGGAAAAGGACGCCGTCGTCGAGCAGCTGAAGCCCCGCATGACTCCCGAACTGCTGCGCCGCAGGATGCTCTCCGACGGCAGCTATGAGGAACTGCCCACGCGCGAGCCCAACGATCCCAACGCCAACGCTCTTGAGCCCCTTACCGCCGAGAAGATCGAGGGGATCGAGCCCGCCGTCCGGTTCCGCCCGAACCGGAACCGCCGCCAGGTCGATCCGAGACCCAAGCTCATCGACGTCGCCGAGGGGAAGATCGGCCCGGATGAGTTTATCGCCGCGATGACCGACGAGGAGCTGGCGATCCTGCTGGGCGGCCAGCCCAACACCGGCCTGGCGAATACATTCGGCTACGGCAATCTTCCCGATCTCGGTGTGCCCAACGTCATGACCGCCGACGGCCCTGCGGGCCTGCGTGTGGTGAAGGAATCCGGCGTGCGTACTACGGCTTTCCCCTGCGCCTGCCTGCTGGCCTGCACCTGGGATCCCGAGGTCACCGAGGCGGTGGGGCGGGCCGCCGGCGCCGAGGTGAAGGAGAACAACATAGGCGTGTGGCTGGCGCCCGCGATCAATATCCACCGCAACCCTCTGTGCGGACGGAACTTTGAGTACTACTCCGAAGACCCGCTGCTCACCGGCCATCTTGCCGGAGCGCTGATCCGGGGCGTACAGTCCAACGGCGTGGCCGCCACGGCCAAGCATCTGGCTCTCAACAACAAGGAGACCAACCGCAAGAATTCCGATTCCCGGGCCTCCGAACGGGCTATCCGTGAGATCTATCTGAGGGCCTTTGAGATCGTCGTCAAGGAATATGATGTCTGGAGCATCATGACCAGCTACAACATCATCAACGGCTGCCGTGCCAGCGAGAACGACGATATGCTCAACGGCATCCTGCGCGAGGAGTGGGGCTACGAGGGACTCGTGACCACCGACTGGTGGACCTGGGGCGAACACTACAAGGAGTGCGCCGCCGGCAACGACGTCAAGATGGGCACCGGCTACCCCGAACGGCTTCTGGAGGCGTTGGAGAAGGGAGCGCTGACGAGAGCGGATCTCGAGCTCGCCGCCCGCCATGTGCTGGGGCTTATCCTGAAGGTCGACTGACGCTTCTTAAGCAGATGTACCGGACGTAAAACGAATAAAAAACCGCGGTATCCTCCGTTTGGCCGGACCGGCCCGGAGCGATACCGCGGTTTTTTCCTGTTCAGTTTTCGGGCCGGATGTACACGATCTCGGGCTGGTTGAACACTCTGGGGACGATCGAGTTGTTGGAAAGGCCGCGGCTTACGATCAGCCGGCCGAAATGTACGCCCTCGGTGAGCTTCGGCAGGATCCCCTGCCCGGGAGCATAGAGTCCCCGGCCGAACAGCCGGATCTGTCCGCCGTGAGCATGTCCGCTGAGCACCAGCGAGAGCTCGCGTCCGCTCAGATACCGTTCATAGTATTCCGGGTGGTGACACAGAAGGATCCTGTACCCCTCCTGTGAGCAGAACCCGTCCAGCACAGAGAGGTCCGGCTCCATCCGCGAGGAGATCCCCGCAGCGCTTGGATAGGGGAAGCGTTCTCTCAGTCCGGCGTTGACGACCTCGCTGCGATATCGTGAGACCAGAGACGAACTCAGCCCGCCTATCACGGCGCCGCGGTACAGCACATAGCGGTCGTCCAGCACCGTAACGCCCGTGCCGCGGATACGCCTCATATCGCTTTCCGTCAGCATCCATTCGTGGTTGCCCAAAGAGACAAATACAGGCGCGATGCCGGAGCACATTTCGAAGAAAGGGAGAATAAAGCGGGCGTTCGCCGCGACCTCTTCTTCCGGACGGCGCCGGGCGTTCACAAAGTCGCCGGTCACGCAGATGATATCGGGCCGGCTGCGGCGCAGCGACTCAGCCGCGGCGTCGAAGGGCCGGTCGTGCAGATCGGAAAGGTGAGCGATCGTGAAGGGACAGCCGCGGATCGAAACCGAAGTCTCCCGCAGGGCGCGGCGAGCGCTCACAGCGGGATCTCCACCTGCTCGGCCAGCTCCTTCAGTCTGCGTTCGATCTGGTGAGAGATATCCCGGCTCATACGGTCGTTAAGGGAGCGAAGCTCCTCGCTGTCCGGATTGCTGAAAACGGATTCGTAGCCGGATCTGATGCGGCTGCGGATCTCCTGCAGCCGCTTCTCGGAGATATCCGACCGCTCGGCAAAACGGACATGGGGCAGAAGATGGCCCTTCTTCGTTTCGTTATCCCCGTCGCCGAGCAAACCGCTCAGCGGGCGGAAGCTGCCCAGTCTCGGCCCCTCGATCTGCAGGCGGGAGCCGGAGAGAGCGATACGCCGGACCACCAGGGGCAGGTCCATGTTCATCAGCCTGTCGTCAATAGCCTTCTTGCCCATGACATGGCTGATCGCCAGCAGCAGGAACGACAATACAAACCCGATGAGCATCCCGGCGGGACCTTCGCTGATGAGCACGATGCCGCTGCCGCCGCAGAGCAGCGCCACAATGATGGAGATCACCGAATCCACGAAAACGGTCGTCCAGGTCAGAGACTCCCCGGAGAGCACTCCGCGGGCGTCCACCTGCTCGAGCATGCTGAAGTCGCTGGCGGACAGTGCCGAGGAGATCCCCAGGGACCGCTCAGGGACGTGATACTTCCGGCAGATGCGCGAGGTCTGCTCCTCCAGCTCCCCGGATACCTCCAGCAGCCAGTCGGTGATGGGCTGATACAGGCATTCCTTCGCGCTGTCGGAGAACAGATAGACGCGGATGCGGTCCCGAAGCTGCTCCTCCATTTCTTTGAGGAGGCGGATCTTTCCGGTTTTCCAGTCGATCAGAAGCGGTTTGACGGCTTCGTTCATCAGCGGATCGATCAGGTGCTCCAGCGCGGAACGGTAGAGATCGTTGAGATGCCGGGAGATGATATTCTCTACGGCGCTGGATTCGATCAGTTCATTGACGTCCTCACGGAAACGGGCGAGATCGTCGTCGATCCGTCCGCACCAGGCCAGCCCCCGGGCCACGCTGAACTCGGGCTCGGCGTCGGTATATATGATAGCCTCGGGGAACACCTCGCGGCACCAGCGGCGGATCTCCTCCATGCGCGAGACGCCCCCGGTGAGAAACAGAAGCTCGGGCGGCGCGCTGCCGATGCTCGCGCGCACCTGCCGCAGCCCGTCGCAGAATACATCCCGCCAGGAACGGCCGCCCAGCTGAGGGCAAGGCCGGTCCGTAAGGCGGCGGGAGATCTCGCCGTCCAGCCTGAGGTCCAGGATCAGCGGCTCGTCCCAGGTGATCAGCAGCGATTCCGAACAGTCGGTTTTCTCGCGGTCCTCGGGGGCGAGAGAGTAGTACCGCTCCTTCAGACGCCTGGCGCGCAGCTCGCAGTCCACTCTCCAGCTCTCGCTTTCGCTCATGACCCTCTTCAGGGCTGCGGCGTTTGGGGAGGAGGCCACACATTCGTTCAGCAGCACCTCGTCCATGATGCCGCCGCCGAGGGCGACCTCTCCGCCCGTGTGGATCTCCTGCTCTTTTCCTTTGTCGATATAGGCAAAGTCCGTTGTGGACGAGCCGATATCGATCACGAGCACCGACTTGGTGCGCAGATCCACATGATCCCGCACAGAGTTGGACTGGATCGCGCCCACCATCACGGCCCGGGATTCGGACACGACTTTGGGCGACGGGAAGCCCAACGTCTCAAAGATCCGCTCATAGCGCTCGCGGGCGTCGGCGTCCCAGCCGGCCGGACAGCCGACATACACGCTGTTGCTCTTTTCACCGCCCACCAGCGCTCCGCTGCCGCGCAGCGACTCGAAGACCCGCGCGGAAAAGTCGCGTATCAGCGCCGCGCAGTCCGACGGCGCGTCAAGGAACCGCCTTTTGAAGCGCGCGGCGGAACGTACGGCTGCCGCGGCGGAACGCGCGGCGTTGTCTCCGATGCGCACCTCGCCGTTGGGCATCACGGCCCAGACCGTGATCACGACCTTTTTTCCGTCAATATCCACGATCTCGGGAACACGGTTCTCACCGCTGCCGACGCGGGCGACAGCGCTCTCACCGTCGCCGAGATCGAATCCCCAATACTGCATCATGACCCTCCCGGATCCTCAATCCGTATGTTCGGCGGCTCGCCCGGCCAGCAGCAGCTTTCCGTTCGCTGTCAGCGCGGGACGCAGTGTGCGCGTTTCGTTTTTTGTGGGCAGAAGCTCAAACTCCGCGGTCAGAGCGGGGTCGAAGTCGATCACGTCCACACCCCGCCGCTCCAGAAACACCCGTACCTTCTTCAGCTGCCGCAGAGAGAACTCCCCGTTGTCCGAGTAAAGAGCTTCCAGCAGATCGCCGAGCAGCTGCAGCTCCTCGGGATCCATGGAATCGGCGCCGGGCGCGTTCGCGGCGGCAAGCTCGGCCTCCCGGGCCCGCTCCTGTTCGCTGAAGGCCTCCAGCTTGCGGTCCATTGTCTCGCCCGTACGGCACAGGACCTTCCACACCGCGTCGGCGTCCACTCCGGCGCGGGAGGTCTCTTTCCGCTCGCTCAGCCAGAACCGCCCTGCCAGGAACAGACCCACGGCGCAGGCCGCGAACAGGGCGTACCCGGCGATGCGGTAAGTCCCGATCAGCAGCACGGCCGCCAGGGCGCACACCGCGGCCGCCAGCAGGGAGAACACCCCGCCCAGCCGGACCCGCCGCGGCGAGCTTTCGGTATATACGGCGCCGCACTGCAGCAGGGCGAACAGTTCATTGGCCGCGGAGATGAGCGCGTCGGCCATCTCCTGGCGGGGCCGGTCGCCGGAATGCTCGGCGTTATAGCGCAGAAGCATGTCGCCGTAGGCCTCGCGCAGCCGTTCCACGCTCCTTGAGCGGTTTTTCTCTATGAGATCGTCGGCCCGCAGCTCGCCGCGAAGCTTTTCCTCCCGCGCGCGCAGCAGGCTCTCCATGCCGACCGTGTCCATATTCTCACGCCCCTGTCGTTTTCTGCTATATCATTGTACGACTTTTTTCCCGTTCTTACAACGATGAATCTGTGTTTCCGCCGAAGCGCGGTCCGGCTGTTGAAAAAAAGGCGGGGATTGCGTATAATACGGTATACTCTTTGCCGTGAGGATCTAAGCCCATGAAAAAGACAGCTTTACTGTTTCTTGCGATCGCCCTTCTGCTCTCCGGCTGCGCCTCGCCCGCATCAGAGCCGCCCGCCGCGGAGGAACCGGCACCGACGGCAACGCCCGAGCCGCCCGATGAGCGGAAAACGGACGAGGAATTCGTCGCCGCCGTCTCCCGCGCGCTTCAGGCGCGCTGGGACGTGTCCGCCGGTTATTCGCCCGCCGATCTGGCGGCGATGAGCGCCGCCGAGTACCAGAGCTATCTTCGCGCCTGTGTCGACGCGGAGGAGAAGGAACTGGGGAGCATAGTGGATTACCGTTTTCTCGACGCCGACCTGGCCTCGCTGGCGCAGCAGTATTACCACGCTCTCTCGCTGCAGCGGGGCGGCGCCGAGTACGCGCGCACGTCGGCGCTGGCCGAATACAACGCCACCTGGGTCCTCGGATACAATTACCGCGTCGCCGCCCTTTGGGATCTCACGCGGGATTTCTCCCTGAAGGTGGAGAAGGATTACTCCTCACGCCTGGAGGAGCTGCTCGCCGCCCATCACGAGGCGAAAAAGCAGGTGGCGTTTCGCGAGATGACCGACCGCCTGCCCGGGGAGCTGGTATACGAACCGGATCCCGCGGCATCCGACGAAACGCGGACCTGTTATGTGGGGTGGATCACGAACACCACCGGATACGACATCAAAAGTCTGTCGATAGGGATCAGCTTCCTGGACAGCGACGGCAATATCCTGGCGCAGACCACCGACTGGATCTCCGATCTGCACGCCGGGCAGAGAGCGCGGAGCGTGATCTACGCCCCGGTCGGGGATTACGCGGGCATGGAGTATTCGATATCCGTCTACCAGTAAACCCGGAACAAATAAACAGCGGCGGCGCCTTTCGGGAGGATCCTGTTCTCCCAAAGGGCGCCGCCGTATTTTGTTTTACGGCTGTTTTTCGGGGATCCGGGCGAGAAGAGCATCGATCTGCTCCTCGGCCGCGGCCCATCCGGTACAGAAACGTACGGCCGTCATCCCGCCGCCCATGCTCTGCCAGCGGCTGAATCCGAAGTCCCCGCTCAGTGTGTCGAGCACGGACTCGGGCAGGATGGGGAACTGCTGATTGGTGGGCGAGTCCACCAGAAAGTCCCAGCCCTTGTCCTTCAGTCCGGCGCGCAGCCGCATGGCCAGGTCCACCTCATGGCGCGCGATGTCTTCGTACAGGCCGCCGCTCATGAGCGCCTCGAACTGGATGCCCAGCAGCCGCCCCTTGGCGAGCATGCCGCCGTTCTGCTTGATGAAATAGCGGAAATCCCGGGCAAGCGAGGGGTCGGTGAAAACCACCGCCTCCCCGAAGAGGGCTCCGAGCTTCGTGCCGCCTATGGTGAACACATCGCACAGGCGCGCCATTTCGGCGAGGGTGTAGTCGCATACCGAACTCACCAGAGCGCAGCCGAGTCTCGCCCCGTCGATATAGAGAGGAAGTCCTCTCTCCCTGCAGGCCGCGTAAAGTTCCTGCAGCTCCGCACGGGTGTACACGGTGCCGATCTCGGTGGGATTGGAAATGTATACCATTCCGGGCTGTACCATGTGCTCGAAGCTCGCGTCGGAGAAATGGGCCCGGCACAGGGCTTCCACATCACGGCCGGAGATCTTGCCCTCCTTCGGGGGCAGGGGGAGCACCTTATGCCCTCCGTTCTCTATGGCGCCGGTCTCGTGTACGGCGATGTGGCCGCTGTCTGCCGAAACCACACCCTGGTGCGGGCGCAGCAGAGAGACGATCACCGTGCGGTTCGTCTGAGTACCGCCCACGAGAAAATGGACCGCGGCGCTGGGCATGGCGCAGCGCTCACGGATCAGAGCCGCGGCGCGCTCGCAGAATTCGTCCTCCCCGTAGCCCGGGGTCTGCACGGTGTTGTTCCGCACGAGCGCTTCCATCACCGCGGGATGCGCGCCTTCCATATAGTCGCTGTCAAATCGGATCATAGGTACACCTCATCTGAAAAGATTCCCGGCCCTCTGCCGCTCCGCGCAGGAACAGCGTCTGTCCGGCCAATGAATACGCCAGCTCGGCGGTCTCCCCGGGAAGGAGCTCCTTTTTGTATTCGACCCACAGCGTCCCGAGCGTATGGGCCGCGGCAAACTCCTCCGGCAGGATATCCGCCGCCCATCGGAGATAAACCGTATTGTTCAGGTGTCCGTTGCGGTCGATCTCCGCGGAGAGGACCTCGCGGTCCTCCCGTTCGGTGAGCTCCGGAAACGGGACCTTCCGGGCGGGCGAGAGCTCGCCCGGCTGGGTGAGCACCACAGGTTCGGGCAGCCAGCTCCGGTCTGCCGCCAGCGCGCGCTCCGCCGCGTCCATGAGCACCCACACGGACACGCCCCGGACGAGAACGGTACCGTCGGGCCTTTGCAGCCGGTAGTGACGCCGGTAAAGGCCGTGGGCAGAGCGGCCGTTCCATGTGTCGAGCCAAAGCGCCTCGCCGGGCCGGGGCGGGATCGTGATCACCAGCTCGTTTCGTATCACGGCCCAAAAGCACCCGTGACTGCGGATCCTCTCGTAGCCCCAGCCAAGGGTATCGTAATGGGCGCCGGCGATCTCCTGCAGCTGCCAGAGCAGAGCGCTGTTCTCCACGCGGCCGAAACGGTCGGTGTCGCTGTCGCCAAAGCATATCTCCGAACGGAAAACACCGTCGGGGAGAAAAGAACCGGTCATAGGACCCTCCGGGCGGAAAAGCCGCTTGATTATTTATGCAAAAAACGCTACACTATAATAAAGAAAAAACGTGGATTTGTAAAGGGCTGCGCGGGCGATCACGGTGCGGCCGCGAAAGGAGCACCCATGAGAAGACTCCCGGCGCTTGTCCTGCTGTGCGCCGCTCTTGTACTGGGCGGCTGCGTGACCCGGACGGAGATGCCGGCTCCGACCCCCGAGCCGACACCGGAGACGACACCTTCTCCCGAACCCACGCCCACGCCATCCCCGACCCCGACACCGGAGCCAACGCCGTCTCCCACGCCCGAACCGGTCATGCGGCTGGTCCGCACCGATTCGGAGAGAGAGTATACCCTGTTTTCCGGCCCCTCTGCCGGAGCGGCGGCGCTTCGGGCCTGGCTCCTGGGCGAGGGAGCGGCGATCACGGCGGGACATATACCCGAGAGGGTAATGGAGCCGGCTTTCTCGCTGATCACCGCGCCGAATATCACGGATATCACCTCGGCCACCGACGCCACACGCCGTATCCGGCTGGCCACCGACCGTATGATCCTGGAGAGCGGACTGCTCGCAGCGGTCCTCCCGGGCTTTGAGGCCCGCTGCGGATACGTGGTGGAGGTCGTCACCGGGGATGAGGAAAAGCTCTCCGGATGGGCGGACAGCGCGTCGGCGGATGTCGTACTGCTCTCGGGAAAGACAGCCGGTTCCGTCAGCCGGAAAGGCTTTTCCGATGTGACCGTTCTGTTTACCACACCGTATGTACTGGAGGACAACTTCACGCCCGGCGGCATGCCGGAAGGAGGAGAATCATGAAGAGCTTTTTCCGCAGCTTTCCCTACTCCACGTTTCTCATCAGCATACTGTGCATGGGTCTCGGCCTGTCGCTGCTCCTGTGGCCGGACCACGCCATGACCGTGATGTGCTACGGCTTCGGCGGCGTGCTGATCCTGGCCGGCATCCTGCAGACCGTGATCTATATCGCCGGGGAAAAGAAAGGCCTCGTCCAGAAGCTGATGCTGCTCTCGGGCTTCATCGCCGCCGTTGTGGGCGTGTGGCTGCTTTTCAGCCCGGACAAGGTGCGCACTCTCGCCATGATCGTGATGGGCATCGTGCTGCTCTATCATGGCGGGATGGACATCAAGTACGCCTTCGACATCAAGAACTGCGGCGGCCGTACCTGGACAGCGGCGCTGTTCTTCGGCATCGCCACCTGCGCCGTAGGCGTGCTGATGCTGGTCAATCCCTTCAAAACGGAGGGGCCGCTCTTCCTGGTGGCCGGCATAGGCTTCCTGTTCGACGGCATCACGGACTTCTTCACGTCCTTTGCCGTAGGGACGTCCAAAGCCCGCTATGAGCGGCTGGCCGGTTCGGCTCCCGTAATCGAGCTGGAGCCCGGAGCGGCTCAGACTCTCCCGATGGAGGGCAATACGGCCGCCACGCCGGCGCTGAGCGGAGAAACCGCCGAGCCCGCCGAAGCGGCCCCTGCCCCCGCGGAGACGGCCCCGGCCCCCGAAGAAGCGCCCGAACCGTCGGCGTCGGAGCCCATAGCCGTCACGCTGGAAGAAGCCATGCGCGGCGACGAGACGCCGAAGGAATGAATCGATCAAAAGACCGCCGCAGAGGCAAAGCTCTGCGGCGGTCTTTTTGATTGCTTGTCCTGTCCTCTCAGTATCGAACGCTCATCAGGCACAGGCCCTTTGCCGGGGCGGTGAAGCCGGCTTCGGCGCGGCTGCGGCTTTGGAAGATCCGCCCGATATCGTCGGCGGGGCGTTCCCCCGAGCCGATCTCCAGCAGCGTTCCGGTGAGGATGCGCGCCATGTTGTACAGAAAGCCGTCTCCGGTGTACGTGATGCGAAGCTCCTCGCCGACCCTTTCGATCCGCACGCTCCGCAGGGCCCTCTCGGCGGAGCGTCCTTTCTTTTTTCCGGAGGAGAAAGCTGAAAAATCATGCCGGCCGGGGAGATCCTCCGCGGCGCGGCGCATGGCGTCCGTGTCCAGCGGGGCGGGGTATATGTATACATACCGGCGCTCAAACACGCAGGGGACGTCGGAGTTCCACACCCGGTAAACGTAGGTTTTTTCCTTCGCCGACAGCCGGGCATGGAAACGGGCGGGCGCCTCCTCCAGGGAGAGGGCCCCGATGTCCTCGGGCAGGTATTCCCGAATCGCTTTCAGCAGCGCGGAGCAGTCCATGTCCGTATCCGCGCGGAAGGACGCGACCTGGCCGGCCGCGTGTACGCCCGCGTCGGTGCGGCCGGAGCCGTGGATCTCCACATTCTGCCCCAGCAGGCGGCCCAGCAGGTTCTCCAGTTTGGACTGAATGGTATCGGGCGTGTTGCCCTGGCGCTGCCAGCCGCGGTAGCGGGTGCCGTCATAGGCCAGCGTAAGCCTGAAATTGCGCTCCATGGTCAGTTGCGGGAGAACTCGGCCAGTTCCAGGCCGGGATTCTGCTTCAGCGTGTAGGCGATGTTCCACTCCCCGCCGAAGAGCAGCAGGTCGTTGCCCTTGAAGTCCTGGACCCACTTGGTGTCGCGGGTGAGCTGCAGCGTGGAGGGGTCCGTGTCGCTGACGATCCAGCGGATGTTCTCATAGGGGAGGCCGCGCCGCCTCACGGCGGTGGAATACTCGCTCTGCAGCCGGTATTCCAGTACGTCGAACTGCAGCTGCCCGACGACGCCCACGATGACTTCCTCAAGGCCCGTATTTGGCTCGTGGAAGATCTGGATAGCGCCCTCCTGGGCGATCTGCCGTATGCCGGTCTCGAACTGTTTGCGCTTCATGGTATCCTTGCGTTCAAAGGCGGCAAAATGCTCCGGAGCAAAGGTGGGGATCCCCTCGAAACGGACGGGCTTGTCTTTCGAGCAGATCGTGTCGCCGATGGAATAGATCCCCGGGTCGAACACGCCGATGATGTCCCCGGCGTAGGCCTCGTCGATGATCTGGCGCTCCTCTGCCATCATCTGCTGGGGCTGGGCCAGGCGCAGGGTCTTTCCGCCCTGAACATGGTAATACTCCGCGTCGCGCTCGAATTTGCCCGAGCAGATGCGCATAAAGGCGATACGGTCGCGATGCGCCTTGTTCATGTTGGCCTGGATCTTGAAGACAAAGGCGGAGAAGTGCTCGTCTGCGGGATCCACAAGCTCGCCCTCGGACATACGGCCCAGGGGAGGGGTGGTGAGCTCCAGAAAGCTGGTGAGGAACTGCTCGACGCCGAAGTTCATGAGGGCCGAGCCGAAGTACACGGGGCTCAGGTCTCCGCTCCGCACCAGGTCCAGATCGAAGTCGTAGCCCGCTCCGTCCAGAAGCTCCACGTCGTCGCGCAGCGTGTCGTACAGGCGGTCGCCGAGCGCGGCGCGAAGCGCGTCGGTATCATCCAGTGAGATCTCGTCGGCATGAATGGCGCGGCTGCCCGCGTGGAACTGCGTGTAGGAGAGCACCTCGCCCTTCCGGCGGTCGTATACGCCCTTGAAGTCCACTCCGCAGCCGATGGGCCAGTTCATCGGATAGGTGCCGATGCCGAATTCCTTTTCCAGCTCCTCCATCAGGTCATAAGGACTGCGGGCCTCGCGGTCCAGCTTGTTGATGAAGGTGAAAATGGGGATATGGCGCATGGCGCACACCTTGAACAGCTTGCGGGTCTGGGGCTCGATGCCCTTGGCCGCGTCGATGACCATCACGGCGCTGTCGGCCGCCATCAGCGTGCGGTAGGTATCCTCGGAAAAGTCCTGGTGACCGGGTGTGTCGAGGATGTTGATGCAGCAGCCGTTGTACTCGAACTGAAGAACGCTCGAGGTGATGGAGATGCCGCGCTGCTTTTCCAGTTCCATCCAGTCGGAGACCGCGTGACGCGCGGCCGCCTTGCCCTTTACCGAGCCGGCGAGCTGGATCGCCCCTCCGTAAAGCAGGAGCTTTTCCGTTAGGGTCGTCTTGCCCGCGTCCGGGTGGGAGATGATGGCGAAGGTCCTCCGACGCGAGATCTCCCGCTGCAGATCACTCATAAATATACATTCCTTTTCTGTTGATAACGGGTAACACTAATATCATAAAAACGGGGAAAAATCAACGCCAAAAGCACTGCCCGGATGCCGGGCAGTGCTTTGCCTCACGCAGGGCGCTTCGTCCGGGCACTCAGCCGGCGGAAGACGGTTTCCGGGCTTTGGCCGCGGCGAGCCTTGTCGCGGCGAACACGGCCGCCAGCCCGACGGTCATCAGCCCATAGGAAAACAGGAATGCGCCTCCGTGCCGCTGTACATAATATTCCATAAACCCGGCCAGACCGAAACCGCCCAGGAACAGCGCCCAGTACGCAAGCACGCTCCCCCGCGCGGCGCCCGCCCGGACGCATCGGACCGTGAGAAGGATCATTACGGCGGTCAGCGCCGTGAGAGACAGGATCTGCTCCATACTGACAAACCCGTTGCTGCGCAGGAACAGCGCGTCGTAGCGGGTGGAATCGAACAGGATCTGGCCCTCGCAGTAGAGAGTGACAAACAGCAGAAATCCGCCGCCCTTCTCGCGCTCCCTCAGCTCGTTCTCCCGGCGGGAGAGGCGCATCATGCGAGATGCAAGCAGCAGGAAAAGGAAGAATGCCCACATACTCTGCGCGCAGAAGGTGGCAAAACGCCACTCCGCTTCCCCGGATACGGGGTGAATGGCGACCGCGGAGAAGGGAAGCCTCTGCAGCGCTTCGTTCTCAATAAGGATCTTGCCCCTGTCCGCCGATCCGAAGCGTTCGCCCAGCCGTCCCGCGGCAATGCCCAAAGAGCCCGAGAGAGCAAGATCATCCAGCAGGCCGCGGATATCCTTCTCGGCTCCTGTGAGACGCAGCAGCCATGCGCAGCCGATCGCAGCGGCAAAGACGCCCACCAGACTGAAGCCTCCCGTCCGCAGGTCCGACATCGCCGCGCCGAGAGAGGTATAGCTCTCCGAAAGGCAGTACCACTGGATGAGCCGGCCGAGATACAGAGCGGCCGCGGCGCCGAAGGGCAGCGCGATCAGAACGGGAAGGACCCGCCGCCCCTGCCAAAGGCGCAGAGCCGGCAGCATCAGCGCAAAGGAGAGCGCGCCCAGCGCGATCAGCGCCTCCCGCGCGTTTACGGATATACCGAGGAAAACCAGCGTATTTCCCATAAAGTGTTTACCCCTCCTCCGGGATCGCCGTGGCGAAATACAGGATATCGCTCATCAGACGCTCCGAAGCATAATCCACCGGATTGATCACTTTTTTGTTGATGACGATCGTAGCCGTCTGTCCGCCGTCAAGAGCGTAGGCATTGTCTATGCCCATCGACCGGAGCGCTTTTGCCATCGTCCACAGGGTGTTCTGCTTCGGCCGCCCGGCTATCGCGAACAGATAATGACATTCGCCCAGCTGGCTGATGGAGCAGCGCGTATATTTGGAATGGATCTGGCCTACCGGATACCGTTCTTTCGGAACGCGGATCTCCCCGTTTTCGAGCATGATCGGACCGAAGGCAAGAGAGAAGACGATGTCGTTGTCCTTGATATACGCTTTGATGGCCTTTTCGCCTTTGAGTGTGTTCCGCTTGACAAACAGAAGGTTGCCGGAGGAATCGATAAAACAGGTATCCAGGGTTTTCCCGTCGGAGCGGTAAAGCTTGCGGCGGTACACCACGATCCCGGCCGAGCGGTGGGAGAAGAAATCCCCGCTGAGGCCCACCACGGCATGGACGGTTTTGGACATCTGCGTGGGGGTGTAGCGATTCTGGGTGCGGAAGGAATTATCCGCCAGATATCTGCGGAACTGGCTCGGGTGACCGACCACGATCTCACAGAACGTGAAATCCAGATCCCCGTATTTCTCACGCCAGGCGATCGCCAGGATCGTGTCGTCCCTGTACCAGGTGATCGTTTTTCCGCCGGTCGCCCGATCCGGCGACCAGAACAGCTCCCGCCCGTTGAGAAGGGGCCCGGCCGCGGCAAGGACCTCCGCCGTGTCGGCGGGATTTTTGGAACTGCCGTATCCGGCTTTGGACGGCTTTGGCGCGACGACGGTTTTTTCCGGCAGCGAGTAAACCACGGGGACAGCCTCCTCGTTCCCGGCAGGAACGTCGGAGGGCAGATCACCGTCGGGAAGGTCTGCCGCCTCAGCCGCCCCGGCCGATCCTTCGGACTCGCCGGACCCGGCGGCTGTCGGTACCGTGTCGGGTGCCGGCTGCGTTTCGGCAGGCGCCGCTACGGCCGGTTCGGGTTCCGGTGGAGCCGTTACGGCCGGCTCCGCGCCCATCTTCATCGTGCTTGTCAGCTCCGTGTCCGCGGACATTATGTTGGTAAGGGTCGCATCGTGCGGATCTGTGTCCGCCGGTACCGTGTCGGGCAGCGCCTCTTCTGCCGGCGCCTGGGCCGGAGCTGTCGCCGCGGGAACGGTCTCGTCGGCTTCGCTTGCTGCCGGCGCCGTGCCCGCAGCCTCCGTATGGGCCGGTTCGCCGGATCCCTCTTCCGGGAGTTCCTCGTCGGCCCAGATCTCCGATTCATCCGGATAGGGAGACGCCGCGGCCTCAGCGGGCGGCATCCGGACATAGAGAGCCAGAGACAGCAAGGCGGCCGCGAAAGACAGGCACATAAGGGTGCCCGCGAAGACTTTATGCGTTTTTTTCTCCTGCTGGATCATGAACCGGAAAATCTCCTTTTACGGTATAACCTGAGCGGGACCGGCCGTTAAGCGCTGTATGCGATCCCCGGCCCGATCACTTGTCTTTCGGGACAGCCGTGGCAAAATAAATGATATCGCTCATCAGGCGCTCTTCACCGAAGTCCACGGGGTTGGCGAGCCTTCCGTTGATCACGATCGACGCGGTCTGCCCGCCGTCCAAAGCGTAGGCGTTGTCCACGCCCATCTCCAGAAGCTCGTTCGCCAGCTTCTTCAGGGGGAGCTCGCTGCGTCCCCGGGACGCGACGGCTATAAGATAGTGCCCTTCACCCAGCTGGCTGATGGAGCAGCGGGTGTAGTCCTCAAGGATCTGGCCGACGGGGTATTTTTTGGTCGGGACCACGTTTTTCCCGTCTTCGATCATGATGGGACCGAAGGCAAGGGAGAAGCGGATGTCGTTGTCGGCAATATACTGCTTTACCTCTTCTTCACCGGCCAGCTCCCCGCGGCGCACGAACTTCAGATTGCCCGAAGAGTCCACAAAGCAGATATCCAGTTTTCTGGTTTCGCATCGGCAGAGCTTGCTTCCGTAGACCACGATACCGAGCTTGCGGTATTTGCAGAAGTCCCCGCTGATCCCCACCACGGCGTTGACGGTATTGGACATCTGGGTGGGCGTGTAGCGGTAGCGGGAGGAGAAGGAGTTGTCCGCCATATACCGCCGGAACTGGCTCGGATGAGCGACCACGACCTCGCAGAACGTGAGGTCCATTCCCGCGCTCCTCTGGCGCCAGGTCACGGCGAAAATCGTATCGTCGCGGTACCAGTTGATCCATTTGTCGTCGGCTGTCTTCCTGTCCGGCGACCAGATGAGCTGCCGGCCGTTGAGCAGAAGCTCCGCCTCCTCAAGGACCCGGGCTGTATCGGACGGTTTTTTGGAGCGCCCGAACGCGGACTTGGCCGGCTTCGGAGCGACGACGGTGTCGTCCGGGAGCCGGTATGTCGGCTTGATGAAGATCAGACCGTCGATATATCCGGCCATCAGATCTCCGGGGCGTATCCCGGCGGCCTCTCCGCCGGCTTCCGGCGCTGCGCTGTCACGGCCGCCGTCCGCCGGACCGGCGCTTTCCGGGGCGGGGGCGGGGATTTCCTCCGGCGCCGGCAGCGGCGGGAGCTCCGGCTCCGCGGCAGGGGAGACGGAGACCTCTTCCGCGTCAGCGGGAGCGGTGAACGGAAGACGCGCGCACAGTACCGCGGAGAGCAGCGCCGCCGCTATCGACAGCGCCATGCATATGTACGCCGCGAAGCGGCGGGGTTTGTTGTCATGTTGAACCATTATCCGGAAAATCTCCTGGAAGAGGATATGTTGTCGGGGCCCGGGCACGGCCGCGGGAAAAGGCCCTTATATGCCGAACAGCTCCCTGCAGCGTTCGAGAAGTTCCTCCCGTGAGCCGTCGTTGTGGATCACATAGGTGCAGTGCTGTTCATAATAGGCGTCGCCTTTCTGAGCGGCGATGCGGGACAGCGCGTAGTCCCTGTCGATCCCCTCCCGCGCCATGATGCGCGCCGCGCGCCTGTTGGGGTCGGCTACCACGCCCACCGTGAATGTGCACAGTTCGCCCAGTCCGCTCTCGATAAGCTCCACGGCGTCGATCACGGCTCTTGTCCTTCCGTTTCGCGCGTGCTCGCGCAGCAGCCGGCGGACTTCCTCCCGGACATAGCGGTGTGTGATCGCGTTCAGGTCCTGCAGCGCGTCCGCGTCGGAAAACACGATCCGCCCCAGAGCCTTCCGGTCAAAGGAGCCGCCGGGAAACGCCTCGGGGAAGCGGGAACGCAGCTCGCCGAGCATGGGGACGCACTCCTTCAGCAGGCGGTGATAGACATCGTCGCAGTCCATGCCCGGCGCTCCGCTCTCCTCCAGATAGTGGAGCACGGTGGTTTTGCCGCCGCCGCTGCCGCCGGTAAGGCCGATCACTTCCATCGCTCCTGTCAGAGCGTCGTCGATCGCCTCTTCCGGGAGCGCGCCGCGGCGCAGGATCCGGTACGGTGTCCGCGTCAGATCGATGATCGTGGATTCTCTCCCCACGCCGCACGGACCTCCGTCGAGAAGCGCGTCGATCCTTCCGTCAAAATAGGAGAGGACCTCCTCCGCCGTCTTCGGACTGGGGAGACCGGAGGGATTGGCCGAGGGACCGGCCAGTGGCAGACCGGCCCTGCGCAGGAGCTCAAGAGTCATCGGGTGGTCCGGACAGCGCAGGCCTACGGTCTCTCCTCCGGCGCGGACGACAGAGGGGATGATATCCTTCGCTTTGAGTACTATGGTCAGCGGTCCCGGCCAGAAGGCCCGGGCGAGCGTATAGGCCTGCGGCGGGATATCGACGGCGTATTTCTCCATGTCGGAGGCGCCGGCGACCATCAGAGAAAGAGGCTTGATCTCCGGACGGCCCTTGAGCTCATACAGAGCGGCCACGGCGTTCGGATCCAGGCCGTTGACGCACAGCCCGTATACCGTCTCCGTGGGCACGGCGCAAAATCCGCCGGCGCGCAGGATCTCCGCTGCCGGCGCCGGGTCGTCCCTCCGGGTAAAGATTTGTGTCTTCATGATTCGCCGCCTTCTCCGGCGCTCCGGAGCTGTTCGGCCCGCCACGCGGTAAGCAGAGCGTCGATCAGCTCGTCCAGATCGCCGTTCATCACCGCGTCGAGCCGATAGAGAGTAAGCCCGATCCGGTGATCGGTGACCCGGCCCTGGGGAAAGTTGTAAGTGCGGATGCGCTCGTTGCGCATCCCGGTGCCCACCTGGGCGCGGCGCTGCGCCGACACGGCGGCGTCCTGCCGCTCCTTTTCCGCCCGCGCAAGGCGGGAGGCGAGAATGCTCAGCGCGCGGGCCTTGTTTTTATACTGGCTGCGCTCATCCTGGCATTCCACGACCATCCCCGTGGGGATATGCGTTACGCGGATGGCGCTGGAGGTCTTGTTCACTTTCTGACCGCCGGCGCCGGAGGAACGGAAGGTGTCGATCTGAACATCGTTCAGATCCAGATCAAACTCGTTCTCTTCCAGCTCCGGGAGCACGGCTACGGTGCAGGTGCTGGTGTGAATGCGGCCCTGCGTCTCGGTCTCGGGGACGCGCTGCACGCGGTGGACGCCGCTCTCGAAACGAAAGCGCGAGAAGGCGTTCTCCCCCTGAACGATAAAGCTGATCTCGCGGATCCCGCCCAGCTCCGTCTCGCTTCGGTTGGCGATCTCCACCCGGAAACCCTTCCGCTCGGCATACATGGAGTACATTCGGAACAGATCCGCGGCAAACAGGGCGCTCTCTTCTCCGCCCACCCCTCCGCGGATCTCCACGATCACGTTCTTTCCGTCGTCGGGGTCCTTGGGCAGCAGAAGGATCTTCAGGTCTGCCTCCGCGCGCTCCATGCCGGCACGCGCCTCCTCCAGCTCCTCCCGGCCCAGGACCCGAAGCTCGGGGTCGGAGAGCATCTCCTCCGCGGTCTGCATATCGGAGCGGCAGCGCTCGTAACGGCGCCAGGCCTCCATCAAAGGCTCAAGCTCCCGCCGCTCCCTGGTGAGCCGAGCGGAAAGCTCCGTGTCGTTCCATACCTCGCTTTGTGAGAGTGAATATTCGATCTCCTCGTAACGCTGCGCCAGCTGCCGGATTTTTTCAAGCATGGAGAAGGCTCCTCACAGTCGATAATATATTACTATATCATGGGGGTGTAGGAATGTAAAGAAATCCAATGCTTTGAAGGGATCAAAAGTGTGTGGGGAAGACCGCCCCGAGCCGCGGCGCGATGATTGATTTTCGGAATAATGCGTGTATAATTATATTATTAACAGGAAGTATGACCGACGACTCGGAAGGAGGATCACTATGCCCCACACCATGAAAAACCAATTGAAGCTGGGCTTCGGCCTGATGCGTCTCCCGCGAAAGGCCGACGGGAGCATCGATGTGGATCTGACCGCGGCTCTCGCGGACAGATTCATCGAGGGCGGAGGAACCTATTTTGACACCGCCTATGTATACGAGGGCTCCGAGGAAGCCGCCCGCAAGGCGCTGGTGGAACGCCACGCTCGCGACAGCTTCACCATTGCCAGCAAGCTCAACGCCCGCGCCGCCCGCAGCAGGGAGGACGCCAGGGCACAGTTCGATATCAGCCGCAAACGTCTGGGCGTGGACTTTTTCGATTTCTATCTGCTCCACGCGATGGGAGAAGGCAACTACGGCACCTATAACGACTACGGCATCTGGGAGTTCCTGGCGGAAAAGAAAGAACAGGGACTGATCCGGCATCTCGGCTTCTCCTTCCACGACACCCCGGCAGTTCTGGACAGGATCCTCACCGACCATCCCGAGGTCGATTTCGTACAGCTCCAGCTCAACTATGCCGACTGGGAGAACCCCGAGGTCGAATCCCGCGGCGTATACGAAATGGCCCGACGGCACGGTAAATACGTCACGGTCATGGAGCCCTGCAAGGGCGGCCTGCTGGCAAACCCGCCCAAGGCTGTGAAGGAGATGTTCGACGCGGCCGCTCCCGGAAAGTCCTACGCTTCCTGGGCGTTCCGCTTCATCGCCTCTCAGGAAGGGATCTTCACCGTGCTCAGCGGCATGAATGCCATGGACCAGATGGAAGACAACCTGTCCACCATGCAGAATTTCGTGCCCATGACCGAGGAGGAATACGCGCTGATCGCCAAGGCGCAGGACATCATCCTCAACGGGGGTTCCATCCCCTGCACCGGCTGCAGCTACTGCACCGAGGGCTGCCCGCAGCAGATCCCCATCCCGCGGATCTTCCGCACACGCAACAACCAGATCCTGTATGATCTGCCTCTGGAAAAGGCCAAAGGAGAATATGCCTTCGCCACCGGCGGACGCGGAAAAGCCTCCGACTGCGTGGAGTGCCGCCAGTGCGAGGACGCCTGCCCGCAGCATCTGGAGATCACCCGGCTGCTCAAGGAGTGCGCCGCCGCCCTCGAGTAAACCCATAACGATAAGAGATAATCAAAAGGGGACAGGTCCTTTACCGGGACCTGTCCCCTGTGTTCGCGCTGAACGGGCCAACGCTTCCCCGCCGCGTTTGAGGGGAAGGCGGGGGATACGCGATGAAAGACGGCCGAAAGGCCGGTTTATCCCTGTGCGGCTCCCCACCGCAGCAGACGGACAGAATTCAGGATCACCAGAACGGAGCCCGCATTGTGGACCAGGGCTCCGGTCACCGGTGAGAGCAGACCCGTGAAGGCCAGCGCGATGGCGGCAAAGTTCAGTACCATGGAAAGCGACAGGTCGGCCGTTATGGTCCTCATCATCTCACGGGAGAGCGCCAGAAGGTGAGGAAGCTGACGGATGTCGTCGTTTCCCAGCGTGATATCCGCGGACTCCACGGCAATGTCGCTGCCGATCCCGCCCATGGCGATCCCCACGTGCGCGGCTCTCAGCGCCGGCGCATCGTTGACCCCGTCGCCCGTCATGCACACAGGGATGCCGTTCCGCGCCGAGTCTGTGATGAACTCCAGCTTGCTCTCCGGAAGGCATTGGGCTCTCCATTCCCGTATCTCCAGCTGCCGGGCAATGCTCCGCGCGGCTTCCCGGCTGTCGCCGGTCAGCAAAACCGGTTCCACCCCCGCCGACCGTATACGATCGACGGCGTTTCGCGCGTCCGGCCTCACCCGGTCTGCCAGCGCCACAGCGCCGACGCACACGCCGTCCGCGGCCACGTAGATCAGGGTGCAGCCTTCCTGCCGCATCCAAAGGGCAAAGGCATGCCCCCGGTCGCTGAGCGGGATCTCCCGCTCGTTGAACAGATCGGCGTTTCCGACCAGGATCCGCCGTTCCCCTATGGTGCCCTCGATGCCCCGGCCGGGCAGCATGATGAAATCCCTCACTGCCGGCAGCGATGCGCTTCCCGAAGGACAGCCGCGCACCACGGCGCGCGCCAGCGGGTGCTCGGAGCGCTTTTCCGCCGCGGCGGCAAGGACAAGGACGTCCTCCTTCGTCATCGCCGGAACAAAGCTTTCGACGGCGGCCACATCGGGCTGCCCCCACGTCAGCGTGCCGGTTTTGTCAAAAGCGGCACGCTTTACTTCAGCCAGACGCTCGAGAGCGTCGCCGCGCCGTACCAGTATGCCGCGCGCGGTCAGATTGCCTATCGCCGCAGAGATCGCCGTCGGCGTGGCGAGAACCATCGAACACGGACAGAAAACCACCAGCACCGTTACGGCGCGGATGATCTCGCGCGTGAACAGCCATGTCAGAAAGGCGGAGAGCATTGCCCCGAGGACGATCACGGTCGCCCAGCGGTCGGCTTTGCGGACGATGGGCGCCTTGCCGACGTCTGCAGACTCCGTCATGCGGATCATACGGGAGAGCGAACTGTCCTCGCCCGTTTTTTCCGCCGTCATGTCAAAGGAACCGAAAAGATTGATCGTTCCTCCCATGACTTCATCTCCCGCGCTTTTATCCACCGGCATGGATTCCCCCGTAAGGACGGACATATCTACGGAGGAAAAGCCCTCGATGATCCTTCCGTCCGCCGGGATCTTTTCACCGGGAAGAACACGAAGAACATCTCCGCGGCGCACATCCCCGGCCGGGACGAGCGTCTCATCGCCGTCCCTGAGGACACGCGCCTTGTCGGGCTTGAGCAGCAGAAGACGCTCAATGCCTTTTCGCGCCTTGCGCACCGTCAGCTCTTCCAGCAGGGAGCCAAAGCGCATAATAAAAGCGACTTCAGCTGCGGCGAACGTCTCGCCGATGGCCAGCGCCGCGATCAGAGCGACGGAAACGAGAACGTCCGCCTTGATATCTCCCCTCTCCGCCAGCCCTTTCGCGGCTTCCCAAAGAATTGGAGACCCGCAGAGAACTGCCGCGATCCATGCGGGGTCCACAGGGAAGAGATCACGACAGATCATGCTGAAAACCAATGCAAGGCCGGAAATACACAGCAGTACGATGTCCCGCCTGACATCGCTTCGCGTGTCGGCGACACGCCGGTCCGGGTCCTCCTCGGGAGAAGGACTCTTTTTACGTACTCCTTTCATCATAGACAGCCCCTTTCCATACCCCTATGGGTACATTTGCATTATACCTATAGGGGTATAGGCTGTCAAGAGCGATCTGCGGTTTGTCTGTACCTGCCGCATTGAGCGGTTCGGGAAAGGGAAAAGCGCCTCGCCAAAAAGAAAAGACCCACCCCTTCGGATGAGTCTTTTTGCTGTCCGTGCCGCACCGAACGGCGCTCCGTAAGCATGGCTTCACGGTTTCCAGACGAACAGGCCTTCTCCCGCTGCAATGGGCATGAGCAGCTCCAGCAGCCGGTCATCCGGGTTGAAGACCGTCAGATGGGTATCATCCGGCTCAGACAGGATCATGGAATCACCGGCCAGGATATAGACGTACTCTTCGTCCATGACAGCCCTGATCCGCTCCGGAGGGGGATTGAGCTCTCCTTTCAGCGAAATGTCCATATAGCAGTTCAGCTTCAGGATCACGTTGAGGTGCTTTCTCTTGATTTCGGCAAGCTGTTCGTGAAGAAAGAAATCCTCTATTGTGAAATACTGTCCCGGTGATCCTTTGGCGACCTGCGCGGGCAGGATATCAACGATCCAGTACGGGGTATTTAAAAGCTCGTCTATTCGGCTCATATATTCGTTCTCCCGCTTCGGAATGTCATTCCGATCTCACTTCATATAGGGTTCGGCTGCCTTGAGCAGCTTCTTTCCGGCTTCCCCGGTATTCCGGGACCAGGGAATGTAGTCAAAGCCGTGGGTATTGCCGCGGAAAACATCGACGGAGGCTTCGATCCCGGCTTCGTTCAGTTTCCGCACATAGGTCAGCGTTTCATCATAGAACGGCTCCCCGTCCTCAATATACGTGTAGCAGGGGGGAAGCCCGCTGAAGTCCGATGCCCGGGAGGGCGAGGCGTAGGGAGGCACCCTGTCGCTCCCATACAGGTCACGAAGATACAGGCGCCAGCCCCGGTGATTCTTCTTCGTGTTCCAGCCATGGGCGTGATTGTCTCGTGACGAATCCGTATCCTCACAGTCCAGCATGGGGTACAGCGGGATCTGGAAGGAAACCGGGATTTCCCCCTTGTCCCTGGCGTACAGGCAGATGGCTGCCGCCAGACCTCCGCCGGCGCTCTCGCCGCCGACAATGATGCGGTTTCTGTCAACACCAAGCTCGTCCGCATGATCGTACATGTATTTCAGGGCGGCATAGCAATCCTCAAGCGCGGCAGGGTAAGGGGCTTTTTTGGCAAGACGATACTCGGGGGATATGACAACGCCCCCGTAATGCCCGGCCAGCATTCTTCCCTTCGAATAATAGACCATGGCGGCCATTCCCATAACATAGCCGCCGCCGTGGATCCAGAGTATACCCGGGCCTTTTCCGTATGTGAGGATGATGAGCTTCATCCTTCCCGCCGGGGTGCTGATGATTCTTTTCATGGTTTCATGGCTTCTTTCATCTCGGACGTATGGAAATCTTTTGTCAGCATCGACTTGTATAGGCGGTCATGATGCGGAAAGGGTAGATTCCTGTGTATTGCGCTGCGGGAGAGAAACTCCCGTTACCGAAGCGGGATCGTACAGTCAAATATCGTCACGGCGCTGACAGTATCAACGTTCAGCGGCCCGGGATAGGGAAGCGTCCACGTGAAAATCAAAGGATACTGTTGAACGACGCTGCCGCCGATGTCGAGCTGTGTACCGTCAAGGATCGTGCCGTCGGCGAGAGTCAGGAAAAACCTGTCCTTCTCCGAGAAACAGGCATTGATCATGCTGCTCATATTCTCCCCGGTCACAGCTTCATCCTCTAAACAGACCAATCGGAACGAGCACATCAGGGGGGATACTGTAATATCTTCAACAGACATTCTGTAATCCCCGACCGTGATCTCCCGTTCTCCGCCGATCATCCTGCTGCTGTCAGAAAGCGCGTCATTGGCAATGCTCACCTGCCACGTGTTTTCATAGACGGGAACAAACTCGGCAGCGGTTTTGTAATATCCGAAATCGGTCAGCGGGATGATCAGATTATCGGTTTCGAGAGGTTCCGGGTATCTTATGAAATAATGGAGTTCACATTGGTTGCCGGCAAGTCTGCCGTCGCTTTGACTGTAGGTATACCAATGATCAGCAGAATATGTTTTTTCCCCGAATGTCTGCCTGCCGAATAAAGCGGTCTCGTCACTGAATCTGTAATTGCTCAGCGGCGGAATTCCATTGTCATACACCAGAGTATCCAGCTGCTTTGCGGTGATCCGCAAAACGATTTCGGCTGCGTTTCTGCTGATTACAGCACCCATCACGTCTATGGACAGCTCATCCGTGTCCACGACGTTTCCGATGGTGCCGGATGCGAGACCGTCCAGCGTATCCAAATCCATATGGGAATAATCGTGCGCCGTATCCTTTTCTGCTTTCTGTGAATAATACTGCCGGATGGCCGCCGCACCCGAAGGCTCATCCGGGCCCTGTACTTGGCTGTTCTCCGACGCAGCTGTTACGGCTTCCGTAAAGAACAAAATGAAATTAGGGGTATCGGACTCATCGAGGCTTCGTACGGCACTGAAAGAGGTTCTTTTTCCATCGTGCTCCCAGTAATACAGAGCAAAGAAATCTGTCTTATTATTATCGTCAAGCAAGCTGTCGGGCTGATTTGAAGGGGCCAATGGCATCATATTGGGAGGGGGCGATGGCATCATACGGAGAAGTTGGCGTTGCTGCAAATGCTCGTATGCTTTCTCATAATCAGCAAAAGACACCGCTCCGGCCACGTCAAGGCTGCGTTCTTTTGCAAACTCGGAGAAGATAACCGCGGTCTGATCGCCGCATTCTTCCGGTGTCGGCACTTCGAAATAAATGTATCTCAATTCTATCCAAGTGACGACCATATCTGAATCAAATTCGTAACAGCCATCTACATTCCATTTGCGGGATACGTGCTCAATTAGAGGAACAACTACAAATGATTCATCATTGTCCTCATTTTGCGTAGTATTCTGCGAGTGCTCTTTTATTGAGGTTTTGACGCTGCGTTTGAACCAACCGCTGGGGACGGCGTCCATTTCATTCAGCGTCATCCCTGCTTCGTATCCGCCAAACCATCCGTAATCTTTTACCATTGAATAAATCCCAAAAGATACGGACACAAGAAGGCAAACCGCTACGATTGTCATAATCAACGATGGTCGAAAATGCGAATTGTTATTCTGCTTTTTCATTTTTATCTCTCCCGAAAAACGAAAAACACAAGCTTTGCAGTACAAGCACACTTGAATAATTGCGACCAATTTGCACGTAATTAATTATAATATAGACGTATGACCGATGCAATATGTTCACTCACGCCCGGCTGGAATGCACGCCTGAAAACCCCGAAAGGGGGACGGAAGGAATCTCCCCGTTCCGCAGCCGCTTGACAGGCCGCAGGGGCCGTTAATATACTGATAACAGACAAACGAAACGCCGATACCTGTACGGCGGGACATACAGCAAAAGGGTGATCGAAAATGAGTACAAAAATCATTGTTGTCGGAGAACACACACCGGAAACCATCAAACGGTTCCGTGACTTCCCCGATACGTGTGTGCTGTTTACGCCGAGGCTGAAAGACATCAGCCCCGAGGACTGCGGGGACACACAGATCCTTGTGGGCGGCGTCAGCAAAACGCTTGTCGAGAATATGCCGAAGCTGAAGTTCGTTCAGTTATTCAGCGCGGGAGCGGACAGGTATTCGTGGCTGCCCGAGCGCATCGTTCTCGCAAACGCATACGGCGCCTACGGCGACGCTATCGCGGAGCATCTGCTCACGGCCACGCTGATGGCCATGAAGAGGATGCCGGAATACGTCGGCATGCAGGACAGACAGGAATGGGATCTTCTGCAGGACATTGTCCGCTTTGAGGGGAGTCGGATCCTCTCCGTCGGCATGGGGGCGATCGGGAGCTCCTATCTCAAAAAAGCGCACGCGCTCGGCGCCGTCTGCTACGGAGTGCGCAGAACGGCGCATGACAAACCGGATTATGTGGAAGAGCTCACGGAGCCCGGCGACATCGACCGGCTGCTTCCGCTCATGGATGTCGTAGCCCTAAGTCTCCCCGGGACAGCCGAGGTGGACGGCATGTTCGATGAACGGCGGCTGCGCCTTATGAAGGAGACGGCGATCCTTCTGAACGTCGGACGCGGAAACGCGGTGGTTACGGAAGACCTGATCCGGGTGATGAAGGAAGGCCGTCTGCGCGCCGCGTGCCTGGACGTGATGGACCCCGAACCGCTGCCGAAGGGACATCCCCTTTGGACGACGCCGAGAGTTTACATAACGCCACATGTATCCGGAGGCTATCAGGCGGGCATGAATTACACGCGTGTGATCGACACCGCGATCCGGAATCTGACTCTGGTGCTGAACGGCCGGCCCCCGATCCACGAAGTGGACAGGAAGCTCGGATACTGAAAAAAGAACAGGATCCGCGCCTGACAACCCATTACCAACAAAAAGATGAATCCGAGCTCTTGAGGAATTGAGTGAATTATCCCGCTGACGCGGAGTATGAAATGCTTGTCTTGCGGCAAACGTGAACTATTTCGCTGACGCGAAAAGTGAAATGATATTCGCCTTCCGAACTGCGCGCAGCGCAATTTCACTCGGCGACAGCGGAATATCACTGCGAAGCAATTATACTCGCCGCAGGCGAATATCAATGAAAAAAGCACGCTTTCGCGTGCTTTTTTCTG
>CACXMX010000004.1 GCA_902768805.1 Oscillospiraceae bacterium
ATGGCCCGATTTCAGCCATCATGAGTACATCGAGCCTCAGAAGAAGTTCATGGAGAAATACGGCAATGTGGACAAGGTGCTTCACCTGAACATCGGCCAAAGCTGCACGGAGCGCCTGGTGGCGCTGCTGGGCGGCTACACCCAGGCGATGGTCGCACTGGCCGAGGAGCCCGAGGCGTGTCACGACTTCCTGATGGCCTTCGCCGAATTCACCAGGAACAGATTCCAAAAGATGACTCAGATCGCCAAGGTGGACTTCGTCACCTTCCACGACGACTGGGGCACCGAGCGCGACACGTTCTTCGGCCCTGCTATGATGGAGGAGATCGTCTACGAGCCCACCAAGCTGATCCTATGATGGAGGAGATCGTCTACGAGCCCACCAAGCTGATCATCGACGCGATCAAAGAGCACGGAGCCTGCTTCCAGCTGCACTCCTGCGGCAAAATCGAGCGGTTCGTGCCTTATATGATCGACCTGGGCGTGGACTTCATCCAGCTGCAGCGGCGGGCCAACGACGTGCCCATGCTCAAGGAGAAGTACGGCGACAAAATCGGCTTCAACACCGGACTGGAGGGCTTCAGCTACGGCGATCCCCTGCCAAAGGGCGACGAGCTTCGCGCGCTGATCCGCAAGACCGTGGATCTGTACGGCAAGGGAGGCGGGTTCTACACCTCCATCATGACGCCCGATCCCGAACAGCTGTGGGACGGCGTGTGGGAGCTGTTCTGCTACAGCCGCGAGTTCTACGAGCAGTAAGTCTTTCCGGCCGGGACCGGTCCCGGCCGCTTTGCCCGATCCCGAAACAAGGCAGCGCCGCGGAAAACCGCGGCGCTGTTTCAATTTTGCGATTCGGACTGTGAAAGACGGAGAAGCTGTGCTATGATCGGGACGGGCGCTGCGCGCTCCGGCAGAAGGGACACTGCCGCAATAAATAAATAATTCTTATGATATAACGCAACGATAAAACACGAAATGGCCGAGGACACGCGGCTTTTCGGCGCGGACCGGGAGATCCGGCGCCGCCTGTTTTCCCTTTGGGATGAGAAATACGGACCGGGAGGATGAGAGTGTGGTATTCGATTTTACCGTCAGAACGAAGCAGGATCTGATCGACGCGGTGCGGACCTTCGGCATCGTGCCCTTTTTCCGCAACTCGATCCCCGGCTTTTCGCTGGAGGAGCATGTCGTTCCCTCCGTATGGTATACCTCCGAGAGCGCCGAGTGGCCGGTGTGGGAGTGGAAAGGCCCCGTGATTTTCGAGGCGAACTGCGCCTACGGAAAGTTTTTTGAAAAGAAAGCGGCGTTCGTGAGCCCCGAGTGGTTCAGGGAACTGGCCAATTACAGGCGGGACGGGTATGATTTTGACGCCCGGTACGACGATGGGCTCTCCTCGAGGAAGGACAAGGACCTGTTCGACCTTATCGACGCCAACGCCCCGGTGCTGTCCCGCACCGTAAAGGCGCTGGGCAATTACCGAAAGGGCGGGCGGACCGGGTTCGAGACATCGCTCACCCGGCTGCAGGAGCAGTGCTATGTGATCACCGGGGATTTCGTCTACCCCGTAGACCGGCACGGGAACCGCTACGGCTGGGGCACGGCGCAGTACACCACGCCCGAAAGGTTTTTCGGAGCGGAGTTTTCCGACGCCGTCTACTCCAACAGCCCGGAGAGATCCCGCGGCCTTCTTCTGGAGCATCTTTCGTCCGTTCTGCCCGGAACGGAGGAGAAGGATCTGATCCGCTTTCTGAAATGAATCCCTTTCCCGGGTGTCCGAAGAAGCGAAACACGGCGATCCGCGCTCCCGTGAGGAGCGCGGATCGCTTTGCCGTTCTTCAGCTCAGCCCTTTTCGGAGAGCACATACACCATACTCATCGGCACATACAGCGCCAGCGCGATGATCGCCAGTATATCCCCCATGATTCCCGCTCCTTTCTTGTTCCGGAAAAGCGTCTTTTCTCTTTACAAGCTAAAATATACTCTGCCGGGTGTACCATAAAACTCACTTCCGGGAGGTTTTAGCCGCCGGGGCGAACGATTCCGGGCACAGGATCGTCTTATCAGCGACGAAAGGGGAGAGAAAAGTGACCGCGCGAGAGATCGGGATCGGCGAAAAGGAGCGTATCGTGCTGCGTCTGACGCGCGTGTGGCTCTGGGCCGTGCTTGTCGGGCTTCCGCTGGTGGTCCACGACGGCTATTTTGACGTGACCGAGATCAAGACGGCCTGGTATGCCGTGTGCGCGGTGCTCCTCCTGATGGGGCGTCTCGTCTGCGCGATCCAGTTCGGGCGCTCCGGACGCCGGGAGACCGGCGCCGCCGGGATCTTCGCGGCGGTGTTCTGCTTTGCGGCGCTGCTCGCGTCGATCGGCAGCGGATTCTTACGCGATTCGCTTTTCGGCCCTCAGGGGCGCTGGCAGGGCGCGGCGATGCTCTGGCTTTACGCGGCGGTCTGGGCTTCTCTTCGGGATGTGCCGCTGCGTACGGAGGATGTGACGATCCCTCTTTTCATCGGCATGGGCGCCGCGGCGCTCCTCGCGATCGCGGACCATCTGGGATTCGACCTCCTTGGGATGCAGTCGGCCCTTGGCCCCTTTGACCGGGGAAGGTACATCTCCGTGCTCGGGAACATCAACTTCGCCGGGGCGTATTTTGTCCTGACGACCGGAACGGCGGCATATTCCTTCGCCGCGGCCCGGACCGGAGGGGAACGCGCCGCTTACGGAGGGCTGTTCGCTCTGAGCCTGTGGGGCGCGATGGCCGTACGCAGCGAGTGCGCCGTTCTGGGCGTGAGCGCGGCGCTTGCGGCTCTGCCCTTCGCCTTCCGCGACCGTGACGCTCTTTCCCGCGGCTGCCTGATCGGCGCGGCGGCGATATTGCTCATGCAGCTTTACCGGCTCATCGCCGCGCTCTTCGGAGCGGGGCTCTCCTCTCTTACCGGAATGCTTCTGCGGCCCGAGTGCTCCGCGGCGGTGATCCTCCTCAGCGCGGCGGTGTACGCGATCTCCCGCCGGGTAAAGGAGACCGGCCGCTTCCGGCGGGGCCTGGGCCTTGCGATGGCCGCGGCGGCGCTCCTTGTGACGGCGGGGCTGATCCTGCTCAACACGGCGTTTTCCCACGTGCCGCTGGGAGCGGCGGAGGAATGGCTGCGCTTCTCCGACGCGTGGGGCACGGACCGTTTGGGCGTATGGAAGCACTGCCTTGCCCTGAGGAGAAGCTTCGGCCCGTGGGAGAAGCTGATGGGCGGAGGGTGCGGGATCCTGGCGCGCATGGACGCGCGGGACCGGATCTTTCCCGACGCCGTGCTGGACGCGGCTCACTGCGAGTATCTGCAGATCCTGCTGAACTGGGGCTGGGCGGGACTTTTGAGCTGGTGCGCGTGGCCTGCGCTGTCGGTGCGCGAGGGCCTGAAAAACGGCGGAGCGCTCTCCCGCGTCCTGATTCCCGGCCTTGTCGGCTACGCGGTGCAGGCGGCGGTCAACATCGCCCAGGCTCCGGGTATCATGATCTTTTTCGCGTTGCTCGCGGCGCAGCGTTCATCGAGCGGAAAAATGGGGAAAGCGGCGGTTGACAAGGACGATTTTTGTGGTAAAATACAAAAGCTGTGAAAAAGAAAAGCCATGTCCCGCCCGGCCCGCAGAGAGAGGGAAGCGCTGAAAACCCTTGACCGGAAGCATGGCGGCCCCTTTGGAGCTCCCGCGCGATGAGTGCGGCGGACTGACCCCCGTTACCGGGTCGATGAGATGCGGCGTTTCGCCGCGATCAGGGTGGTACCGCGAGGAGAATCTCCCCGCCCCTGTGTATCGGGGGCGGGATATTTTTTTGATGTGATACCCGGTCCGGCCGCAAAACCGGACCGGCCTATTACCTTTCAATCTGTTTGGAGGTCATACATTTGAAAGAGTTTGGACTTAACGAGCTGCGGGAGATGTATCTCTCTTTCTTTGAGACGAAGGGCCATCTGCGTCTGCCCAGCTTCTCTCTGATCCCGAAGAACGATCCGTCGCTTCTGCTGATCAACGCGGGCATGAGCCCAATGAAAACCTGGTTCACCGGGGAGGAGATCCCCCCGCGCCGCCGGGTGACCACCTGCCAGAAGTGCATCCGCACCCCGGACATCGACAACATCGGCAAGACGGCCCGCCACGGCACCTATTTCGAGATGCTGGGCAACTTCTCGTTCGGCGATTACTTCAAGCGCGAAGCCATCCACTGGGCATGGGAGTTCCTGACCTCCCCCGAGTGGGTAGGACTGGACCCCGACCGCCTCTATCCCTCCGTCTTTTCCGGGAACGAGACCACCCCGGCGGACGACGAGGCCTTTGATATCTGGAACAAAGAGATCGGCATCCCCGCCGACCGCATCTACCGCTTCGGCAAGGAAGACAACTTCTGGGAACACGGCAGCGGCCCGTGCGGCCCCTGCTCCGAGATCTACTATGACCGGGGCGAGGAATACGGCTGCGGCAAACCGGACTGCCATGTGGGCTGCGACTGCGACCGCTATATGGAGGTCTGGAACATCGTATTCTCCCAGTTCAACAACGACGGCCTGGGCAATTACACCGAGCTCAGCCAGAAGAACATCGACACCGGCATGGGCCTGGAGCGCCTGGCCGTGGTGTGCCAGAACGTGAATTCGCTTTTCGACGTGGACACGGTGATGAACATCACCCACAAGGTCAGCGAGATCACCGGCGCTCACTACGGAGAGTCGTATGAGAAGGATGTCTCCCTGCGCATCATCACCGACCATATCCGCTCCTCCACCTTCATGACCTGCGACGGCGTCCTTCCCTCCAACGAGGGACGCGGCTACGTGCTGCGCCGCCTGCTGCGCCGCGCGGCCCGTCACGGACGGCTGCTGGGCGTGCATGAGCCCTTCCTGTACAAGGTCTGCGACATGGTCATCCATGAAAACCGCGGCGCTTACCCGGAGCTCTCCGAGCGGCAGGAGTACATCACCAGCGTGATCCGCGCCGAGGAGGAGAATTTTGCCCGTACCATCGACGGCGGGCTGAGCATCTTCTCGAACATGCTCGCCCGTCACCGCGAGCGGCTGGAGAACGTTTTCTCCGGAGCGGACGCCTTCAAGCTCTACGACACCTACGGATTCCCCCTGGACCTCACCCGGGAGATGGCCACCGAGGCCGGCCTGGGCGTGGATGAGGACGCCTTCCTGCAGCTGATGAAGGAACAGCGGGAGCGCGCCCGCGCCGCCCGCGCCGCCGACGAGACGGCCTGGGCCGGCATGGACCTGGGGCTGGACAACACGCCCACCGCCTTCACCGGATACGGCCGCCTGCACGACGACGGGAAGATCCTGGCCATCGTGGCCGAGGAGGAGCTGCGCGAGCGCGTCGGCGCCGGAGCGGAAGCCAGCATCGTGCTGGACAAGACGCCGTTCTACGCCGAGATGGGCGGTCAGAGCGCCGACCACGGCCTGATGATCCTCAAGGACGCGGTTTTCGAGGTCCGGGACGTTCAGAAAAACAAGGCCGGAAAGGTCCTGCACACGGGCGTGATGGTCTCCGGGAACCTGGCTGTTGGCGAAACGGTGAACGCCTGCGTGGACACCGCCCGCCGCAAGGCCATCATGCGCGCCCACAGCGCGACCCACCTGCTTCATAAGGCCCTGCGCAGCGTGCTGGGCGACCATGTGCACCAGGCCGGCTCTCTGGTGGAGCCCGACCGCCTGCGTTTCGACTTTACCCATTTCTCCGCCATGACGCCCGAAGAGATCGCCACGGTGGAGCGCATGGTAAACGAGGCCGTGCTCGAGGGCTTCGCCGTGGATGTGAAGGAGATGCCCATTGCCGAGGCCAAGAGCCTGGGCGCCATGGCCCTCTTCGGAGAGAAATACGGCGACATCGTCCGCGTGGTGGACATGGGCGACGGCTACTCCGTGGAGTTCTGCGGCGGCACCCATCTGGACAACACCGCCAAGGTGGGCTCGTTCCGCATCCTTGCCGAGTTTTCCGTTGCCAGCGGCGTGCGGCGCATCGAGGCCGTAACCGGCAAAGAGACTCTCAGGATCATGGAGAACAATACCCGCACCCTCATGACGCTGGCCGAGCGCATCAAGGCCAAGCCCGAGGAGCTGCTCGCCCGCGCCGAGGCCCGCAGCAGCGAGATCCGCACTCTTCGGCAGGCCGTGGAAAAGTTCCGCAGCCGCGAGCTTCTCCACAACGCCGAGGGCTTCCTGACCTCTGCCAAGACCGTCGGCGGCATGCATGTGGTGACCACGACGCTTCCCGGCGAGACCGGCCCCGACGAAATGCGCCGCATCGGAGATTTCCTGCGCGACAAGGACGGCCGGATCGTGGCGGTGCTCGCCGCGGTGAAGGGCGAAAAGATCACGTTCCTGGCCGTGTGCGGCAAGGACGCCGTGGCCGCGGGCGTGCGCGCCGGCGACCTGATTCGTCAGGTGTGCTCCCTCTGCGGAGGCAAGGGCGGCGGCAAGCCCGATTCCGCCATGGGCGGCGGCAGCGACCCGCTCAAGCTCGACGACGCCATGGCTTCCGTGGACGACTTCGTGGCGTCCAAGGTGAACTGAAAGGAGAAAAGCGTCATGTCCGACTGCCTGTTCTGCAAAATCATCTCTGGGGAGATCCCGTCGGCAAAGGTTTATGAGGACGAGAACGTCTTCGCCTTCCGGGATATCGCCCCGCAGGCTCCCACTCATATCCTGGTAGTGCCGCGCGAACACATCGAGTCCGTGGCCGATCTGAACGCGGACAACTCCGCGCTCGCGGCGCGCTGCCTGGAGGCCGCGGCCGTGATCGCCCGGCAGGAGGGCCTCAGGGGCGGGTTCCGGGTCGTTTCCAACTGCGGAGACGACGCGGGTCAGACGGTGAAGCACCTGCATTTCCACATCCTGGGCGGAGAGCGCCTGGGCGACAGAATGGCCTGATCAGCGAAAACAGCACAGCGCCGATCCTGCGGGCGGATCCCGGGGATCGGCGCTTTTGGAATGATTCGGAGAGGACCGAGTATGGACCGTAAGCCCCTGTCCCGGCGCTCGGAGAGAATTGCCTTGCGCGCGGCCGCGTGGGTGTGTCTGCCCTTTGCCGCGGCGGTGGCGGCGTGCCGTTACCTGCTGCCGGAGCGCGCGTGGATCGCCTGCGCGGCGGGGTGTCTCATCGCGCTGATCCCCTCTTCGCTCCTGCGCGGCAAAGCGCGTCTGTGCGCGATCCTCGCCCTGTGCGGAGCCGCGGCGGGCTGCGCGGCGTTCAGCGCGCAGCTCTATGCCGTGCTGCGCCCGTGCGAGGCTCTCGCCGACGAAAGGCGGGAGATCGGAGCCCGGGTCACCGATTATCCGGATATCTACGACGACAGCGCCTACGTCACGGTCCGCCTCACGGAGCCGGGCCTGCCCGCCGTGCGCTGCCGCCTGGTCTCCTACGAGGAGGGAGAGCTGGACAGCCTGGTCCCCGGCGACATGATCCGCTGCGAGGTCCGCTTTTCCTCCGCCTCGGTACGCAGCGGGAGACAGGTGGATAATCTCACCTCACAGGGGATCTTTCTCAGGGCGGTGTGCGTCTCGGAGCCCCGGTACACGGGCCGGTGGGAGCGTTCCTTCCTGTACGCGCCCGCCGCGGTCTGCCGGCGTGTCGTCGAGCTGTGCGGGAAATGCTTCCCCGGCGACGCCGTGCCCTTTATGACGGCTCTGCTCACCGGAAACAAAACGGATCTGTACGCCGCCGGAGAGCTCTATTACAGCCTGGCCGAGGCGGGGCTGTCCCATGTGGTGGCGGTATCGGGCATGCATATCTCGTTTCTCACGGGATTCGTATTCCTGTTGCTGGGACGCCGGCGGTGGGCGGTGATCGCCGCCTTCCCGATACTTCTGTTTTTCGCGGCGATGACCGGATTCACCCCGTCGGTGACAAGGGCTGTGTTTATGCAGATATGTCTGCTCTCCGCCCCGCTGTTCCGAAGGGAGGACGACGCGCTCACCGCCCTCTCGATCGTGCTCGCGGCGATCCTTCTGAAGAACCCGAGCGCCGTCGCGGGGACCAGCCTGCAGCTCAGCTTCGGCGCCATGGCCGGCATCTGGCTCGTCTCGGGAAAAATGTACCGGGCTCTGACCGAACGGATCGGCGGCGCGCCCCGGCCGTTTCGGCCGGTCCTCACCTTCGCGGCGGCGGCCGTGTCCAGCGGCCTGGGCGCTCAGATCTTCACGCTCCCCATCGCGGCGGCGCGCTTCGGCTATGTGTCCGCGGTGTCCCCTCTGTCCAACATCCTGTGCCTCTGGCTGATCTCCCTGCTCTATCAGGGAGGGTACGCCGCGGTCCTGCTCACGGCGCTCATGCCGGCGGCCGGGAGCGCCGCGGGAGGGATACTCTCATGGGGCGTGCGGTATATCCGGTGGGTGACCGGCCTGCTGCGGACGCTTCCGTGCGCCTGCGTGTATATGCTCGAGCCGCTCAACGCGCTGTGGCTGGCGTTCACCTATGTTCTGTTCATCGCCGCATGGCTCCGCGGACGGAACGGCCGGGGCTTCCTGCTGACCGCGCCCGTGTGTCTGTCGCTGATCTTCCTGTACGCCTCGGCGCTGACCGTGCGTCTGAGCTGGGACAGCGGCATGAGAGTGACGGCGCTGGATGTGGGCCAGGGGGAGAGCGTGGTGCTCACCTGCGGTCCGCGAAGCGTGGTGGTGGACTGCGGCGGAAGCTATGTCACCCACGACGCCGCGCGCGCCGCCGTATCCTTCCTCCGGGCCGGTCAGCGTCAGCGCGTGGACGCGCTGATCCTGAGCCATCTGCATTCCGACCATGTCAACGGCGCGGAGGAGCTGATCAACCGGATGGACGTGGACACGCTGTACCTGCCGCAGTCACCGGATACGGACGGATTTCTCGAGCCGATCCTGAACGCGGCGCGGGAGCGGGGGACCCGGGTGCGCCGGGTGACCGGGGACATGTCGCTCACCGTGGGCGACATGGAACTTACCCTCTGGGCTCCGCTTCTGGACGGGGATGAGAACGAGAACTGCCTGATCGTCATGGCCGGGCAGGGCGATTTCGAGGTCATGATCACCGGAGACTCTCCCGCCGCGGCCGAATGGCTGCTCTGCGCGAGAAACGACCTGCCCGATACGGAGGTGCTGGTGGTGGGCCATCACGGCTCAAGGACCTCGACCTGCGAGACGTTCCTTGAGGAGATCCGGCCGGACACGGCGCTGATCTCGGTGGGATACAACAATTACGGGCATCCTCATTACGAGGTGCTGCGCCGGCTGAAAAGCTGTCATGTGGAAATACACCGCACGGATGAAGAGGGGAACATCACCGTGAAAGCGGGAGGCGACCGGAATGGCTAAAATCCGAAAACAGGAAACGCTCGACTACACGGCGCTCAAGCGGGAGCTGAAAAGCAAAGGTCCCGAAAACCTCTATATGCTCTGGGGCCCGGAGGATTATCTGATCGCGGATTTCGTCTCCTCGCTGCGGGATATCTGTGTCAGCGGGGAAATGCGGGATTTTGACGCGAAGCGGCTGAACGGGCCTCTCCCCGACGCGAGGGACGTGGAAGACGCGCTCAACGCCATGCCCTTTTTCGGCGGCAGGACCTTCGTGGAGCTCAGCGGCTTCGACGTGAACCGCTGCAAAGACGACAAACTCCCCGCGCTCCTTTCGGACATTCCCGAGTGGTGCACGGTGGTCATCACCCTGCCGGCGGGTGTTTCTCCCGACGGACGGCTTTCTCTTGTCAAACAGATCAAAAAGAGCGGGAAGGCGGTGGAATTCACCGCCCAGGAACGCCCCATGCTGTTTCGCTGGATCCAGCGCAGGTTTGAGTCGGCGGGCAAAACCGTGGACCGCCCGGCCATGGAGCGGCTGGTGTTCCTGTCCGGGGAGCTGATGAACCGGCTGATCCCCGAGATCGAGAAGATCTGCGCCTATTCCAAAGAGGCGCGCGTGACCGTGGCGGACGTGGACGCGGTGGCGCACCACATCCCTGAGGCGAGCGCCTTCGAGATGACGGACCGGATCTCCCTGGGCGATTATGACGGAGCTGCGGGCTATCTGGCGGAGCTTCTGGCGGGAGACGCGGAATTTGCCGAGATCCTCGGCGCGGTGGGCTGGCAGATGCGCCGGCTCTACGCCGCGCGGCTGATCATGGACTCCGGCGCGGGGGACGGCGTGCTTCGCGAGATGCTCTCCGTAAACAGCGACTATACACTGCGCCGGCTGAAGGAAGCGGCGGGACGCTTTACCCTCGCCGCACTCACGAACGACGTGAGACTCGTGGCCGAGTGCGGCCTGCGGACGAGAGAGCAGAACGCGGCGCTCTCCGAGGACGAAGCCCTCCGGGAGCTGCTGATCCGCTTCATTATGGAGAGCCGGCATGCTTAAGATCCGTGAGGCCATCGTGGTGGAAGGACGCTACGACAAAATCGCCCTCGAGGCCGTGGTGGATACGGCCGTCTTTACCACCGAGGGCTTCGGCATTTTCCGCGACGCGGAAAAAATGGCGCTGCTGCGCTCCGTGGCCGAGAAGCGCGGCCTGATCGTGCTGACCGACCCCGACGGAGCGGGGCTTGTGATCCGCAACAGGCTGCGCGCCTGCATCGACGCGAAATATCTCCGCCATGCCTATATCCCGGACATCCCGGGCAGGGAACGGCGCAAGAGCGCACCCTCGCGGGCGGGAACGCTGGGCGTGGAGGGCATGTCTCCCGAGATGCTGCTCGCGGCCCTGGAGCGGTGCGGTGCCACGCCGGACGAGCGGCCGTCCGACCCGGTCGCCAAGGCGGACCTTTACGCCCTCGGCCTGGCGGGAGCGCCGGGAGCGTCGGGGAAACGGCTCGCTGTGCAGCGCGCGCTGGGCCTTCCCGCAAATCTGTCGTCCAACGCCCTCCTCGAGGCGGTCAACGCGCTGTGGACCAGGGAGGAGTTTCTCGCCGCCGCCGGGAAGCTTTTCGGCGGGGAGCGCTCATCGCCGCCGTCCGGAGAAGACCGGCCCTCTGTATCGGAATAACGGAAAGAATCTCCTTGCAAATCCCATATTTTGTGGTATGATTGACATAATATCAAATAATACGCAACCTGCGCCGGAAGAGCGCAGCCGGGGAGGAACAAGGAAATGAAGTGCCCGTTTTGCGGATACACGGAAAGCAGAGTCATCGATTCGCGTCCCGCCGAGGAAGGCGCGAGCATACGCCGCCGCCGCGAGTGCCTGGCCTGTCAGCGCCGCTTCACCACCTATGAGGTGATGGAGCGCCTGCCTCTTGTGGTGATCAAGCGCGACGGGAGCCGCCAGACCTTTGACAAGAACAAGCTGATCGGCAGCATGCTCAAGGCCTGCGAGAAGCGCTCCGTGGCCCTGGGGGATCTGGAGAAGATCGCCGACGAGATCGAGCAGGAGCTTCAGAACGAGCTGGAGCGGGAGATCCCCACCAGCGAGATCGGCGAGATGGTCATGCGCCGGCTCCAGAATCTCGATCAGGTCGCCTACGTCCGCTTCGCCTCGGTCTACCGCCAGTTCAAGGATATCAACACCTTCATGGAAGAGCTGACCCGCCTGATGGAGAGCGGGAAATAACGGAAAGGACGGCCCCTGCGGCAGCAGCCGGGGGACCGGTGACTTTCGCGAAAGCGCCGCGCGGGAACCATTTTTCCCGGCGGCGTTTTTATTCCGCTCAACCCTTGTATTTATCGCCGGCAGATGATATACTATTTACAACTATGCAGAAAACGTCTTTTCAGGAGGCATCATGAAAAAGAACGCACCTAAATACAGCGGGAAGATCCTGCTGCTGTGCCTGGCGGTGCTGGTGTGCGCCATCGCGCTGGACACGGTCGTTATGAACCGCACCCCCGCGGCCGGCGTGGCCAACGACACGGCGCAGAAGGTCGAAACGGGGTCGAGCGTCACGGTGGTCAAGGCCGCCGACTGGCAGAGCAAATACCCCGACGAGTACGCGTCCTACATGCGCAACGAGGAGAACAGCGCCACGGAGCAGATCCCGGAGCTGTATTCCCCTTATTTCTCTCTGAAGACCATTTACGGCGGGAACAAGTTCGGCGAGGACTACGGCGAGGCGAGAGGCCATTCCTTCACCGTTATCGACGTCTCCAAAACGACGCGTCCCCACGGTCAGGCCAAGTGCATCACCTGCAAGACCCCGGATTACACGGTCCTGGTCAACGCCGAGGGGAACGACGTCTATTCCCGTCCCTTTGACGAGGTCATCTCCGGGATGGACCCCATCAGCTGCTATACCTGCCACGCCAACACCGGAAACGAGCTGGTCGTGACGCACACCTACCTCTCCGACGCCATGGGCAAGGATCTCGGCGAGGTCGCTCCCCAGACCCTCTCCTGCGGCCAGTGCCATGTGGAGTATTACTTCGCCCCCACCGATCAGTCCACCACGCTGCCGTATGTCTCTCTGGCGAGCATGAACTTCGACGACATGCTGGCCTTCTATAACGACGGCAGCAATTTCCCGAACGGCGAGATGTTCGTCGACTACACCAACCCCGACACCGGCACGAAGCAGCTCAAGGCCCAGCATCCCGAGTACGAGACCTTCATGGGCGAGGGCAGCAAGCACGCCGGGCTTCTCACCTGCGCCGACTGCCACATGGGCACCATGACCTCCAAGCAGGGCTACGGCACGGGCACCTACTCCGACCACTATCTGGTCAGCCCGCTGGATAAGCCCGAGGTCCTCGCCACCTGCGCCCGCTGCCACGGCGACACGGACATGACCGCTCTGGTCCGCGGCATTCAGGAGGAGATCGAGGGACGCACCATCGAGGTGGCGCAGAAGCTTGAAAAGCTCACCAACGCTCTCGCGGAAGCCGTTGCTTCCGGCAAGTACACCGATGAGCAGCTCGATCCGATCCGCATGCTCAACCGCAACGGCCAGTGGTACTGGGATATCATCTTCGTGGAGAACAGCGAAGGAGCCCATAACTCCGCGCTTTCCCGCGAATGCCTGGACAAGGCGGAAGCTCTGATCGATCAGGCGCTCAAGGAGCTCGAGACACTCTGAGGCATTTATGAAGCATACGACCGCGCCGGATGAACTGCCGGCGCGGTCTTGCGATTTTACAGGATGAAACGATCATGAAAAAAATCCTTCCCTTTCTCCGCTCCATGCGCTTCGGCATGCTGCTGCTCCTGCCGGTGCTCGTCTGCTCGGTGATCGGCTCCGTGATCCCGCAGGGAGAGAGCGAGAGCTATTACGCCGAGACCTTTCCCGGCGCGTATCACATGATCCTCGGAATGGGGCTGGACCGGCTCTTTTCCGGGTGGGTGTTCCTGACGCTGACGGCGCTGTTTTCGGTGAATCTGGCGCTGTGCTCAGTCTCGCAGCTTCGCGCCGTGTCCGCCCGCAGGGCCGCGGCGGCCAAGAGGGCGGAGACCGCCGAGCTCCTTCCGCTGAGCGCTTCCTCCGCCGAAAAACTGTCCGGCTATCTCCGCCGGCGCGGCTGGAAGCGGCAGGGTGAGGGAGAGCGCGCCGTATGGCTCTCTCCGGCGCTGAGCTGGTTCGGCTCGGTGATCACCCATTTCGCGCTGCTGGGTGTGATCCTCGGCGCGGCGGGCATCTTCGCGCTGAGCAGCACGGCGGACTATGAGATCCTGCCCGGGGAGAACGAACTGCCCGACGGGACCGTGCTGCGGCTGGAGGACTTCCGCATCGCCGACGCCGAGGGTAAAACGGACTATGTCAGCACGCTGGAGGTGATCTCTCCCGACGGCCGCGCGAGCGGGATACGGGAGATCAGCGTCAATCATCCGCTGCGCTTCGGCGCGAACAAGTATTATCAGCAGACCTACGGCGTCGCGGGCGCGCTGGATGTGCGCGTGGCCGCCACCGGAGAGGTCAGGCCTCTGTATCTCACGGAGCAGTCGCTCATCACCGCGGGCGGCGCCGACGGAGTTTGGTATTTCAGCGTTTATCCGGGATACATCACCGATGAGAACGGCGTGCGGAAGGTGGTCGGACACAGCGGAGGGGATATGGCCGATCCCGCGTATTATATCGTCCGGCTCAGCGGCGGAGCGCAGGAGCCGATGATCGTGCTGCCGGGCGAGAGCGTGGAGACCGCCGACGCCGTCTATGAATTCAAATCCCCGCGCTACTTCCCCGGGATCCGCGTGAAAACGACGAGCGTCGGGATATACGCGCTTTTGTACGCGTCCTTCGCGCTGCTGACCGCCGGACTGTATCTGTGCTTTTTCGCTCCCGTCGCCGCGGCGGCCGTGGGGAAGGACGGATACGCCGTCGTCAGCCGGAAAGGAGAACAGGAGCTTAAAGAGCGGTTCGCCGCCGTTTTATAAAATCCGTTTCACAGCAAAGGAGCGATAAACATGCTGGATATTCTGTTCTTTTCCGGACTGGTGCTGTATTTTATCAGTGTCATCACGCACTTTCTGAGTCTGGCTTTCCGGAATGAAAAGATCTCCAAGGCGGCCTGGCCGGTTTTCTACGCGGGCTTCGCACTGAACCTCGCCTATATGATCGCGCGGGGCATCGTGGCCGGGCGCCTTCCGCTGGCCAACCAGTTCGAGTTTGCCACGGCGTTCGCCTGGTGCATCGGGCTTCTGGCGATCCTTCTTCACCGGCGGACCAGGGAGGCATGGCTCGGCGCGCTGACATCCGCGGCCGCGTTTCTGATACTGTCCTTTGCCGCGCTGCAGCCCCGGACGGTGTCCGAACTGATGCCTGCCCTGCGCTCGGCGTGGTTTTCCTTCCATATCGGCTCGGCGGTGCTATCCTACAGCTCGTTTATGATCTCCGCGTGCGTGAGCCTTCGGTACATGATGCTCGACAAAAAGCCCGAAACAGAGCCCGGGAGTCTGGGCAGACTGGATTATCTGTCCTACCGCATGATCGCCTTCGGGTTCCTGATGCTCACGGTCACGATCCTGACCGGCGCCATCTGGGCCGAGCAGGCCTGGTCCGCGTTCTGGACCTGGGATCCCAAGGAGACTTGGGCGCTGATCACATGGCTGATCTACGCGGCGTACCTGCACCTGCGCCTGCAGAAAAAGTGGCAGGGAAAGCGCATGGCGATCTACTCTCTGATAGGGATCGTGTGCGTGCTGTTCACCTTCATCGGTGTGAACGTGCTCTTTACGGGACTCCACTCATACAAATAAAAGAAAAAACACAGGGGCCGGCGTTCCTATGAACGCCGGCCCCTGTGAGCGTGTCGACAAAGGCTCGCAGAGCTCATCGCTGAGCGGCGAACAGGACCATGATCTGTTTATGAGGCAGCTTCGCCGCCTCATAAACACCATAAGGCGAGCAGCGCGAGCCCGCGCGCCGACCAAACGCGGCGGCTCTAAGCGCGACGCCGCGTGCGATTGCGCGAGCTCTCTCGATTGAGAGCCCAGCGAAGCGGGTCTCAATCGAAGCGTGTCGGCATCACCGGCGTGTCATCCCGAACGGGCGCCAGTTTCCTCGGAAGTAATACACCGTGAACATCACGAAAAGCGCCAGGTTGTGCGCGATCATGCACCCCCAGGCGGACACCAGCCCGAGGCCGAGCACCTGCGTGCAGATATAGGTCCCGACGATGCGGATCCCCCACATTCCCGCGATGTTGAACGCGAACGAGGCAACGGTCTTTCCCGCGCCCATGAGCATGCCCTCGATCACCAGAGGCACTCCGTAGAACGGCTCCGAACAGGCGACCATACGCAGCACGGTGCTGCCCAGAAGAATGACGGCGGCGTCGGCGCTGAACAGACGGACCATCGCGGGGGCGAAGGCGAAGAGCAGACCGCCGGATACGACCATCATGCTCACCTCCAGCAGCAGGATGAGCCGGGCCTGAGCGCGCATCGCCCGCTCGTCGCCGCGGCCTATGGCGTTGCCGGTCAGCGTGGCGGCGGCGGTCATCATGCCGTAACCGGGGATGTAAAAGGCGGACTCCACGGTGTTGGCTATGGTGTGGGCGGCTGTGGACAGCTCGCCCAGGGAGTTGATCATCGCCGCGAAGGCCACATAGCCCAGCGAGGTGCCGAAGCGCTGGAGCATATTCGGAAAGGCGACGCGCAGGCAGGGGAGGAGAATGGCCCTGTCCGGCCTCAGCGAGACCCCGACGGGAGAGATCTCGCGGTGACGGCACAGCGCGGCCGTTATGGCGATCCCGCCGGCGGCGACGGCTATGGCGCTGGCCTGCGCCGCGCCGACCACGCCGCGCCCGGCGCCCCAGATCCTCAGCGAAGCGCCGAACAGCGTCACGGTGCGCGTCGGATAGATCAGCAGGAAATTGAGGACGATGTTGATCAGGTTCACCGCCAGGCCGACGCGCATGGGAGTGCGGGTATCGCCCGCGGCGCGCAGCACGGTGCCGAAGATCACGGTCGCGGCGCGGAAGAGCATCGGCGTATACAGTATAAAGAAATACCGCGCGGCCAGATCCCGGATGGAGGGATCCACGCGCATCCATACCGGGACCTTCCGGCTCAGGGAGAGGGTCAGCGCCGTGAACAGGAGCCCCGCGGCCAGCACGGCCAGCACGGACTGCCCCGCGGCTCTCCTGGCCCGCTCATCCTGACCCGCTCCGCGGGCCTGAGACACATAGGAAAGAAAGCCCACGCCGAAGGCGGATACCGTGCTGCCGATCAGCCAGTTGACCGTGGTGGTGGATCCTACCGAGGCGGTTGCGGCGGTGCCCAGAGAGCCGACCATGGCCGTATCGATGTACTGAACGGCTGTGCCCATGAGCTGCTCGAGCATCGTGGGCCAGGCGAGAGCGAACACGGCGGGCAGCAGCGTCCGGTCAAAGTATTTCGTTTTCGTGGTCATAGTTCGGCACCCCGCGATCGGGAAGAAAATAAGCTTTCACAGTATAGCGCGGGCGCGTTGGGCGTGTCAATCACCGGCAGTTGACCGGCAGGGCGCGAGATGCTATAGTGTCAGCGGAAAGGGGAGAGACGGCATGTTTGGAAACCTGTTCAGAAAGCGGGTGCCGATCTTCAAAAAACGGGATCGGGAGACCTGGAAGCAGATCCGCGCGGCCCTGAAAGAGGAGGGGCTGAAAGGAGCGCGGTACGGCCATTATCTGCAGGAGACGGTCATGGGCGGAGGCTGCGGGGCCAAGCTCGACCCCCGGGATTTCGGCCGCAAGGGAAAGATCGACCGCGAGATTTATTTCGTGGAGGTCCTGCCCGAGGACGAGGAGCGCGCGCGGGAGATCCTGCGCCGCCGCGGCATCGTCCCGGTGGTGGAGGAGAACGTCCTGCTGGACGCCGCCCTGCGGAAAAAGCCCGCGGACGACGTCGTTCGGCTCTGATCCGGGAGAGACCCACGCGCCCATGTCCCGGGATTTGGTTGTGCGTGGCAAATCTTTCGTACAAAATACATGAAAAAAGCACTTTACTATTGATTTTTGTATATGAACGTTTATAATGCCTTTGGTGCGGATATGAACAAACAATGAACATCCGCAAAGGAAATATCTTTGGGAGGGAATCGTATGATCAGTTTTCTTGTCTGTTTTGCGGTACTGATCCTCGGCTACCTGATTTACGGTAAAGTCGTCGACAATACCTTCAATCCGGACGACCGCGAGACTCCCGCTGTGGCCATCAACGACGGCGTCGACTACGTCGTGATGCCCCAGTGGAAGCTCTTCCTCGTCCAGCTGCTGAATATCGCCGGCCTCGGCCCGATCTTCGGCGCTCTGTCCGGCGCCATCTGGGGCCCCGTGGTGTTCCTGTGGATCACCTTCGGCACCGTGTTCGCCGGCGCTGTTCATGACTACTTCGCGGGCATGCTGTCCGAGCGCAACAACGGCGCCTCCATTTCCGAGGTCACCGGCATCTACCTGGGCGGCGCGATGAAGAACGTCATGCGCGTGTTCTCCGTGATCCTGCTGATCATGGTCGGCACCGTGTTCGCCGTCGGCCCCGCCGGCCTGCTCGTCACCCTGTTCAAGAACAGCGGCGTCGAGAGCGGCATCGTGGTCAAGTCCACCTTCTGGCTGGCGATCATCCTGATCTACTACTTCATCGCCACCTTCATCTCCGTGGACAAGGTCATCGGCCGTATCTACCCGATCTTCGGCATCTGCCTGATCGTCATGGCCGTGGGCGTCGGCTTCGGCACCATGACCAGCGGCACTCCGATCCCCGAGATCTTCAAGAACTTCACCAACATGCACCCGAAGGGGACCCCCATCTGGGCCTTCATGTTCATCACCGTGGCCTGCGGCGCCATTTCCGGCTTCCACGCCACCCAGTCTCCTCTGATGGCCCGCTGCCTGAAGAGCGAGCGTCAGGGCCACTTCGTGTTCTACGGCGCCATGGTCGCCGAGGGCATTATCGCCCTGATCTGGGCCGCCGCCGGCGTGACCCTGCTCGGCGTTGAGAAGCTCAACGAGATGGGCGGCGGCAACGCCAACACCGTGTACACCATCTGCACCATGACCATGGGCAAGATCGGCATCATCCTGGCCATGCTGGGCGTCATCGCCTGCCCGATCACCTCCGGCGACACCGCCTTCCGCAGCGCCCGCCTGACTCTGGCCGACTGGTTCAAGCTGGACATGGGCAACTGGAAGGTCCGTCTGGCCCTGTGCATCCCCGTGCTGGGCATCGGCGCGTTCCTCGGCTTCGGCAACACCCTCGGCTTCATCGACTACCAGATCATCTGGCGTTACTTCTCCTGGTCCAACCAAACCCTGGCTATGATCGTGCTGTGGGCCGGCGCCATGTTCCTGGCTCAGAACAAGCGCAATTACTGGATCTGCGCCGTTCCCGCCACCTTCATGAGCGCGGTCTCCATGACCTACTTCATGATGGCCGGCGAGTGCATGGGCCTGATCGCGTTCTTCAAGAACAACAAGACCGTCGGCTATCCCGTGGGCCTGATCTTCGCCGCCCTGTGCCTGATCATCTTCCTCAACAGCGCGAAGAAGGCTTCGGCCAAGGCCGCGAACGCCGCCTGAGAAACGGCTCGCTTGTCAATTCCGGAACTATGGTTTATCATAAAGGGCAGGAAGTGATTCCTGCCCTTTATCTTTCGGAGGACGTACTATGCTGTGGATGCTGACCCCCCTGGGCGATCGTGTTCTTGACCGCCGGGAGCTGGAGATCGATAAGGAAGAGTGCCGAAAGATCGGCTCCTGCGGAGTCGGGAAAAAGGCGCTGTATCTGGGCGGACGCTTTGTGAGCCGCCGGTATTACCTGCCGTGGACCGACGTCCGCCGCGTGTTCAAGCGCGTGGCCATGAGTCCGGGAGGCTTTTCCGGCAAGGGGGTCTTCGGCTCCATGGCCTATCTGGTCGTGCAGTACGGAAACGGCCGGGAGAAGCAGTTCCGCTTCCGCACCGAGGCGGAGGTGGACACGCTCCTCTCTCTGGTCGGCCGGGAGCGCCCGGACATCCCGCCCCAAAGCGCCGCAGCGGCTAAGAAGCTGGCCGAAGCCGAGGCCGAGGAGAAAAAGCGCTTCCTTGCAGAGCTCTCTCCCGCCGGAGAGACCGCGCGCGGGGAGCTGACCGAAGCGAAAGCCTTTCTCGAGCGGAAGCCGGAGATCGGCCGGACGCTGACGGCCGCGGCGAAGCAGAAGCGCATCGTTGACGCGATGAAGCCCTGGGTGCTGGCGATGGGAGCGCTGATGACGGTCGGCGGGATGGCCCTGGCGGTGTTCGGCGTCTTTTCCCTCCTGGGCAGCTCGCAGCTCGGCTGGTATCTGCTTCTGGCGGGAGGCGCGCTGTTTTTCTTCGCCCAGTCGGCGGGTATCGCGCCGGGACGCTGGACCAGCAAAAAGCGCGCTCAGAAGGACTGGGACGAGGCCGTGGCCTCCGCGAAGGCGTATATCGGCGAGGACTTTCCCGTACCGGCCCGATACGCGCATCCGACAGTGCTCGAGCGCATGATCCGCGTTGTACGCGAGGGCCGCGCCGAGGATCCCGCCACGGCGCTGGAGACCGTAAAGGCCGATCTGCGCGCGCTCAACTCCTCCGTCACCGTCTCACAGAAAGAGCACGACGAGGTGGTGGAGGTCAAGCCGCTGTTCCTTGTATCCGATTATGAATGAGGTTGACGATATGGAAGAACTGTTTTCTTTCCTTGCCAATGAGGGCATAGATCCCTCGCTGATCGACGCCGCGCGCCGTTTCCGCGACACTCATCCCGTCGCGGAGGAGGACCGGAGCCGCATCCCCGTACCGGAGTATTTCTACTACGGACGCAAAACCTGGGAGCTGGCGCTGGCGGCGCTGCTCGCGGGCAAAAACCTGCTCCTGGCGGGACCGAAGGCCACGGGCAAGAACGTGCTCTCGGAGAATCTCTGCGCCCTGTTCGGGCGGCCCATGTGGAACGTGTCGTTTCATGTGAACGCGGATGCCTCCTATCTGGTCGGAACGGATACCTACAACGGGCAGGCCGTAGTGTTCCGTCCCGGACCGATCTGGCTGTGCGCGGAAAAAGGCGGCTTCGGCATCCTCGACGAGATCAATATGGCGAAAAACGAGGCTCTCGCCGTGCTGCACGCGGCCCTGGACTTCCGCCGCAGTCTGGATGTTCCGGGCTATGAGCGCATCGACCTGAGGGAGGAGACCCGCTTCATCGCCACGATGAACTACGGCTATGCCGGTACCCGCGACCTGAACGAGGCGCTCACCTCCCGGTTCGCCGTGCTGGACATGCCGGTCATCGCCGGAGAGGATCTCTCCAAGCTGATCGCTCGCCGTTATCCCTCCATCGACGGGAAGATCTGCTCGCAGCTGGTCCGGCTCTACGAGGAACTGGAAAAGAAGGCGGAGAGCGCCGAGATCTCCGACTCGGCGCTGGATCTGCGCGGGCTCCTGGACGCGGTGGCGCTGATGGAGCAGGGGCTCACCTCCGGCGACGCGCTGGACATGTGCGTGGTCAACAAGAGCTTTGACGCCTATGAGCGTTCCCTGATCCGCGATGTGATCGCCGCGCGGCTTCCGTCCGATCTGACACGGGACGTCGTTTTCGGGGCATGATCAAGAAACAGTTTACCGCCAGCGCGCGGCGGGCCAGAAACATCATATGGAACGCCGCCGGACGGTATGATTTCGAGCCGGCGTTTATGGCTTTTTTTCCCAACGGAGCGCCGGACCACTATTTCGACATGGTGGTCGGCTTTACGGAAAAATGGCTGGACATGGAGAAGATCAGCGCTTTTTTCGAGCGCTATGCCCATGACCGCCGCGTCGCGGAGTTCGATGAGTTCCTCTGGCTGGGGCTGGAAAACTGTGTATATGAAAAGGAGGTCGCCGAAAGGCCGATCCTCGAAGCGCTGCGCCGGGAGCGGGCGGAGCGCTTTTTCCGTGAGCAGGAGAATCTGTCCCGGCAGCAGATGGAATATCAGAGCATGAGCGTTTACACCCAGCAGCAGGCCCGCTGGAGCGCCGTGCTGGGCCGCCGCGCCCCGCTTCGCACGCCGCGGGAGAAGCGCATGAGCGAGGCGCTGCTGTTCCCGGGCGCTCTGGATACCGACGCGGTGATCGGGGCCATGGAGTCTTTCCTGAAGACCTTTTTCCGCTTCGAATCCGGTCCCGTACCCGCACAGCGCGCCGCCGGGACCCTCGCGAAGCTGCTGCTGCGGCATGAACACCGCCGGCGCGACCGGCTGCTGGTCCGAACCGGGACCGGCGAAGGGGATCATCCCAAGGCGGTGCTGCTCGGCCACGAGGGGCTGGGACGTCATGCTGCGCCCACCGAGGAAGACGAGGCCTATATCCGCGCGGTATTCGGCCGAAGCGCGATCTCCGACGCCGAACGGCGCACGCTGGAAAACGATCTGTGCGTCGACGCCGACGCCGACTGCCGCGTGTGGGTCACCAAAGGGGAGGCGCCGGACCTGACCTTGCGAGAGGCGGCCGATGTGCGCGAGAGCAGTCTGCGTCAGCAGGAGCGCAACCGCGCTTTTCTCGACGAAAACGCGGCGGCGCTCGCCCACGCGATCAAGGCGCTGACCACCCGGATAGAGACGGTCCTCTCGTCCTACCTGAAGCACCTGCCCGAGCCGGCCCGGTCCGGGAGGATCAGCCCCGAGAAAGCCTGGCGGCTGCCCCTGCTGGGAGACGACCGCGTGTTCCTGAAAAACGGCGAGGAGGTCGAGCAGGAGATCTTTGTGGATCTGCTGCTGGACGCGTCCCAGTCCCGGCGGAACATGCAGGAGCTGCTGGCCGCGGAGGCCTATGTGGCGGCCAAAAGCCTGACAAACCTGCACATCCCGGTACGGGTCAGCGCCTTCCGCAGCATCCGCGGGCATACGGTGCTGGATATCCTCAAGAGCGCCGACCGGACAGACTGCCGGGGCACGCTGCGCTTTTACGCCGGCGGATGGAATCGCGACAGCCTGGCGCTCCGGCTGCTGGGCCATCTTGACGACGATCCCGCGCTCAGAGGCAAAAGGAGGATCCTGCTCATCATGACCGACGCCAGTCCGAACGATTCCTCGCCCATCGCGGCCGGAGGACGCTTTCTGGCGAGAGAGTATGAGGGCGACGCGGCGGTGCGGCTCACAGAAAAAGCCGTCCGCGAGCTGAAAAACGACGGGATACGCGTCGGCGCCGTGTTCCACGGGACCTCGTCTCATCTGGAGGATCTGGGGCGCATCTACGGCCACGCCTGCATCCGCATCAGAAAGCCGTCCCAGCTCGCGCAGGGCTTTTCGGATCTGCTGCTGCTTCTTCTGCGGGAGATGCGCGGGGACTGAAACCCCGTCCGGCCGGGCCCATGAAGATCGGAGGAATGATCATGAACGCTCTGTCACTGGATACCGTGGTCCTGTCAAAGGACCGCGGCGCGCTGGAGATACTGGACCAGACGCTTCTGCCCAACGAGATCCGGGTGCTGCGCCTGACGGAAACGGAAGAGATCTGGGAGGCGATCCGCAGCCTGCGTGTGCGCGGAGCTCCCGCCATCGGCGTATGCGCCGGTTATGCCATGGCGCTGGCCGCCTCGAAGATCGAGACCGACAGCCGGGAGGAATTCCTCGCCGCGTTCCGGGAGAAAAAGGCTTATCTGGCTTCGTCCAGACCCACGGCGGTCAATCTGTTCTGGGCCTTGGACCGGATGGAGCGCGTCGCCGCGGATCATCCGGAGCTCTCTTTGAGCGAGCTGCGCGAGCGGCTGTTTCGCGAGGCGGACGCCATCCGCGAAGAGGACATAGCCATCAGCCGCTCCATCGGCAGACTGGGCCTGGGCCTGCTGCGCCGGGGCGACGGGATCCTCACCCACTGCAACGCCGGCACGCTGGCCACCGCCAAATACGGGACCGCCACCGCGCCGATCTACGCCGCTCTCGAGGAAGGGCGGGACGATCTGCGCGTATACTGCGACGAGACGCGCCCGCTTCTTCAGGGCGCGAGGCTCACGGCGTTCGAGATGTGCTCCGCCGGCGCGGACACCACGCTGCTGTGCGACAACGCGGCCTCCAGCCTGATGAAGAGCGGGAAGATCGACATCGTCTTCGTCGGCTGCGACCGGGTGGCCCGCAACGGAGATACCGCCAATAAGATCGGAACCTCCGCCGTGGCGATCCTGGCGAAGCATTACGGGATCCCGTTTTATGTCTGCGCGCCAAGCTCCACCATCGACATGTCCCTTCCGGACGGCGATTCGATCCCCATCGAGCAGCGCCCGGGGGAGGAGGTCACCGAGATGTGGTATACCCGCCGCATGGCCCCCGAGGGCGTGCAGGTCTACAATCCCGCCTTTGACGTGACGCCCTGCGGTCTCATCACCGGGATCATCACCGAGCGGGGCATCTGCCGGGCGCCCTTCGAATCCGCCTTCCGGGCCCTGGGCATCAAATAAGCGTGTCGGCAACGCCGACACGCTTCGATTGAGACCCGCTCCGCTGGGCTCTCAATCGAGAAAACTCGCGCAATCGCACGCGGCGTCGCGAAGGAGCCGCCGCGTTTGGTCGGCGCGAGGGCTCGCGTTGCTCGCCTTAAAGTGTTTATGAGGCGGCAGAGCTGCCTCATAAACAGGTTATGATCCTATTCGCCGACGGGCGGCGAACTCTGCGAGGCGTCGCCTGTCGGCACGCAACAAAACCCCGCTGCGTACGCGCAGCGGGGTTTTGCGTTACTTGGTGCCGATCGGGTCTGTAAGCCGGGTTCTGTCTTAAACAGCCATCTGTCTCGACGCGCCGTTGCCGACGCGCTCAAGCCGCCTCCCCGGGACGGCCGGGCCGGCCATATGTCCCTCCACGGCGTTGCTCCGGATAGAGTTTACAGCATCGTTCCGTCTCCGGACGATGGGTGAGCTCTTACCTCGCCTTTCCACCCTTACCGCGGCTGCGAAGCAGCCGCGGCGGTATATCTCTGTTGCACTTGTCCTGGGGTCACCCCCGGCGGGCGTTACCCGTTATCCCTGCCCTGCGGAGCCCGGACTTTCCTCACGTACAGGCTTTCGCCTCGCACGCGCGGCTGTTCGGCCCGGTCGGCCCTATGATTCTACCCGCAGGGAGCGCGGTTGTCAATAAAGATTGAATTCCCGGTGCGAAACAGATATAATAAACCGATGAAAAATCAGATCCGGAGGAAAGAATATGACACTGGATTCCTATATAGCCGGCCTCAAAGGAAAGCGGATCGCCGTGGTGGGGCTGGGCGTGAGCAATATGCCGCTGCTCCGTACGCTCCTCTCCGCCGGCTGCCGGGTGACGGCCCGGGACAGACGCACGGAGGAGGCCTTCGGCACGGAGGAGGCGGCGCGCCTGCGCGCTGCGGGCTGCGCTCTGCGGCTGGGGCCGGACTATCTGGAGGACTTGAGCGAGGACGTGATCTTCCGTACGCCGGGTCTGCACCCCTTTACTCCGCAGCTGGCGGAGGCGAAGGAGCGCGGAGCGGTGCTCACCTCCGAGATGGAGGCCTTTTTTGCCGTGTGCCCCTGCCCGATCATCGCCGTGACCGGCTCCGACGGAAAAACCACCACGACCACGATCATATCCGAACTGCTCCGGGCGGAAGGATACACCGTACACCTGGGAGGAAACATCGGCACGCCGCTGCTGACGAAAGCCGGGGAGATGAAGAGTGAGGACGCTGCGGTGCTGGAGCTGAGCTCTTTTCAGCTGCACAGCATGGAATGCCGGCCCCACGTGGCTGTGATCACCAACGTCAGCCCCAACCACCTGGACGTGCATCCCAGCTACGAGGATTACCGGACGGCCAAAAAACAGATCTTTCTGGGACAGGGACCGGAGGACATACTGGTGCTCAACGCCGACAACGCCATCACCCGCGCCATGTCGCCGGAGGCGAAGGGCGAGGTCCGCTTTTTCTCCCGGCAGGAAAAACCGGACAACGGATGCCGGTTCGACGGCACGACCGTGTGGCGCGTGCAGAACGGGCGGGAGACGAAGATCCTCGACGCCTCGGACATCCTGCTGCCGGGACTGCATAATGTGGAAAACTACATGGCCGCTTTCGCCGCGACCGGCGGGATGGTGTCCGACGAGACCTGCCGGAAGGTGGCCGGATCCTTCCGCGGCGTGGCGCACAGGCTGGAGATGATCCGCACGCTCCGGGGCGTGACCTACTGCAACGACTCCATCGCGTCCAGCCCCACACGGACGATCGCCGGGCTGCGCGCGCTCAAGCAAAAGCCCATCCTGATCGCGGGAGGCTACGACAAGCACATCCCCTTCGATGAACTGGGCGGCGAGATCTGCCGCAGGGTCAGGGAGCTCTTTCTCACCGGCTTTACGGCGGACAAGATCGCCGAGGCCGTAAAGGCCTCTCCGGACTACGACCCGGAAAAGCTGAAGATCCACATCATCGACGATTTTCGCGAGACGGTGCTGGCCGCTTCCGCGGCGGCAGAGGAGGGCGATCTGGTGCTGCTGTCCCCGGCCTGCGCGTCGTTTGACAAATTCAAAAACTTCGAGGAGCGGGGGAATACGTTCCGCCGCATCGTTACGGAACTGGAGTGAACGGCATGGAACTGCGCGAAATGATCATGGAGCTGGCCTCCCGGACGGGGCCCTCGGGCTTCGAGTGCCGGGCGGCGGAAAGGGCCCGCGAGCTGCTGGAGCCCTTCGCGGACGAGATAAGCACGGATGTCCTCGGAAACCTGATCGCCGTGCGGCGCTGCGGCGAGGCGAACGCCCCTCTGGTGCTGCTGGACGCCCATATGGACGAGGTGGGCCTGATCGTGACCGGGTACGAGGGCGGCTTCCTGCGTTTCAGCAATATCGGGGGAGTGGACGCGCGGATCCTGCCGGCGGCCGAGGTACTGCTGCTGACCGCGGACGGACCTCTGCGCGGCGTGATCGACGTTATGCCGCCGCATGTGCTCACGGCGGAAGAGAAGGAAAAGCCCCTGCCGATAGACAAGCTCTTCATCGACGCGGGCTTCACGGATGAGGAGACGGCAAGCAAACGCGTGCCCCGAGGTACGGCCGTAAGCTACGCCGCTCCGTGCTTCGCCATGGGAGAAAACCTTCTGTGCGGAAAGTCGCTGGACGACCGGAGCTGCGCGGCGGTCCTGATCCGGGCGATGCAGCTGCTTTCGGGCCGGAAGCTCGCCGTGGATGTGGCCGTCAACCTGGCGGCGCAGGAGGAGGTGGGCGGCCGGGGCGCCGTCGTAGGGACCTACGCCCTGGCGCCGGAATATGCCCTCGCCGTGGACGTGTCCTTTGCCCGGGAGCCCGGCTCGCCGGCGGACAAGACCTTCAAGATCGACTGCGGCGCGCTCATCGGGGTGGGCCCGGCGGCGACCCGGAGCGTGTCGGACAGACTGATCGCTCTGGCGGAGAAAAAGGGGATCCCCTTCGAGATCGAAGTCCTGGGCGGATACAGCGGCACCGACGGCGACGATATCCTCGTATCCCGCTCGGGCGTGGCCACGGGCGTGGTGTCTCTGCCGCTCCGCTATATGCACACGCCGGCTGAGGTCATAGACCTGCGCTCGGCCGAGGCGGTCGCGGAGCTGATCGCGGCCTGGGTCGTGAGTTTCGGAGAGGAGGACTGAGCCATGCTGGACACCGTGAAAAAACTCTGCGCGCTCCCGGGCGTCTCCGGCTGGGAGGACGAGGTGCGCGACCGGATCCTGGAGCAGGCGATGCCCCACGCCGACGAGATCGGGACCGACGCGCTCGGCAATCTGTACATTTTTAAAAAAGGCGCGCTCACGCCCGCGAAGCCCCTGATGGTCTGCGCGCACATGGACGAGGTGGGGCTGATCGTCACGAATATCGACGAGGACGGCTATCTCCGCTTCGACTTTGTCGGCGGCGTGGACCGGCGCGTCGTATTGGGCAAACGCGTTTTCATCGGCCCGGACGCCGTCCCCGGCGTCGTCGGGCTTAAGGCGATCCATCTTACCGACGCAGAGGAGCGCTCCTCGGTGCCCAAGACGGAGTCCCTGAGAGTGGATATCGGGGCGGAAAACGCCGAGGCGGCGAAAAAGAAGGTGCGCCCGGGCGACCGCGGTGTCTTTGACAATACCGTTTACGAGTTCGGCGACGGTTTTTTGAAGGCCAAGGCGCTGGACGACCGGATCGGCTGCGCGGCCATGCTCAAACTGCTGGAGAGAGATCTGCCGGCGGACACATGGTTCGTCTTCACCGTGCAGGAGGAGGTCGGCTGCCGCGGCGCGGCCGTGGCGGCGGAACGGGTGAAGCCCGGCTTCGCGCTGGTGCTGGAGACCACCACCGCCGCGGACATCGCCGGAACGGAAAAGGGCCGTGAGGTCTGTTTCCTCGGGAAAGGACCGGTGATCCCCTTCATGGACAAGGGCACGATCTACCCCCGCGCGGTATACGAGCGCTGCACCGCGGCGGCGGACCGCTGCTCTGTCCCGTGGCAGACCAAAAGCTGGATCTCCGGCGGAACGGACGCCTCCGCGATCCAGAGAAGAGGAGAAGGGGCGGCGGTGCTTACCGTTTCGGTGCCCCTTCGCAGCATCCATTCCCCGGCCAGCGTGGGCTGCATAAAGGATATCGAGGCGCTGCCCGTGCTTGCCGAAAAGATCCTGGAGGAAATGGCACGTGAAAACTGAGGAACTGTACGCGCTCGCCGATCGCGCGGAGGAGCGGCTGCGAGAGGTGTTTCGCGGCTTTGAGCGCACATCGGAGATCAACACCCGGAGAGTGCTGGAGGCGTTCCGCGAGTACCGGGTGTCCGAGGCCTGCTTTGCCGGGACTACCGGCTACGGCTACGACGATCTGGGCCGCGAGACGCTGGAGAAGATCTATGCGCGCGTCTTTGGGGCCGAGAGCGCCCTGGTACGCACCACCTTCGTCAACGGCACCCACGCCATCGCCTGCGCGCTTTACGGGGCTCTGCGGCCCGGCGACACGATCCTGTCCGTGACCGGCGCTCCCTACGACACGCTCCGCTCCGCCATTACGGGCACGGCCCACGGCTCTCTGGCCTCTTACGGCGTCCGCTACGCGCAGCTGGAGCTCTCGGCGGACGGCGGGGCGGACATGGAAAAGATCCGCGAGTCCGTATCCGCCATGAGGCCGCGGGCGGTGTATCTGCAGCGCAGCCGCGGCTACGCTCCGCGCCGGGCGCTGTTTGTCGAGGAGATCGGAGCCGTCGCCGGCCTTGTGAAGAGCGTGAGCCCGGACACGGTCGTGATCACCGACAACTGCTACGGCGAATTCACGGATACGGCCGAGCCCTGCGCCGCCGGGGCGGACCTGATCGCGGGATCGCTGATCAAAAACCCGGGCGGAGGGCTGGCGCCCATGGGCGGATACGTGGCCGGACGGGCCGACCTGGTCGAGGCCGCCGCCGAGCGTCTTACCCTGCCGGGCATCGGCAGCGAGTGCGGGGCCACACAGGGGGCGAACCGCAGTCTCTTTCAGGGCTTTTTCCTGGCTCCCCACGCGGTGTCCCAGGCGCTGAAGACCGTGGCTTTCGCCGCCGGAATGCTCGAAGAGCTGGGGTATTCCTCCTATCCCTCGGCGGAGGAGAGACGCTCCGACATCATCCAGACCATAGAGCTGAGGACCGCCGAAAACCTGGTGAAATTCTGTCAGGGCATCCAGAAGGGGTCGCCTGTGGACAGCTTCGCCTCGCCCGTGCCCGGAGATATGCCCGGCTACGACAGCCGGGTAGTGATGGCGGCGGGCACCTTCATACAGGGCGCGAGCCTTGAGCTGAGCTGTGACGGGCCTCTGCGCGAGCCCTATCTGGGCTTCCTGCAGGGCGGGCTGACCTACGAGGCCGGAAAATACGGGGTGCTCTGCGCGCTGGAATCCATGCTTTTTCAGCCGGAAGGGAGTCGGTGACAATGGATCATAAGGAATATCTGGAACTGCAGAAAACGATCCGCTACCACATGGATCGGTACTATAACCAGGACGAGCCCGAGATATCGGATTACGAGTACGACCGGCTCATGCAGAGCCTTAAGGCCGCGGAGCGGGAGCACCCCGAGTGGGTGACGCCCGACTCGCCCAGCCGGATCATCGGCGGGACGGCCAAACGTGAGGCGGGCGTGAAGGTGACGCACAATGTGCCCATGCTTTCCATCGAGGACGTGTTCCGGCTGGAGGACGTCACGGCCTGGGTGGATAAGGTGCACGAACGGCATCCCGGCTGTACCTTCTCCGTGGAGACCAAGATCGACGGACTGAGCATGTCGCTGCGCTATCGGCGCAGCGCCGCCTCGGGAAGGCTCGAGCTGGAAATGGCGGAGACCCGCGGCGACGGCCGGGTGGGCGAGGACGTGACGCTCAACGCCCGCACCATCCCGGAGGTGCTGCCCAAGCTCGATCTGCCGCTGGAGTATCTGGAGCTCCGGGGAGAGGTCTATATGGACCACGAGGCCTTTTTCCGCTACAACGAGAAAATGGAGGAGGAGGGCAAAAAGACCGCCGCCAACCCCCGCAACCTCGCGGCGGGCACGCTGCGGCAGCTGGATTCCTCCGTCACCCGCGAACGGGGGCTCAGACTGCTGGTTTTCAACATCCAGGACTGCGAGCCGCGGGCCTTCATGGCCGGGCACACGGCCGGAATGGACGCGCTGGCAGCGGCGGGCGTTAAGGTGGTGTACCACAGGCTGTGCAGGACCGCGCAGGAGGTCGTCGATGCGATCAACGATATCGGCGACATGCGCGAGGGCCTGCCCTTCGATATTGACGGCGCGGTGGTGAAGCTGGACGACGTGGCGCTCAGGGACGATTTCCCGGCGGGCAGCAAGTACGCCGCGGGGCATATCGCGTACAAATATCCTCCCGAGGAGCGCGTGGTCGTCATGGACGAGATCGAGGTCACGGTGGGCCGTACGGGCAAACTCGGGTTTATCGGGCATGTCTCGGACGCCGAGACCGGAAAGCCCGCCAGGCTGTGCGGGACGAACGTGTCGCGCGTAACGCTCCACAATCAGGATTATATGTCCGAAAAGCGCGTGGGCATCGGAGGGAAATACCTGCTGAAAAAGTCGGGCGATATCATCCCCAAGCTGGGCGAGTGCGTGGCGGAGCCCTCCGAGATCTTCCGCGCGCCGGAGAAGTGCCCAATCTGCGGAGAGCCGCTGGTGCGCGAGGAGGACAGCGCGGACATACGCTGTGTCAGCCCCGCCTGTCCCGCCCAGCTTTCGCGTACGATCTCGTATTTCTGCTCGCGCGCGGCCATGGACATCATGGGGCTGGGCGAAACGCTGATAGACTCACTGGTGAGCGAGGGGTATCTGAAGGATTACGCGGATATCTACAGCCTGAGCGAACACAGGGACGAGCTGATCGAAAAGGGCCTGATCGGCAAGGAGAAAAACACCGACAAGCTGCTGGCCAACATCGAAAGATCCAAATCCAACGACCCCGCCCGTCTGCTTACGGCGCTGGGGATCCGCAACGTCGGCCAGTCCACCGCGAGAGAACTGATGGAGCACTTCCGCTCCGTGGAAGCCCTGGCCGCCGCGGAAAAAGAAGAGCTCTCCGCCGTGCCGGACATCGGACCCGCGACCGCGGAGTGCATCTACGCTTTCTTCCGCAGCGAGGAGGACAGGGCCATACTCCGCAAGCTTCGGGACCGCGGGGTGAACATGACCATGCCCGAGGTGACCCGCGCCTCCTCAAAACTCGAAGGACTGACCATCGTGGTCACCGGTACGCTGGAACGATACGGCCGCAAGGAGATCGAGGAGCTGATCGTTTCCCACGGCGGCAAGTCCACCGGATCGGTGAGCAAAAAGACGAGCTATCTCGTGGCCGGGGAGAACGCCGGCAGCAAGCTGGACAAGGCGCGCTCGCTGGGCGTGAGCGTGCTGACGGAAGCCGAATTCGAAGCGCTGCTCGGCGAGTGAGGCGTCTTCTTCATCGGAGCGTAAAAAAGGATCTCCCGCGCCGCGGGAGATCCTTTTTCTGTCCTCTCCGGAGGTCTCTTCCGGATCAGTATTTGCCGTATTCGTACACGGATTCGAGGAGCGTCTCCATGTTCTCCTCGGGGGCGTCCTCCAGACTGTACTGGCAGGAGAACAGGTAGCCGCCGCCGGGAGCCATGATGTCCAGGTGCTTTTTCACCTCGTCGCGGATGCGCTCGGGAGTGCCGTAGCGCACCGTATACACCGGGAAACCGCCCATCAGGCAGGCGATATCGCCCAGCTCCTTCTTGGCCAGCGCCAGGTCCACGTTTTCAAAGTGGTACACCACCTTGTTCTCGGGGACCTCCTTGAGGTACGGCAGACGGGTGTTGTAGGAGCCCTCGGTGTATACCACGGGCGTGATGCCGTTGTCGATCAGCGCCAGGATCCACTGCTGCAGGTAGGGCCAGTACAGTTCGCGGTAATCCTCGTCGCTGATGAAGTTGTCGAAGCCCTTGTGCAGCATGACCCAGCCGTATCTGCTGCCGGTCATTTTGCAGAAGTTCAGCGTACCGTTGATGTGGTATTTCACAAACATGTCCAGAGCCTTCTTCACGTTGTCCCTGTCGTCGACCAGGTCGGGCATCATGCCGAAGGTGCCGCGCAGCGTGTCGCCGAGCATGTCGAAAGCCGTGGCCGAGCCGCCGCCGGAGATGGAGTAGTAGCCCAGCTCGGAAAGCTTGGCGCTGTATTTGGCCACGACGGAGCCGAAGCGCTGCTGCTCCTCCGCCGCGGCAAGCAGGCGCTTGTACACGGGGATCATGTCCGGTGAGGTGAGAAGGCCCTGCGCTCCGCCGAGCACCAAGTTGGTGTAATCCAGATCCTTCGTGAATTCAAACAGGCCGAGTGTCCGGGGGAGATGCTTGGTCAGCCAGAACTCCGCGGGGTGGTCGAAGAATTCGTCGTATTCCCCGTCCTCCAGAGTGGGGAACTCGATGAACTGATAGGTGTTGTTCACATCCAGCCCCTTGGGGTCGCCGGGCCAGCGGGCGGTCTTGGAATCCAGATTCTCCAGGATCTTTGCCGCGGGGGTGAAGTTGCTCACCGAGGCTGTGTCGGTGTAGCTGTATTTGGTATAGAAGTCCAGCATCGCCTGGCAGGCCGCCTCATGGTCGATCATGGCCTCGGCCATGGTGAGGCCCGCTTTTTTGATCGGGTAGCTGCCCACACCGATCACGTTGGGGACGCGGTCGGGCTGCTTGTTGGCCACCGCGGTCTCACAGCGGAGCTTGCGCTCGGCATATCGTTTCGCGTATTCTTCCGTCATGTGTATTCCTCCTCTTTCGATAACACATCGTCAGCATTGCCGTAATTCCATTATATCCGCCGCGGCCGGAGCGGGATACGGACCGACAGAACAAAGATGTTCCGCCTGAAACCTCTATAATATGTATGAAGCGGACACGGGCACGTTTTTCTTGACATTGCAGCGGTGTCAGAATAAGCTTACAGTGTAAGCGGGCTTCTTTTCCGCATTTCGGCGGAACGGCCTGCGGGAGATCCGAAGAAGGGTGAGGTGTGCGGATGAACACGATCTGGATCCTCGTGGGGATCACGGCGATTGCCGGCGTCGGAGGCACCGGCATGGGCGGCGTGATCGCATGCCTGTTCCGCAAGGATTCCGACAAGACGGTCAGCCTTCTGCTCTCCTTTGCCGCCGGCGTCATGACCTCTGTGGTGTGCTTCGACCTCTTGACGGAGGCGCTGCACCCGGATGGGGCGGAGACCGGCGTATGGCCGGTGATCGGCGGCGTGATCGTGGGGTTCGCGGTGATCGCGCTGCTCAACGCGCTGATCGACAGATCGACAAATCATGAAGTGGAGCATATAGACGAGAATCATCCGAGGACCGCGGATTCCCTGGAGGAGCTGACCCACGCCAACCACCTGCGGGAGCACAGAGAAGGGCGTCAGCCCCGCAGCGGGCTTTTCCTTGCCGGGCTGGTGATGGCGGCGGCCATCGCGCTGCACAACGTGCCCGAGGGCATGGTGATCGGCGCGTCCTTTGCCAGAACGGCGGACAGTCTCCTCAGCAATCGGGGCGGGCTGATCATGGCGCTGGTGATCGGCCTGCACAATATACCGGAGGGCATGGCCGTGGCCGTGCCGCTGATCTCCGGCGGCATGAGCAAAGTGCATTCCGTATGCGTTACGGCCCTGTCCGGCGCGCCCACCATCCTGGGAGCCGTGATGGGATTCCTGATCGGCACCATCAGCCCGACGGCGCTGGTGCTCTCGCTGAGCTTCGCCTCCGGAGCCATGCTGTATGTGGTGTTCGGCGAACTGCTGCCCGAATCCATTCTGATGTGGAAGTCAAAACTGCCCGCGACGTTCACGGTGCTGGGGATGCTGACGGGTTTGCTCATTATTTATCTGTGACGCCGCCGGGGGCATGGCGCGGCCCCGCAAAATGAATAATCGCATTCGGATCCACTCCTCTATGCATTGACGAAAGGCATTTCGCATGATAGACTGTTTGTCGGTATTTGACAGACAGTCTGCCTTTTTTTATAAAAGAATTGGAGGAATCGGCAATTGGATCGCTCGAAAATCATCTTCGGAAACGAGATCGCCGACAGGGTCTATCGCAAGGCCTGCCGGCAGAAGGAAAAGAATCGCGAAAAACTCGGTGACGACAGCGGTACCGAGTATTATTTTGCGGCGCGGCCCAACGCCGTTTTGTCCGACCTGGGCGTACAGAACCTGGAACTGACGGAGGCCCCCGGCGAGGAGCTCCCGGAGAAGGCGGTGATCGTGGGGAATATCCGCATGGGTTACGGCCATTACCGCATCTCCATCGCGATCGCCTCGGCCGCCCGGGCTCTGGGCTATACGCCCTGCTGGCTCGATCTGAACTCCTTCCCCGGATCCACGGCCACGAAACTGATCTCCGCGCAGAACGATCTGTACTCTCTGGGGTCCCGTCTGTCGCAGAAATCGAAGCTTTTCAACGCGCTCGTGTGGGATCCGCTCAACAGCGAGGGCTTCCGCAAGCTGACCTACAACGCGGGTGACCAGAAAAACGCCGAGCTGATGGAGCCTCTGCTGCGTCACCTGCCCAAGGACGTGCCGTTCCTCGCGACCCACGCGTGGCCGGCCCAGGCGGCCAATCACGCCGGGTTTGAGCGGGTGGTGAACGTTATCCCGGATAACTGGCCCATGGCGCTCCACCTCGCCGAGGGGAGCATCCACACGGTGCAGACGCCCTCTTCCTTCCTCGGATACAAGATGCTCCGCGGTATGGACAAAAAGCGGATCCTCAAGCCCATGCCGGAGGGATCGGTGGTATACACCGGCCATTATATCGACCATGAGCTGGTGGAAAACATCGAAGCGGACTGCGCCGCGCGGCTGGAGCGGCTCCGCTGGGGCGCGCCGCGCCGGTATCTGCTGTCTCTGGGCGGCGCGGGCGCTCAGCAGAAGCTCACGGAGGACGTGATCCGCCATCTGATCCCCCAGATCAAACAGCGCAAAGCCTCGCTGTTCCTCAATGTGGGCGATCATCGGGACGTATGGGATTCCATCCTCACCCATATCCCGGCGCTGCACGGCATGACCGAGTCCCATTTCGACGACTTCGAGGCGGTGAAGAGAGCCCTCTCCGACGACGGCGAGCTGCGGGGCGTTCAGGTGTTTGGGGACAGCGATATCTTCGCGGCGGTCTACATCACCAACCTGCTGCTGCGCCACTGCGACGTGCTGCTCACCAAACCGAGCGAGCTGGCGTTTTATCCCGTGCCGAAGATCATGCTCCGCCGCGTGGGCGGGCATGAGGCCTGGGGCGCCATCCGCAGCGCGGAGGTGGGGGACGGCACTTATGAGTGCGATAAGACCGGCGAGGTGCTCGCCCTGATCGATCAGATCACCTTCGGGAGCGAGATCCTGCCCGCTCTGTGCGAGGGGATCCGCCGCGCGAACGCCGTGGGCATCTACAACGGAGCCTACGAGGCGGTGAAGCTCGCGGCCGCCCCGAATGAGAAGCGCCCCGCCGCCGAATAAGCCCTGACGGACATTATAAAGGGAGAACAGGAATGAAAAAGAAACCGATCACCAACAAAGTTTTGTGGATCTTCGCGGTGGGCCAGTTCGGATGGAGTCTGCTCTCGGGCATCATCTCCACCTGGCTGGTGCATCTGTATACCGGGGTGCCGGTCAATCCGGGCGACACCAACGGACTTTTCGCCCGCTTTATTTCCCAGAATCCCCTGATCGCCTCTCTGACCCTCTTCGGCGTCATCACGGCGGTGGGCCGCGTGTTCGACGCCGTGACCGACCCGATGGTTGCCAGCTGGTCCGACCGCGCCGCCTTTAAGGGCGGACGCCGGATCCCGTTCATGAAAGCGGTGGCCGTGCCCTTCGCGCTGTGCACGGTGGGCGTGTTCTTTCTGCCGCAGACCGCGTCCGTGACGGCCAACAACACGATCATTTTCGTGCTGCTGATGCTGTTCTACCTGTTCATGACCATCTACTGCACGCCGTACAACGCGCTGATCGCCGAACTGGGAGACACCCAGAAAAACCGTATCAACGTGTCGACCTATATCTCCTTCACCTATATCGCCGGCTTTTCCCTGGCCACGCTGATCCCGTCCCTCGCCGGGCCGCTGGAAGGAGTCGCGGGCAGTCAGGAGGGCGCTATCCGCCTGGCCATAGGCATCATGTCGGCGGTGGCCTGCGCGGCGTTGCTGGTGCCGGCCCTGTTCATAAAGGAACGGGAATACATCGACTCCGAGCCCGTTAAGACCCCGGCCTTCACTTCCCTGGTCAGGACCTTTACGAACGGTCAGTTCCGCCGGTTCGTCTACGCGGACGTGATCTACTTTTTCGCGGTCACGCTTTTCCAGACGGGGCTGGCGGACTTCGAGACCCAGCTGATGGGCATCGACTCCTCCAATACCTTCACGCTGACGGTTCTCATGACCGTGATCAGCCTGTCGCTGTATCCGGCGGTGAACAAACTGGCGCCGAGGGTGGGGAAGAAAAAGCTCATCGTCGTGGGGTTCTTTGCCTATTCGCTGGTGTTCCTTCTCACGGCGCTGTGCGGGCAGGGAATGATCTGGGGCGTCCTCGTCGCCGGCTGCGCCGGGATCCCGATGGCGATCCTGGGCATCCTGCCCCAGGCCTGCGTGGCGGATGTGGCGGAGCTCAGCCGTCTGGAGACCGGAGAGGACCGCAGCGGCATGTTTTTCGCCGCGAGGACCTTTGCCATGAAGATGGGCCAGGCGATCTCCATGGTGGCCTATACTTCGGTCACGGTATCAAAGACGGCCGCCGACGGCACGGCCTACGTCACCGCCTCCCAGTACCGCACCGCCGCCGGCATCGCCTTCGGTGCCTGCCTGATCGGCGCGATCCTGTTTTTGTTCTACGGGGAGAAGAAGATCCTCTCGAGCATCGAGCGGCTCAAGGCAGAGCGCTGAAGCGGAGGAAAGAGCCATGCAGCTTGAAAGGGTCCATCTGGATTTCACCGGATCGGCGCGCGACGAGATGGTTCTCACCTCGTCGGGCACGGCCGACGGCGTGCGCTGGGATATAGACAGCACGGAAAAGCGTTTCACACTGAAGCTCCATGCCGACCGGGAGACGGAGCTCCACTATGTCACGGCACGCTTCACCTTCCCCTTCGCGGGGCGGGACCGCATTTTCGTCAACGGGTACCAGTCCTGGACAGACAGCCGGGAGTACGCGGTCAGCGCGCTCCCGGACCGGAAAAACCGCGAACCGGCCGAGAGAACGACCTTTGTACGCCGCCGCCTTCACAGCCTGGACCGGCTGCCGAAGGCTCTGGTGAACAAATATGCCTTCGACCGCTACGGCGACTATGATTTCGTCGCCTACGGCAGGAAACGCGGACAGCTCCACGCCTTTTCCTACGCCTATGTGCGCAGAGGCGGCGAGTTCACGCTTTTGGGATCGCTCGCCGAGGAGAGCGGCTTCACCGTGATCCGCTTCGACACCCGGGAAAACTCGGTCACCCTGGAAAAGGACTGCCGGGGCCGAAGGTTCACGGGAGATTATACGGCATTCGACATGGCGTTTCTTACCGGCGGGGAAAACGAGGTATTTGACCTGTATTTCGCCATGCTGGGAGTACCGGCGCCCCGGTTCGGACGGATCTTCGGCTATACCAGCTGGTACAACCGCTATGAGAACATAACCGAGAACTCCGTGGCGGAGGATCTGAAAGGGTTTGCCGCGGCCGAGCCCAAACCCGACGTGTTCCAGATAGACGACGGCTATGAGCTCTCGGTGGGCGATTGGCTGATGCACGATCCCGCGAAGTTCCCCTCGGGCATGGCCGCCGCCGCGGAAAAGATCCGCGCCGCCGGGATGACGCCCGGGCTTTGGCTCGCCCCGTTCGCGGCGGAGAAGAAGTCCGCGCTGGTGAAAAATCATCCGGACTGGCTGCTCACCGACGACAGGGGAGAGCCGGTGGTCGGGGGCAGCAACTGGTCGGGCTTTTACGCGCTGGACATCTACAATGAAGAGGTTCGCGCCTATCTGCGGGAAGTATTCGACACCGTGATCTCCCGATGGGGCTTCCGATTCGTCAAGCTGGACTTCCTGTACGCCGCCTGCATCCGGCCCCGTCCGGGGAAGACCCGCGGCGAGATCATGTTCGACGGCATGCGTCTGCTCCGCGAGCTGTGCGGCGACGCCGTGATCCTGGGCTGCGGCGTGCCTCTGGCGCCGGCCTTCGGACTGGTGGATTACTGCCGGATCGGCTGCGATGTATCGCTCAGCTGGGACGACAGGCTGTATATGCGCGCCATGCACAGAGAGCGCGTTTCCACCAAGAATACGATCCTGAATACGGTATTCCGAAGGCAGCTCAACGGCCGTGCGTTCATGAACGATCCGGACGTATTCCTGCTGCGCAAGGACAACACCCGTCTCACCGGCCGCCAGAAAAGGATCCTTGCCACGGTGAACGCCCTGTTCGGAGGAGTGCTTTTCACCTCCGACGATATTGCCGCCTACGACCGGAAAACCCGCGAAGTATTTGAGCAGACCCTATCGCTTTCGCCCGGGGATTTCGTGGAGGCGGAGCTGGCCGGAGGCTCGGCGCGTGTGGTTTACCGCAAAAACGGGAAAAAGGAAAAACTCTATATCCCTCTTTGATGAAATACGGTCTTTTCCGTACCCTCAGCGCCGCCGGAATGGCGGCGCTTGAGATTTCGGCGGAGCCAAATCAGATGAAACGCGGGATTGTCTTGCCTGCGGGGCGCTTGTGTGGTATATTATACAGAATCATGATATTTCCGCGCTTTCGCGCCTTTGGTAAGAGCTATGGCAAAGAAGAAAAAATGGATTTGGCCTCTGGTCTCTCTGCTGCTGGCGGTCCTGTCGGTATCCGCGGTGCTTTCGCAGCTGGGAGAGATGCCTCTCAGACAGTTCTGGGAGACGGTACGGGAGGCGGACAGCCGGTGGCTCACGGCCGCGGCTGTGTGCGGGGCGCTCTTCCTGATCCTCGAGGGAGAGGCGATCCGCTGTATCCTCCGCGGCGCCGGGTATTCCGTGCGGTTCGCGAGCGGGCTCCTCTACAGCGCTTCCGATATCTATTTCTCGGCCATCACGCCTTCCGCCACCGGGGGACAGCCCGCCAGCGCGCTGTTCATGCACCGCGGCGGGATCCCGGCGGGAGTGGTGACCGCCGCGCTGCTTGTCAATCTGCTGATGTATACGCTGTCCATCGTACTGCTGGGACTGGCGGCCTCGGTTTTTGACTTCCGGCTGATATACGGCTTTTCCGCGGTCTCAAAGCTGCTCATCATGATCGGCTTCGCGGTGCTGCTGGGGCTCACGGCGTTTTTTTTCATCCTGCTCGGCAGGGGTGAAAAGGTGTTCGGAGCGCTGCGCAATCTGGCAAAGCTGCTGCACCGGTGGAAGCTGCTGCACAATCTGGACAGCGCGCTCTCCCGCCTCGACAAGGCGCAGCGAGATCACGAGCTGTGCGCCGAGCTGATGCGCGGAAAGACGGGAATGCTCTTCGGCGCGTTTTTCCTGAATTTCCTCCAGCGCGTGTCCCGGATCGCCGTTCCCATGTTCACCTACATGGCGCTGGGCGGAATCGGCAGACTGGCGCCGCGGGTGTTCGCCTCGCAGTGCTTCGTTACGATCGGGTATAACTGCGTTCCGGTCCCCGGGGGGATGGGCGTGGCGGACTATCTGATGGTGGACGGCTTTTCCGACCTTATGGCCTTTGACGACGCGATCCATCTTGAGGTGCTCAGCCGCAGCATATCCTTTTATATCTGCGTGGCCGTCAGCGGGGTGATCGTGCTGATCGGCTCTCTCATACAGAGAAAAAGAAGGAGATAACAGACCCAATGATCGGTGTTTACGACTATACGGTGATCCTGACCTACCTGTCGCTTCTGTCCGCGTGCGCGGGTATGATCGTATCCATGAGCGGGATGGGACACCCGTATTACGGAATGTTTTTCATGCTGTTTTCGGGCCTGTGCGACGCTTTCGACGGGCGCGTGGCCCGCACAAAGAAGAACCGCAGCCGCATGGAACAGGATTTCGGCGTGCAGATCGACTCGTTTTCCGACCTGATCGCGTTCGGGATCCTGCCGGCGTCCATTGGCGTCTCGCTGCTCCGGGTAAGCGAAAAATACTCCGATGTGCCCCGGCGCCTGGCCGAGAGCGGCAAAGTGCTGTGGTATCCCGCGGTGCTCGTGGGCATCGCCATGTTTTATGTGCTCGCTGCCATGATCCGGCTGGCCTATTTCAACGTGACCGTGGAGGACAGAAAGAGAGAACTGGCCGAGACCGGCCGGGAATACTTTACCGGCATGCCGGTGACCACGGCGGCGCTGGTGTTCCCGCTGGTGCTGGTGCTGCACTATTTTCTGCGCTTTGACCTGTCGATCATCTATTTCGTGGTGATGCTGGCCATGGCCTTCCTGTTCGTAGGCAACTTCAAAGTCCCCAAACCCGGAAAAAAGACGCTCGGCGTCCTGGTGGCGGTGGGGCTTGTCGAGCTGGTGATGTTTGTCGTCATCAAGATCCTGGCGGCGCACAGATGAGCGGCCTCGATTTTCTCTACGGGACCGCGGCCGGACGGGCGCTGCTTCGGCCGCTGACCGCTCGCGCGCTGTCGCGCGCCGCGGGAAAGCTGCTGGATACCTCCGCGTCCCGGGCGATGATCCCTCTGTTCGTGCGCCGTGCCGGCATCGACACGGAGGAGTACGATCTGAGCGGCGTGAGGAGCTTTAACGATTTTTTCCGCCGTCCTCTCAAAGCCGGGCGGAGGACGATCGACGCAGACCCTTCCGCGCTCATCGCTCCCTGCGACGGCCTGCTCACAGCCGTTCCCATCACGCGGGACACGGTGCTCTCGGTGAAGCAGAGCCGCTGGACCGTATCGCGCCTTCTGAACGACGGCGCGCTGGCCCGGGAGTTTGAGAACGGCGTCTGCCTTATATTCCGGCTGTGCGTGGACAATTTCCACCGTTACGCCTGGTTCGACTCGGGTACGAAGGGCAAAAACGTTTTCCTGCCCGGAAAGCTTCATACGGTACGGCCGGTGGCCCTGGAAAAGGAGCCGGTATTCACGGAAAACTGCCGTGAGTACACCGTTGTCGAGTCCGAGCATTTCGGACGCGCCGTTCAGGCGGAGATCGGAGCCATGCTCGTGGGGCGCATCGTCAATCATGAACCCGGGCCCGGCGCCGTACGGCGCGGTGAGGAAAAGGGCTTCTTTGAATACGGGGGCTCCACCGTGCTGCTGCTGCTCGGCGCAGGCGCCGCTCAGATCAGGGAGGACATCCTTCGCGCCTCGAAAGACGGGCGTGAGACGCCGGTGCGGCTGGGCGAACGGATCGGGAGCGCTCGCAAATAGCATAAAAACACCCCGGTTTCACAGCCGGATTTTTACCGCTCCGCATATTGACAAAACCGGCGCCACAGCTTATAAATACAGCAGAGTTCTTTAAGACGATCCCGTGAGGTCGGCAAGACTTTTTCCGGAGCCGCGGCGCATGCGGTCTCTGTGCGCAGCCTTGCCCTCGCGGCAGGGCATTTTCTTTTGTTCGGAGGACACGGATTTGACGCGTTTTGAGAAAGTCAGGCCGATAAAGCTCCCCGCGCTGCGGGAAGTTCCCTTTTCCGTCGAGGGGGACGATTCGCTGCTTTCCCGTTACGACTCTCCTCAATTTACCCTTATCCCCGGCTTCTGCGATGTGCATGTGCATTTTCGCGAGCCGGGTTTTTCTTATAAGGAGACCATCGCCGGCGGCTGCGCGGCCGCGGCAAGGGGCGGATACACGGCGGTATGCGCCATGCCGAACCTCGACCCCGTACCCGACAGCCCCGGGCACCTGCGCGCCGAGCTGGAGATCATCGAAAAAACGGCCTCGATCCGCGTATACCCCTACGCCGCGATCACCGTAGGCGAGAGAGGAGAAACGCTTGCGGATCTGGAGGGAACGGCGGAGCTGTGCGCCGCCTATTCCGACGACGGGCACGGCGTTCAGTCCGAGAGCATGATGCGCGCCGCCATGGAACGCGCGGCGGCTCTCGGAAAGATCGTCGCCGCCCACTGCGAGGTCAACGAACTGCTGCGCGGCGGCTATATCCATGACGGCGTCTACGCCCGGACCCACGGGCACCGGGGCATCTGCTCCGAGAGCGAGTGGCGCCAGATCGAGCGGGACCTCCGCCTGGCGGAGGAGACCGGCTGCGCTTATCACGTCTGCCACATCTCCGCGAAGGAGAGCGTGGCGCTCATCCGCGAGGCCAAGGCCCGCGGCGTGGATGTCACCTGCGAGACGGCCCCGCATTATCTGCTGCTGGACGAGAACGATCTGGAAGAGAGCGGATGCTGGAAAATGAATCCGCCGCTGCGCTCCCGCGAGGACCGCGAAGCCCTGCTGGAGGGACTTTGCGACGGAACGATCGACATGATCGCCACCGATCACGCTCCCCACAGCGCCGGGGAAAAGGCGCGGGGACTGGAGAAGAGCGCCTTCGGGATCGTCGGCCTGGAATGCGCGTTCCCGCTGCTGTACACGTATCTGGTCCGGGAGGGGGTCCTTCCGCTCGAGACTCTACTCGACAAGCTTGTCACCGCTCCGAGAAAACGCTTCGGCCTGCCGATGGGGAACGATTTCTCCCTGTGGGATCTCGAGGCCGGAGACACGGTGGATCCCGAGCGGTTCCTGTCCAAGGGAAAGTCCACGCCCTTCGCCGGGCGCAGGGTGCGCGGCAGATGTGCTCTCACCGTCTGCGGCGGCAAAATCGTATATAAATCCTGACAAAGGAGTACCGATATGGCAAAACGTACGGATATCAAAAAGGTCCTGATCATAGGGTCGGGGCCCATCGTGATCGGCCAGGCCGCCGAGTTCGACTACGCGGGCACACAGGCCTGTCTGGCGCTGAAGGAGGAGGGCTACGAGGTCGTGCTCGTAAACTCCAACCCCGCCACCATCATGACCGACACCTCCATCGCCGACAAGGTGTACATGGAGCCGCTGACGCTTGAGTACATCGCCAAGATCCTCCGCTACGAGCGCCCCGACGCCATCGTGCCCGGCATCGGCGGGCAGACCGGCCTGAACATGGCCATGCAGCTCGAGCGCAAGGGCGTGCTGAAGGAGTGCGGCACCGAGCTTCTGGGCACCAGCAGCCGCAGCATCGAGAGGGCCGAGGACAGAGAGCTATTCAAGGAGATGTGCCAGTCCATCGGCGAGCCCGTCATCCCGTCCGAGATCACCTACGACATAGACGAGGCGGTCGCGGCCGCGGGACGGATCGGCTATCCCGTCGTGCTGCGTCCGGCCTTCACGCTGGGCGGCACCGGAGGAGGCTTTGCCAACAACGAGGAGGAGCTGCGCGAGATCGCGGCCAACGCGTTCAAGCTCTCGCCGGTGCATCAGGTGCTGGTGGAAAAAAGCGTGCGCGGCTACAAGGAGATCGAGTTCGAGGTCATGCGCGATTCCCAGGACCACGCCATCACGATCTGCGGCATGGAAAATGTGGACCCCGTGGGCGTGCACACAGGCGACTCCATCGTGGTCGCCCCGATCCTGTCGCTGTCCGAAAAAGAACTCAGAATGCTCAACGACAGCGCCATCCGCATCATCCGCGAGCTGGAGATCGAAGGCGGGTGCAACGTGCAGTTCGCGCTGCATCCCACCAGCGGAGAGTATTTTCTCATCGAGGTCAATCCCCGGGTGTCCCGCTCCTCGGCCCTGGCGTCCAAGGCCAGCGGATATCCCATCGCGCGCGTGACGGCGAAGATCGCCATGGGCATGTCTCTCGAGGAGATCCCCGTGGCCGGCGGCACGGCGGCCATGGAGCCGAGCCTGGATTACTACGTGGCCAAATTCCCGCGCTTCCCCTTTGACAAGTTCACCTCCGCTCCGAACATCCTCGGCACGCAGATGAAGGCCACCGGCGAGGTCATGGGCATCGGCTCCACTCTGGAGGAGTGCTTCCTGAAGTCCGTCCGCTCGCTGGAGACCGGCGTCTGCCACCTGCATCTGGCGAAATTCGACAAGATGTCCTCCGGCGAGATCTATGAATACATCCGGGATTTCCGTGACGACAACATCTATGCCGTCACCGAGCTCCTGCGCCGGGGCGAGTCGGTGGAACGGCTGCATGAGGTCACCATGATCACGGAGCTTTTCCTTGAGAGCATACAGAAAATCGTGGACATGGAGAGGAAGCTCTCGGATAAGGTCAACGATGTGGACGTCCTGCGCGAGGCCAAGAAAATGGGCTTCTCGGACAAATACATTTCCCGGCTCTGGCATCTGGAGGAGACGGAGATCTACCTCAAGCGCAAAAAGCACGGGATCGTTCCGGTGTTCCGCATGGTGGACACCCTGCACACGGGCAAGTATATCGCCTATCTCTATTCCTCCTATACGGGCGAGAACGCGTCCCGGCTTTCCGACAAAAAGAAGATCGTGGTGCTGGGCGCCGGCCCGATCCGCATCGGGCAGGGCGTGGAATTCGATTACTCCACCGTGCACGCGGTCCAGACCATACGCCGCAGCGGCTACGAGTCCATCATCATCAACAACAATCCCGAGACACTTTGAGCAGCCCGAGGGCGTGATCGCCTCCCTGGGCGGCCAGACGGCCATCAATCTCGCGCAGCCTCTGATGGACCGCGGGGTGAAGATCATCGGCACGGACTGCGCCGCCATCGAGAGAGCGGAAAACCGCGACAGCTTTGAAAAGGTCCTGCTGGATCTGGACATCCCTCAGCCCAAAGGCCGGGCCGTCACGGACCTGGAGGAGGGCGTGCGCGCCGCCGAGGAGATCGGTTATCCGGTGCTGGTGCGGCCCAGCTTCGTGCTGGGCGGCCGGGCCATGGAGATCGTCGCCAACGAGGAGATGCTGCGCCGCTATCTGAAATCCGCCGTGGAGATCGACGCGGACAAGCCGGTCCTGGTGGACAAGTATATCCAGGGCAAAGAGGTGGAGGTCGACGCCATCTGCGACGGACGCGACGTGTTCGTGCCCGGGATCATGGAGCTGGTGGAACGCACCGGCGTCCATTCCGGCGACTCCATCAGCGTGTACCCGCCCTTCAGCATCTCCGACCGGGTCAAGGGGATCATCCTTCAGTACGCCAAAAAGCTGGGTCTGGGCATCGGCATCATCGGCCTGTTCAACATCCAGTTCATCGTGGACCGGCAGGACAACGTCTATATCATCGAGGTCAACCCCCGGTCCTCCCGCACGGTCCCGTTCCTGTCCAAATCCACCGGATACTCCCTGGCGGACATCGCCACCGAGGTCATCCTCGGCAAGAGCCTGAAGGAGCAGGGGATCTTCGATCTGTATCCCGAGGAGAAGAAGCGCCACTACGTGAAGGTCCCCGTGTTCTCCTGGAACAAGATCAAAGGCCTGGACGCATATCTCTCCCCGGAGATGAAATCCACCGGCGAGGCCATCGGGTACGACGACAAGCTCCACCGCGCCATGTTCAAGGCGATGCAGGCCTCCGGCATGAAGCTGCAGAACTACGGCACCGTGCTGGTGACTCTGGCCGACGAGGACAAGGAGGAGGCCCTGCCGCTGATCCGCCGCTTCTACGACATGGGCTTCAACATTGAGGCGACCGCCGGCACCGCGGCCTTCCTGAAGAGCCACGGCATCCGCACGCGCGTGCGCGGAAAGATCAGCGAGGGCAGCGAGCAGATCCTCGATTCGATCCGCTCGGGCTACGTCAGCTACATCATCAATACCCGCAGCATCTTCTCGGGCGTTCATCTGGACGACGGCGTGGCCATACGCCGCTGCGCCACGGAGAACAACGTGACCATATTCACCAACCTGGACACGGTCCGCGTCCTTCTGGATGTGCTGGAGGAAACCACGATCACCGTCTCCACCATCGACGCGTAAGAGCATGAAACAAGGACTTTACACCATTGCGGAGAACGCGCCCGTGTGCGCCAATGTGTTCCGCATGCGGCTGGAGGGCGATGTCTCCGCCATTACGCGGCCCGGACAGTTCGTCAACATCCGGCTTGAGGGCCGCTTCCTGCGCCGTCCGATCTCGGTGTACGATTGGGACGACTCCTCTTTTACGATCATTTACAAGATCCTGGGAGGCGGAACGGAACAGATGAGTTCTTTCGCTCCCGGCAAAGAGCTGGACATCCTCACCGGGCTCGGCAACGGCTTCAGCGCCGACGGCGCCGGAGAAGCGCCGCTGCTGCTGGGCGGGGGAGTGGGAACGCCGCCCCTTTACGCGCTGGCGAAGGAGCTCATCTCGCGGGGGCTGAGCGTCACCGCGGTCCTGGGCTTCAACACCCGGGAAGACGTGTTCGGGGAAAAAGAGTTCTCCGAGCTCGGCGTGAGGACGATCATAGCCACGGCCGACGGGAGCTGCGGAGTGCGGGGCTTCGTCACGGACGCCATGGAGGGCCTCGAGTACAGCAGCTTCTTCGCGTGCGGTCCGGAGCCGATGCTCAGGGCCGTCTTCCGCGCGTCAAAGACCTCCGGTCAGCTGAGCTTTGAAGAGCGCATGGGCTGCGGATTCGGAGCCTGCATGGGCTGCACCTGCAAAACGATCACCGGATACAAACGGATCTGCCGCGACGGCCCGGTGCTGAGGAAGGAGGAGATCGCGTGGGACGACTGAATGTGACGCTCTGCGGCATCGAACTCGACAATCCCGTGATCCCCGCCTCCGGAACCTTCGGTTACGGCCATGAGTTCGCGGAGCTCTACGACATCAACATTCTGGGGACCTTCTCGTTCAAGGGAACGACCCGCGATCCCCGCTTCGGCAATCCGACGCCCCGCATAGCGGAAGCCGAGAGCGGCATGCTCAACGCCGTGGGCCTGCAGAATCCGGGCGTGGATGCGGTGATCGCCGAGGAACTGCCGAAGCTCGGAAAAGTGTTTCACAAGCCGGTCATGGCGAACGTCAGCGGATTCAGCGTCGAGGAATATACGGAGGTCTGCGCCAGGCTGGACCGGGAGGACCGGGTGGGCTGGCTGGAGGTGAACGTCAGCTGCCCCAATGTCCACGGCGGCGGCATGAGCTTCGGGACCGATCCGGAACTGGCGGCCCGGGTGACCGCCGCGGTAAAGTCCGTGACGAAAAAACCCGTGATCATGAAGCTCTCACCCAATGTGACGGACATAGTGTCCGTCGCGAGGGCCTGCGAGGACGCCGGCGCCGACGCGCTGAGCCTGATCAACACGCTGATGGCCATGCGCATCGATCTGAAGACCCGCCGCCCGATCCTGGCCAATGTCACGGGGGGACTGAGCGGCCCGGCGATCTTCCCGGTGGCGCTCCGTATGGTCTACCAGGTCGCCCGCGCGGTGAAGATCCCGGTGGTGGGCATCGGGGGCGTATCCTCGGCGGAGCAGGTGATAGAAATGATGCTCGCCGGAGCCGTCGCGGTGGAGGTCGGAGCCGCCAACCTCACGGATCCGTGGGCGTCGGAGAAAATCATCCGCGCTCTGCCGGAAACCATGGACCGATACGGGATCGGCGAGCTGAGAGATATCATCGGAGGTGCATTGTAAATGGGTAAAGACGTGATCGTGGCCTGCGACTTTTCGTCGGCGGCCGAGACCTTCGCGTTTCTGGACAGATTCGAAGGCAGAAAGCCCTTTGTAAAAATCGGGATGGAGCTCTTCTACGCCGAAGGGCCTTCGATCGTGCGCGCCGTCAAGGAGCGGGGACACAGGGTGTTTCTCGACCTGAAGCTGCACGATATCCCCAATACGGTGAAAAAGGCCATGGCGGTGCTCTCCGCCCTTGACGCGGACATCGTGAACCTGCACGCCGCGGGGACGACGGCGATGATGACCGCCGCGCTGGAAGGACTGACGCGCCCCGACGGGAGCCGCCCGCTGCTCATCGCCGTCACGCAGTTGACCTCCACCGATCAGCAGAGCATGGAGAGGGATCTGTGGATCCGAGAGCCCATCGACGAGGTGGTCATGCACTACGCGCTCACCGCCAGAAACGCCGGGCTCGACGGCGTGGTGTGTTCGCCGCTGGAGGCGGGAAAGGTACACGAGGTGTGCGGAGCGGGATTTCTGACCGTGACGCCGGGCGTGCGTTTCTCCGACGGGGCGAAGGGCGACCAGAAACGGGTCACGACCCCGGCCGAGGCGAAGGCCATCGGATCGGATTATATCGTGGTGGGACGCCCGATCACCGCCGCGGCGGATCCGGCGGCGGCCTATGAGCGCTGTGTGAGGGAGTTTGTCGGATGATCCGGCATACGATCCTCTTTGACCTGGACGGGACGCTCACCGACCCGAAGGAGGGGATCACAGCGGCGTTCGCCTACGCCCTCCGCCGCTTCGGGATCGAGGCCGACCCCGATTCTCTCACATCGGTGATCGGGCCGCCCCTTAAGGACTCCTTCATGGACCTGTACGGCTTTTCCGAGGAGAGGGCGATCGAGGCCATACGGGAGTACAGGGTGTATTTCTCGCAGCGGGGCTGGGCGGAAAACATCCCCTATCCCGGTATCGACGCTCTGCTCGCGGCTCTGAAGAGAGAGGGGAGGGAACTGATCCTGGCCACCTCCAAGCCGGAGCTGTTCACCCGGCGGATCATGGACCATTTCGGACTGAGCCCGTACTTCGCGCATATATGCGCCGCGCCCATGGACGAGTCCGACGGCGGGAAGAAGGAAAATGTGATCGCCGCAGCCCTGCGCCTTGCCTCGGACCCGGCCGGCGCGGTCATGGTGGGGGACCGGAGCTACGATATCATCGGCGCGCACAAAAACGCCATCCCGGCGATCGGAGTGCTCTACGGCTACGGAAGCCGCGAGGAGCTTGAAAAAGCCGGAGCCGACCGAACGGCCGACTCCGTAGCGAGCCTGGGCGAGCTTCTTCACGATACCATATAAACACGAAAATGTCGGAACTGTGTCGGAAAAGGAGAGTATGAATGAAAAGCCTGATCGCAAAGGATCTTTTGTCCATCGGCGCGGTTTTTTTCCGCCCCGATGAGCCCTTCACCTGGGCAAGCGGGATCAAAAGTCCCGTTTACTGCGACAACCGGCTCACCCTTACGGCGCCGGAGGTCCGCACCCACATCGAGGAGGGCTTTGCCGCCCTCATACGGGAAAAATACCCCGAGGCCGAGGTGCTGATGGGCACGGCCACCGCCGGCATCGCCCACGCTGCCATCACGGCCCACATCCTGGGGCTGCCCATGGGCTATGTCCGCGGCAGCGCCAAGGACCACGGCCGGCAGAACCGCATCGAGGGAAAGCTGGACAAAGGCGCGAAGACGGTGGTGGTGGAGGACCTGATCTCCACGGGCGGAAGCGTGATCGAGACGGTGGAGGCGCTGCGCGAAGCGGGCGCCGAAGTCCTGGGCGTGGTGAGCATCTTCACGTATAATATGCGCCGGGGCCTGGAGCGGATGGCGGCGGCCGGAGTGGAAAACACCTCGCTGACCGACTTCGATACCGTGGCCGAAGCGGCGGCCGCCGAGGGATATATAGCGCCCGAGGACATCAAACGGCTTCTGGCCTTCCGCGACGACCCCTCCGACGAGAGCTGGATCACAGCGAAGGGAGTATGAGTATGCGCAGTCTGATCAATATCCTGGATCTGTCCACCGGGGAGATCGACGAGCTGATCGCCGTGGCCGAGGACATCATCGCAGATCCCGCCAAATACAGCGAGGCCTGCCGCGGCAAAAAGCTCGCGACCCTTTTCTTCGAGCCCTCCACCCGCACGCGGCTGAGCTTTGAGGCCGCCATGTACGAGCTGGGCGGCAATGTCCTGTCCGTGTCCAGCGGAGCCAGCTCCTCGGCGGCAAAGGGCGAGAGCGTGGCCGACACGGCAAAAACCGTGAGCTGCTACGCCGACATCATCGCCATGCGCCATCCCAAGGAAGGCGCTCCCTACGTGGCGTCGGTAAACGCATCGATCCCGGTCATCAACGCGGGGGACGGCGGCCATAACCACCCGACCCAGACCCTGGCCGACCTGCTGACGATCCACCGGGAAAAGGGACGGTTCGAAAACCTCACCGTGGGTCTGTGCGGCGACCTCAAATTCGGCCGGACGGTCCACTCCCTGATCGAGGCCATGTCCCGCTACGAAGGGGTGAGATTCGTGCTGATCTCCCCCGAGGAGCTCAAGGTCCCCAGCTACGTCAAAAAGGACGTGTTGGCCCGCAACGGGATCCCCTATGTGCAGACCGAGGATATGGAGTCGGTCATGCCCGAGCTGGACATCCTCTACATGACCCGCGTGCAGCGCGAGAGATTCTTCAATGAGGAGGACTATCTCCGGCTCAAGGACAGCTATATCCTCACGCCCAAAAAGCTCCAGAACGCCAGAACGGATCTGAGCATCATGCACCCGCTGCCGCGCGTCAACGAGATCAGCGTGGCCATCGACGACGATCCCAGGGCCTGCTATTTCAAGCAGGTGCTCAACGGAAAATACATGCGCATGGCGCTGATCCTCAAACTCCTGAAGGAGGCGGGCAGATGAACATCGATTCGATCGTAAACGGCATCGTCATCGACCACATTACGGCGGGACGGGCCATGCGGCTGTATGAGCTTCTGGGTCTGGGCGACGCGGACTGCTCCGTGGCCATCATCAAAAACGCCGTCAGCCGCAAGCTGGGGCGCAAGGACATCATCAAGATCGACGCGAATCTCCCCATCAACCTTGATGTGATCGGCTATGTGGACCCGGGAGCCACGGTCAATATCATCCGGGAGGGAGCGCTCTCGGAAAAGCGCATCATCGGCAAGCCGCTCCGCCTGACCAACGTGATCCGCTGCAGGAACCCCCGGTGCATCACCTCCGTCGAACAGGAGCTGCCCCACGTGTTCTGCCTGACCGACCCGGAGAACGGCGTATACCGCTGCCTCTACTGCGAGACGAAGGGCACCGCTCCGGACGAAAAGTAAGGGCGCTTCGGGGCGCAGCCGGCGATCGGAGGGACTATGAGAGAAAACTACGCCGATATAAACGCGAGCACCATCGACCGGTGGATCGACGAGGGCTGGGAATGGGGCATCCCCATCAGCCATGAGTCCTTCGAAAAAGCGAAAAGGGGAGAGTGGGAGGTGTTTCTCACGCCCACAAAGCCCGTGCCGCGCGCGTGGCTGGGGGATCTGCACGGAAAGAAAGTGCTGGGCCTTGCCTCCGGGGGCGGGCAGCAGATGCCGGTCTTCGCGGCTCTCGGCGCGGAATGCACCGTTCTGGATTACTCGTCCCGCCAGCTGGAGAGCGAGCGGGCGGTGTCGGAACGGGAGGGTTACGCGATCGACATCGTCCGCTCGGACATGACGAAACCCCTGCCGTTCGCGGACGAAAGCTTCGATCTCATATTCCATCCGGTCTCCAACTGCTATGTCCGCGAGGTGGAGCCCATCTGGCGCGAGTGCTTCCGGGTTCTCAGGCCCGGCGGAACGCTGCTGGCGGGGATGGACCATTATGTAAACTATATCACAGACGATACGGAGACAAGGATCGTCAACTCCCTTCCCTTTGATCCGCTGACAAACCCGGAGCATCGGCGGCAGCTGGAGGCCACGGACAGCGGGATGCAGTTTTCCCACACGATCACCGAGCAGCTCGGCGGGCAGCTCGCCGCGGGCTTCACCCTGCTGGAGCTCTATGAGGACACCAACGGGGAAGGCAGACTCCATGAGATGAACATTCCGACCTTTCTCGCCTCACGGTCGGTGAAATAAAAAACCTTCCGCTCCGGTCCGGAGCGGAAGGTTTTTTGCTTATGAAGGGTCATTCGGCCAGAAGATTCTTCACCAGCGCTGGGATCGCGGCGTAATCCGCCTCGGCGGGGTTCCAGTTGGCGCGGACGTTTTCCTCGATCACGTCGAAGCCGATCTCGGAGAGCTTTGCCTGCATCAGCTTCACGCTCTCGCCGCTCCAGCCGTAGCAGCCGAAGGCAGCCGCCTTCTTGCCCTTGAACTTCAGGGCGCGCGCGTGGTCCAGCCAGCCGGCCACGCTGAAGAGCATCCCGTTGATAACGGTGGGGGAGCCCAGAGCGATGGCCTTGGAGCGGAACACCTCGCCCATGATCTCGGTCTGGTCGGAGGTGGGGATGTGATACACCTTTACGACCGTGCCGGGGCTTTGCGCCTTGATCTCATCGGCGATGGCGTGGGCGATCTTCGCCGTTCCCTCCCACATGGTATCGTAGACCACGGTGACACGGTCTTCCTTGTAATCGTCGCACCAGCGCGCGTACTGCTCCACGATCTGCATCGGGTCGTCGCGCCAGATCACGCCGTGAGACGGGCAGATCATGTCGATGGGAAGATTCAGCGCCGCGATCTCGGGCAGCTTTTTCTTCACCATGGGGGAGAAGGCGTTGAGAATGTTGGCGTAATACTTCAGCGCCTCGTCGTAAAGAACGTTCCGGTCGACCAGGTCGTTGAACAGCTCCGCCGAGGCGAAGTGCTGGCCGAAAGCGTCCATGGAGAAGAGGATGTTGTCGCCGGTCAGGTAGGCGGCCATGGAGTCGGGCCAGTGGAGCATGCGCATCTCGATGAAGATGAGCTGCTTGCCGTTGCCGACGTCCAGCGTGTCGCCGGTTTTGACCACATGCAGATCCCAGCCGCGTTTGCCGTACTGGCCCTCCAGGCTCTTGACGGCGTTCGCCGTGCAGTAAATGGGGGTGTTCGGGATCTTCTCCATCAGGGCGGGAAGCGTTCCGCTGTGATCGCGCTCGCCGTGGTTGACCACGATCATGTCGATCTTGTCCAGACCGACTTCCTTTTCAAGATTGTCGATAAAAACGTCGCGGTGCGGGGTCCAGACCGTGTCGATCAGGACCGTCTTCTCCTCTTCGATAAGGTAAGCGTTCTGACTGGAGCCGCGCTTGGTGTTGTACTCATGGCCGTGGAAGGTCTCCAGCTCCCAATCCACATAACCGATCCAGCTTACATTGTTTTTTACGTGCCTGCGCATGACTGCTCTCCTTTGCAGCGGCCCGAAAGCCGGTTATTGACCGACGTCATTATATCAGATTGTTCGCCGCCTGTCCACACAGGCGCCGACATTGACAAAAAATCGCAAAAAAGATAGAATCACGTGGAAAGAATCATAGGAAAGGCGGAAAGAATGAATGAAACAGTGCATGGACGCCGAGAATCTGCACCGGAGACTGGCCAAGGTCATGGGACAGGTAAAGGCCATAGACCGCATGGTGGATGAGGATGTGCCCTGTGAAGATATCCTCGCTCAGATCAACGCGGCGAAGTCCGCGCTGCACAAGTGCGGACAGGTGGTGCTGGAAGGTCATATACAGCACTGTGTGAGGGACGGCATCGAGCGCGGCGACGCCGACGAGACGGTCAGAAGCTTCACCAAGGCCGTGGAACGCTTCGCCAATATGTCGTGAAGGACCCATAAACAGCTTTATCGCCCGGACGACCGGGCGATCGAGCGTGTCGAAAAACTCGACACGCTTCGATTGAGACCCGCTTCGCTGGGCTCTCAATCGAGAATACTCGCGCAATCGCACGCGGCGTCGCGTCAGAGCCGCCGCGTTTGGTCGGCGCGAGGGCTCACAATGCTCGCCTTTTGGTGTTTTTGAGGCGGCGAAGCTGCCGCAAAAACAGATTACAATCTTATTCGCCGCTGAGCGTCGAACACTGTGAGACTTTTTCGACAGATTATATCGCCCGGACACCCGGGCGTTTTTTTTTCGGAAGACGCGAGATCGGGGTTGACAAAACTGTATCTACTGTATATACTGTACATACACAGTAAACATATGCGAGGCCTGCGTATGAACGTTTTTATCGACAACAGGAGCGGCGTGGCGATCTACGACCAGATCTGGACGCAGATCCGGGACCAGATCGTCAGCGGAGCGCTTGCGGAGGATGAGGCGCTGCCGTCGATCCGCAGCCTGGCCAAGGATCTGAAGATCAGCGTGATCACCACCAAACGCGCCTATGAGGAGCTGGAGCGGGAGGGGCTGATCTATACGGTCCCGGCCAAGGGCTGCTTTGTCGCTCCGCTGAACAAAGAACTGCTGCGCGAAGACGATCTGCGCAAAGTGGAGGAGCATCTTTCGGAGGCGGCGCGCCTGGCAAAAGCCTGCTCGCTCAGCGAGCGGGAGACCGCGGAAATGCTCCGCCTGATTTGGGAGGAAGAAACATGAACGCCATAGAGATCAGCGGACTTACGAAAAAGTATCCCGGATTTACCCTGGACAACATCAGCTTCACCGTGCCCGGAGGGTGCATCGTCGGGCTCATCGGGGAAAACGGAGCGGGGAAAAGCACCACGATCCGGCTGCTGATGGACCTGATCCGTCCCGACAGCGGACAGATCCGCCTGCTGGGACGCACGGCGGACGCGGCGCTGAAAAACGACATCGGCGTCGTGCTCGACGAACCCGGTCTGCCGGCATACCTCAACGCCAAACAGATCGGCCGCGTGCTGGCCGACGCCTATACCGGCTGGGACCGGAGCGCCTGGGAGGACCTTCTGCGGCGCTTCGCGGTCCCCGCGGACAAAAAGTTCTCGGAACTCTCCAACGGCACGAAAATGAAGCTTTCGCTGGCCGCGGCTCTCTCCCACAACGCGAAGCTTCTGATCCTGGACGAGGCGACCAACGGGCTGGATCCGGTGGTGCGCGACGAGGTCGTGGATATCCTGATGGAGTTCACCCGCGATGAGGAGCACTCGATCCTGATCTCCTCGCACATCGTCTCGGATCTGGAACGGCTGTGCGACTACATCGCCTTCCTCCATAAGGGAAAGCTGATCGTCTTTGAAGAAAAGGACGCGCTCGCCGCGGAATACGGGGTGTTTCGCGGGACGGAGGAGGAATTTGCCGCTTTGGGCGGCGCGGAGGTCCTTCACAAAACGCAGACGCCCTACGGGGTAACGGCCGTCGTTCGGCGCGAGTCGGTGAGCGGGGGAGCGGAGCTCTCCCCGGTGGGGATCGAAGAACTGTTCGTGATGATGGTAAAGGAGATGGACTGAATGAAGGCGCTGCTTCGAAAAGATCTCTATACAACCGTGGGTTCCCTTCGCATGATCTTCCTGATCATGGCGATATTCGCCGTCGTTACGGTATTTGCGGAGAACACCGGGTTCTATGTTCCGTATCTGGTGGTCCTGCCCTCGACGCTCGGCTCCACGCTGATCAATCTGGACACCCGGGAAAAATGGGACCGCTTTGCCCTCACCCTCCCGGTGAGCCGCAGGACGGTGATCGGCGCGCGCTATGTGTTCATGCTGCTGCTGATCCTTTTCGGCACGGCGACAGGCGCGGCGTGCTTTGCGCTGCGAACGGTGCGGGGCTTTGAGAGCGGCGGGATCATTGAGGCCGTGGCGGTGTGCATGGCGGCCGCTCTGACAGTCCCTTCGGTGCTGCTTCCGGTGGCCTATAAATTCGGCGCGGACAAGGGCCGCTATATCGTGATCTTCCTGATCATGGGACTGATGATCGGCCTGATGTCCCTCGCGGGCGAAAACTTCGATCTGTCGGGGCTGCCGCTTCGGATCCCGGCCTGGACGCTCACACTGGCCGCCGCCGGACTCTTCGCTCTCTCATGGGCCGTATCCGTGAGGATATACGAGAAAAAAGAGATCGGATAGAGCCCTCCGGAGACATCGATCACCCATCACGCTCGCCCGGACCGCCGCTGATGCTGCGGTCCGGTTTTCCTGTATAAAGCGGCATTGCGGGGCAGCGGCATACCGTACAATCTCCCGGTTTTGTTCGGTACGGAACGGCAGGAACGCACTGACCATTCCGCTTTTGCGCGGGATAGCTTATGATAACTCCGGACAAAGTGTTTTGAAACAAATAATCTGTTCCGAAATCCGGCCGGAGGTGGTATACTTTGAGCAGATGGCTTGAAAACGAGACCAAACTGACATCGGCATTCGCGCTGATCTCCGCGGTTTCCCTTATTCTGAGCATCACCGGCGTGATGAAGGACGTTCTGCCGTTCGATATCGCGTGGGCGGCGATCATCCTGTGCGGCGTGCCGATCCTTGTCGGCGCTTTCCGGGGCGTGGTATTTGAGCACGATATAAAGGCGGATGTCCTGGTGGCCATGGCCCTTGTCGCTTCCGTCGTCACCGGAGAGTTCTTCGCGGCCGGCGAGGTGGCGCTGATCATGCAGATCGGCTCTCTTCTGGAGGATTATACCTCCGGCAAGGCCCGTGAGAGCATAGAGAAGCTCATCCGTCTGAGCCCGCAGAAGGCCCACGTGATACGCGAAGGGGAAGAGTGCGAAGTCCCCGTCGAGGAGATCCGCGTCGGCGATATGATCCGCGTGCTGGCGGGAGAGACGATCCCCGCGGACGGTACGATCACGGAAGGGGAAACGACCGTGGACCAGTCCGTCATGACGGGGGAGAGCATCCCCGTGGACAAAGGGGCCGGCGACACGGTCAGCAGCGGGACGGTCAACCGCTTCGGCACGTTCCTGATGAGGGCCGACCGGGAAAGCGGAGATTCCGCGCTGCAGAGGATGATCCGTCTGGCCGAGGAGGCGGAGGAGAACAAGGCGCCCGTCGTGACCCTCGCCGACAAATGGGCGACACGGCTCGTGGCGGCGGCGTTCGCCTGCGCTGTCGCGACCTGGATCTTTACGGGAGAATTCATGAGAGCGGTGACGGTGCTGGTGGTATTCTGCCCCTGCGCCTTCATCCTGGCCACCCCCACGGCGATCCTGGCGGGGATAGGAAACGCCGCCCGGTACGGCATGATCATCCGCTCCGGAGACGCGCTCGAGCGGCTCTCAAAGATCAAAAGGGTCGCCTTCGACAAGACCGGGACCCTTACCGTGGGAAAACCCCGGGTCACCGAGGTCGTCAGCCTGAGCGGGGGATTCGGAAAAGAAGACATCCATCGCCTCGCGGCGTCCGCCGAGAAGCTCTCCGAGCATCCTCTCGGCATGGCGATCGCGGAGAGCTGGGACGGCGCCCTCCCGAAGGCGGAGAACTTCAGGATGATCGCCGGGCGCGGGATCTCCGCGCGGGTCGAGGGCAGAAACGTGCTGGCGGGCAAGGCGGACTTCATGCGCGCGGAAGGCGTGGAGCTGCCGGCTGCCGATGACCGAGCGGAACGCTGCTATCGGTCCGGGGCTACGGTGATCTGGCTCGCCGTCGACGGGGAGCCGGCGGGATTCCTTGCTCTGGCGGACGAGGTCCGCCCGGACGCGGCGTCTGTCGTGGGGAGACTGCTGGAAGAAAACGTGACGCCGATGCTCCTGACCGGCGACAACGCGCGCGCCGCCGAGACGATAGCCGCCCGGGTCGGGATCACCGACGTGCGTTCCGAACTGCTTCCCGAGGACAAGATGGAGATCATCAGGCAGTACGCGCTCGGCGCCGAGCCGATCTGCATGATCGGCGACGGCGTGAACGACGCTCCCGCGCTGACCGCGGCGGACGCCGGGATCGCCATGGGCGGGATCGGCAGCGATATCGCCATCGAGTCCGCGGACGCCGTGCTGGTGAGCGACGATATCAAGCGCGTGCCTTATCTGCTGTCTCTGACGAAAAAGGTCATGCAGAAGGTGAAAACCAACATTATCGCGTCCATGATCATCAACATCACGGCGGTCGTCCTGTCGGCGGCGGGGGTGCTGACTCCGGTCACGGGGGCGCTGTGGCACAACTTCGGATCGGTGTTCGTGGTGGTCAACGCGGCGATGCTGCTGCGATACCGCGATGAAAAGGAGTAGGAGACAGAATGGACAGACGCCGGCAGAAAACCAGAAAAGCCGTGTTCGCCGCTTTCGAGGATCTGGTTTCGAAAAAGCGCTACGCGCAGATCACCGTCCAGGATATCATAGATCGGGCGGACATCGGCCGCTCAACGTTCTATGCCCATTTTGAGACGAAGGACAGCGTGCTCGACGCCATATGCACGGATCTGTTTTCCCATATTTTTGATGAAAACCCGGGCAGAGAGGCCGATCACGACTTCTCGCACTCTCCCAACACGCTCACCGAGAGGCTGACCCATATCCTTTTTCATCTGAAGGAGGATCAGAAGCGGTTCGGAAGGCTGTTTTCCGGAGAAAGCGCGGAGCTGTTCTGGGAGTACTTCCGGCGGTGGTTTGAAAGAGAACTCGGAGACGAGATCCGTGAAAAGCTGAAAACAAAAAGGATCTCCGTACCGGAGAAGCTGTACACGGGCCTGTATTCCGGGACCTTCATAGAGACCGTGAAGTGGTGGTTCGCGGACGGATGCCGGGATACGCCGGAAACGGTCGAGCGGTATTTTGAGGATATCCTCTCCTGAACCGGAAAAGGCTCACGCCCGGATCGAAGAAGAAAACCGAAAAGAGGATCTGCCCGGCGCAGATCCTCTTTTTCTTAACGTGATCATTCCTCTTTCAGAAGCTCCCTGCCGTAGCGCAGCCAGGGCTCGCACTCATAGTCTCTGAGCAGCTCCGAGAGAGCCTCGTCGCCCCCGAGATCCGTGGTAAGGTACAGCAGGGCGCTGCGGCCGCGCGGACACAGCTCCAGGACCCGGTACGCCTCGCCGATATCGGCGAGGATCCTTTTTGCCTCCGCATCCAGCCGTGTCCGCTCTTCGTCGATCAGGCGGCGTTCATAAACGGAGAAGGGTTCGCTCTTTCCGCTTTTGAGCCAGCTGCCGGCGTCGCGCTCGAGGGTGTCGAGCACCCGGCGCTCCCGGAACTCCTCCTCCGGCCTGATCACGCCGTGCGCGGCGCGCACATCCAGCTCACCGCGGCGGGCGCGGAAATAGGCGTCTTTTTTCATCTCATCTTCAAAATCACACTCAGCGAGCGCGGGACGCAGCTGTTCCTCCCGCCGCTCCAGGGTCCGCATCGCCTCAAAACGTTCCCGGCCGGCGGACCGGATCGGATTGAAGAGCATGGCGGCTGCCGCCATGCACTCGGTGGCGGAGAAGGACGCGAGCTTTTCCGGGTCCGAGGCAAGGCGGTCCGCAAGGGAGCCCTCGCCGCTGAAATGGCGGAACAGGTCGTAGTACAGCGCGAAGGAGCGGGCTATCTCGTCGTGCTGGAGATACTGAAGGAAGAACTCCTCGTCGACGCTCTCCCCCTCCTCCTCATAGGAGAGAAGGATGCAGCTCAGATCCTCCCAGCCCCTGGCCGTGACGAACAGCCGGCCGCGGTCAGAGTCGGTAATGTTGTAAAAGTGCTCGGGATAGACCGTGAGGTAGGTGCGTATCACCGGATGGATGTTCTGCCGGAGAGCGTATGCCTGCCACACGGAGAGGTCCGCGGCGATATCCATGTTTTTGACGCGGTCCAGAGTGGCCATGTCCAGCTCCCGGACGGATTTGTTATACTCGGGCGGGTTGCCCGCGGCGACGATCATCCAGTCCGGGGGAAGCCGGTGAGTGCCGAAGGTCTTGTTCTGCAGGAGCTGCAGCATCACGGGAGCGAGCGTTTCGGAGACGCAGTTGATCTCGTCGAGAAACAGGATCCCGGCGGTTTTTCCCGTGGCGGCCATGTAATCGTAAATGGAGGCTACGATCTCGCTCATCGTGTACTCGGTGACGGAATACTCCCGCCCGCCGTAGTCGCGCCTGGAGATGAACGGCAGACCTATGGCGCTCTGCCGCGTGTGATGGGTCATGGAATAGGCCACCAGCCCCGCGCCGGTCTCCTCGGCGATCTGACGCATGATGGCGGTTTTCCCGATGCCCGGCGGCCCTATGAGCAGGATGGGCCGCTGCTTGTCGGGGCTGATGCGGTACTCGCCGTCGTCCCGGCGCGCCGTATAGGCGCGGAACGTGCGGATGATCTCGTATTTGGCTTGCTGTATGTTCATATCCGTTCTCCGATCTTATGGTTCCAGACACAGAGGGGTGATCCAGCCGGGCAGGTTCACGCGCAGGGATTCGCGGTCGGGGAAAATAAAGGCCACGTCGTAATCCGGGCCCCGGTGAGGATAGGCTCCGTCGCCGTCGGTAAAGTA
>CACXMX010000005.1 GCA_902768805.1 Oscillospiraceae bacterium
GGAAGCTACACGGTTGCCGCTGCCGTCGATGTTGACGATCTCTCCCGTCTCGGCCAGACCGTTGACAGAGGAGATGTAAACATCGGATACGGCGGCCTCAGCGCGCAGTTCATCTGGCGATTTCCCTTCGGGGACCCGCCAGTGCCAGAAAACCTCGTTGTGCGCCGCCAGCATATCGTACAGGCCCATCTCCTGCACCGTCATGCTGCCGCCGAAGCCCACACTGACTCCGTCGATCCGGCCGTTGAGATACGCGGCGGCTGCGCGGGATGACTCAAAACAGGACACCCGGTAGCCTTTGGCTTCCAGATTCTTTTTTACCGTTTGCAGATCCATTTTGATCCCTTCCTTATCCGTGTTGATCGTCTGAAAACCATTATAGCAGAGAGCTCTGTTTTCGGGCAAGAAAAACCGCCGCGGGTTACCGCGGCGGTTTACTCTTTATCCGGCCGTTGTGACGGGAAGAGGCTCACTCCGTTTCTTCGGAGTCGGAGAGTCCGGGCGCTTTTTCTTCAGAGTCGGAGAGTCCGAGCACTTTTCCCAGCAGGGCGCGCAGCGCGGTCTGCTCTTCGTCGGTGAGGACGGCGAAGGGATCGTCTGCGGAGATCTCGCCGGGAGTCAGCGCCTGTCTGCCCGCTTCCGTCAGCCGGACGATGACCCGCCGGCGGTCGGATTCGGAGCGCTCGCGCTCGATCAGGCCCTTCTGTTCCAGCTTTCCGAGCAGTTCGCTCAGGCTGCCGGGCCGGACACGCAGCTCACGGAGGAGGAACTGCTGGTCTGGAGAGCCTTCCCTGTCCAGGATCCTCAGCACCAGCTCCTGGCTGGCTCCGGCACGGGGATGGTGCATTGACTGGGCGGCGCGGATCAGCAGGGAACGAAGAGAATCGTCCTCAAGAGCGGGCCTTTCCCCGTGACCGAGGGGCCCGTGGTCTTCAAAGCCGCGCTCGTCGCCGTGACCGTGGGGTCCGCGGCTTTCGAAGCCGCGCTCGCCTCCGTGACCGTGCGGTCCGCGGCCCTCGAAGCCGCGCTCGTCGCCGTGACCGTGCGGCCCGTGGCCCTCGGAGCCGCGACCTTTTCCGTGACCGCGGCGGCCGGATCCCCGACCTTCCCCGTCGGGGCCGCGGCGGCAGTCCTTTCCGCTGTGGTCGCACTCATAAAAATACTCGCAGATGCGGCAGGGATGACCTCCGTCCGCTCCCTCGCGGAAGCGGGGGCCGGGAGCGTCGAAGGGCTGTCCCTCTTCGTGTCCGCGGCCGTGGCGGAGACAGTTTTCTCCGGTTCGGTCGCAGCGGTCGCGGTACTCGCAGTCCACGTTTCCGCAGCCTTCACCGGAACCGTTGTCGGGTGAGGAATGTGACAATATACACCGCCGCAATCCAATTGTCAAGGTACCTAATTAATATTTTTTAAAAAATATTTCCGGAGACCGCTCGAAACGGTCCCCGGGATCCGGAAAAAAGTCAAATATCGGTTCGGACGCGGACGCCGGCATCGGCCAGCTTGCGGCGGATCTCGGCGGCGTCCCCGTGGAACACGGCGCTCTGCATCCCGCAGAGGAACGCCGCCTCCACATTCAGCGTGGCGTCATCAATGAAAAAGCACTCCTCCGGGCGCAGGCGGAACTTCTGACACAGAAGCAGGTAGATCTCAGGCTGCGGCTTAACCAGCTTCACATCCGCGGAAACGAGTGTGCCGTCAAAATACCGGCTGGCCGGGATCCTGGGCCAGTACTCGTGCTGACGGAGACTGGCGTTGCTCAGCAGGTAGATCCCGTAGCCGTTGGCCTTGAGTTCGGCGACCAGCTCGCACATTCCGTCGACCTCCAGGATCGGGCGGTCCCAGAAGGTGACGAGCTTCCATACGGCGTCGTGCAGCCTTTCGGGGACCCGGCGGCAGATGATCTCCGCCGCCTCCGCGTCGGTGAGAGAACCGCGGTCCATACGGGACCACTCCAGTGAAAGGAACACTTCACGGAGAAGCAGCTCCCTGTCATCGGGATCGGTCACGCCCGCGTGGTCGAGAAAAACCTGACGATCGAAGCGGATCAGGACCATCCCCATATCGAATACAATGTTTTTGATCATGTCAGACGCTGATTTTTCCTTTCGTAGCTTTGAGTGCCAGAAGCAGGATCACCGCGCTGGTGACCGTGAGGATCGCCGAGAGAGCAGCGCCCGAGCCGACGCTGTTGCGCACAATGTTCGTATACGCCTCAATGGTCAGCGTATTGTTGCGCCCCGAGGACAGCATGATCGAGCAGCTCAGCTCGTTGATGCAGGTGACCCAGGAGAGGATGGCTCCGGAGAACACGCCCGGAAGCATCAGCCGGGCCGTGACCTTCCAGAAGGTCCTCATCGGCGCCACGCCCAGATTGATGGACGCCTCTTCCACGCTGGGATCCATCTGCATCAGGAACGCGCTGGCGCTTCGGACGGTGTAAGGCAGCTTGCGGATGACATAGGAGATGATGATGATCGCGGCGGTTCCGGTGAGGATCAGCGGCTTCTGGTTGAAGGTGACGATGTAGCACAGGCCGAGCACCGAGCCGGGGATCACATACGGCGCCATCAGCAGCATGTCGAGAAGGCCGCCGGTCTTTCCCTTCTTGCGCACGATGGCGTAGGACATCAGAATGCCGATGAGCACAATGAACACCATGGCAATGGAGGAATAGGTGAACGTGTTGCGCAGGGAAGACCACAGCCTTGTTCCCAGGTTGGAGTAGTTTTCAAAGGTAAAGCCGCCGGTGAAGCTGGAGTAGTTCGTGTGCTGGAAAGAACTGGCGCACACTACGATCTGGGGGAGAAAGGAAATGAAGCTGATGAGGAACACGGGCAGCGTGACCAGGAAACGCCGGAAGCCGTGGACCTCCGTGATCTTCGGCGGACGGAGTGCGCTCATGATATAATTCCGGCGGCCCACGTAGATCTTCTGTACCAGAAGCATCAGAAGAGTGATGATCACGATGATGATCGAAATGGCGCTGGCGAGATTGCCGTTGCCGCCCGTCTCGCTCAGATACTCATTGTATATCAGCACCGGAAGCGTACGGAAATCCTGGCCGCCCAGAAGCATGGGGGTGCCGAAATCGGCCAGAGCGCTCATAAACACCACCAGAGCGCCGGCCGTGATCGACGGCGTGACCACCGGCATCGTAACGGTGAAGAAACGGCGCAGCTTGCCGCTGCCGAGGTTTTCGGCGCATTCCTCCAGAGAACTGTCTATGCTCTCCATGGCGCCGGAGGTATACATATAAATATAGGGGTAAAGCTTGAGAGTCAGTACGGCCGCAATGCCGCCGAAGCCGTAGATCGTCGGGATCGTGACGCCGTATTTGGCCAGGAACAGTGTCACGCTGCCGGCGCGGCCGAACATCATGATCCAGGCGTAGGCTCCGAGGAACGGCGGGCTCATCAGAGAGAGGATCGCCAGAACATGCCAGAGCTTTTTGCCCCAGACGTTGTAGCGGGTCATCAGGTACGCCATGGGAACGCCGAGAACAATAGCGAAAAACGACGGCACGACCGACACGCTCACGCTGTTCCACAGCGCTCCGTAATAATACTTTTTGGTGAAGAACTTCCGGAAGTTGGCAAGCGTCAGTCCGTCGACCTTGGAACTCTTGAAGGCGTTTGTGATGATGGATGAGAACGGCCAGATCAGGAACAGGATGAAGATCACAAACACCATGGCTTTGACCCATACCCAGGGGTCCATATACCAGGGTATGGTGGTGTTTTTCCGCTTCAGCATGTGATGACCTCCTCGGATTCCGCCTCATAGACGCTGATCCGCTCGGGATCGAAATTCAGGAAGACCTTTTCCCCGTTTTCGTGGACCGTGGTCGTGTCCTTGGTATATTCGTTGACCGTCAGCTGCTGGCCGTCGGCAAGGCGGACCTCATACTCGATAAAGTCGCCGAGGAACGTGGAGAACTGCACCTCGCCGGGCATGCCGTCCCGGGCGAAGAAAAGCTGCTCGGGTCTGGCGGAAAGGGTGGCCTTTCCGCTGTAAGGCTTTTTCAGCGGCACGCGGATGGTCAGCTCGTTCTCGATCGTGACCTCGCCGTTTTCCCGCACCGTGCAGTCGAGGAAATTGCTCACGCCGATCATGACCGCGATCCGGTCGGAAATGGCCAGAGCCTCCTCCTGATCGTGGGTGACATAGATCGTGGTGATGCCCAGCTTGCGCTGAAGCTTCTTGATCACGGTGCGCATCTGGACGCGGAGCTTGGCGTCCAGGTTGGAAAGGGGCTCATCCATGAGCAGAACGCTCGGCTCGATAACGAAAGCCCGCGCCAGCGCCACGCGCTGCTGCTGGCCGCCGGAAAGCTCGTTGGGCTTGCGTTTGGACAGATGGGCGATCTGCACCAGCTCCAGGGCTTCGGCTACTCTCGGGGCGATCTCACTGGCGGGCACCTTGCGCGCCTTAAGGCCGTATGCCACGTTTTCCGCCACCGTCAGGTGAGGGAAGATCGCGTAGTTCTGGAACACCATGCCGATGTCGCGTTTGTGCGCGGGAACGGCGTTGATCAGCCGGTCGCCGAAATAAAACTCGCCGCCTTCGATGGAGTTGAAACCGGCGATCATGCGCAGAAGAGTGGTCTTTCCGCAGCCGGAGGGACCCAGCAGCGTGAAAAACTCGCCCTCACGGATGTCCAGACTGACCCCTTTGAGGGCTATGAAATCCCCGTATTTCTTAACGGCATCCTTGATGATGACAGCGTTGCTCATATTTGATCATCCTCTCCTCGTATTGATCTTTCGCGCTCAAAGGATCCGGCGGCAGAAGACGCCGGATCCTGTCAGAGCGAAAAGGCTGCGGCCTTATGGTTATCAAAAAGGCAGGGGAGATCCGGGGATCCCCCCTGCCGGGAATGAAGCGATGCGCCTGCAGGGACTCAGCCGACCAGCAGATCCTGCCACTGCTCCTTGATGGCGGCGGCGTTGTTGGCGGCATAATCGAAGTTGTAGTTCATCAGCTTGATGTCGCTCAGCGGGCACAGACCCTTGGGCTCCACGTCGCTGCGGATGGGGCGGCGGCCCCACTCGGCATTCTGGCGGACCTGGCAGTCGTAGCCCAGAACGAACTCGACGAACAGCTCGGCCAGCTCCTTGTTCGGGCAGTCCTTGACGATGGCCACACCGTCGGGCACGGCGGAGGTGCCGTCGGCGGGGTACACGACCTTCATGAAGTCGTCGGTGTACTTGATGGCGGCTTTCTCAAGGGTGATGCCCACGGCGTTCTCTCCGCCGAAGACGTCCTTATGCGCCAGGGAGGAGGAGTTCTTGACTTCCAGCTTGGGCAGGATCTTGGCGACCATTTCCCAGCCGGCGGCATAGTCGTCGGCCTCATCGCCGAACAGGAAGAGGATCGTGCACAGCTGAGTGAAGGCGGAACCGGAGGCTACGGGATCGGCGATGGCGATCTTTCCGTAAGTATCGGTGTCGAACTCAGCCAGGTCGGCCCAGGTCTGGGGGATCTTATCCTCGGGGATGGCGTTGGTGTTGGCGATGAACACCATAGGCAGCGGGGACTCGCCGATCCAGTAGTATTCCGCGTCGTACAGGCTCGGGTCGATCAGATCGATGGAGCTGGGCTTGTAGGGCTGGAACACGTCCTTGTAAGCGGCCAGAGTGTCGGCGCCGCCGCCCCACAGCACGTCGGCAATGGGATTGGCCTTCTCCGCGTTGATCTTGTTGACCAGGTTGGAGGTGCCGTCGGCGATGACCTCGACGTGAACGTTGGGATAGGCGGCCTCAAAGGCGGCAACGCCGTCGTTCAGGGGGTCGGAGTCGTGGGGAGAGTAAATGGTAAGGGTGCCGGAAACTTCCGCGGGCGCTTCGGGCTCGGCAGCGGGCTCGGCGGCGGGTTCGGCCGCAGGCTCGGCGGCCGCGGCGGGCTCCTCGGTCTTGGCGGGCTCACTCTTACCGCAGGCGATCAGTCCGAGAGCCATCACCACAGCCAGAAGCAGAGCGATCGTTTTTTTCATTTCTGTTTCCTCCATTTTTATTATTCGTCGGCAGGAAGCCGATGAAACGGGGAAGGGCTTCAAACCCGATTTCCCACGCATCGCATTATAGGCCAACACGGCTCCGATGTCAATAAGAACCAAAACCCGGCGGCTCCCGGGGGAGGAATTTGGAACATATGCCGTATCCGGCTTCGGTTGAAAAAATCGATGGGGGCTGATACTATTAGTAAACGGTATTACAGGTTCGGACCGTGTTTCGCGGAGGCGTTACCCGCCGCCCGGGCGCGCCCGGCCGTCAACGGAGGAGAATCCATGCGCTGCGATCAAACCGTTATCTTTTCCGATCTGGACGGAACTCTGTTCGACTCCCGCGGGGAGATCAGCTCCGAGAACCGTCTGGCCATAGAGGAATACAAAGCCCTGGGCGGTAAATTCGCCATTTCCACCGGGAGAGAACCCCGAAACGCGATGACCTATGTCCGGGAGAACATTACCAACGCGCCGTCGGTAACGATCAACGGCTCGGCGGTCTATGATTTCGGGACGGGCGAGTATCTGTATACGGTCACCATCCCCCGCCGGGGCGTCGACCCGGTGATACGGCGGGTCATGGCGGAATTCCCCCGCTGCGACGTGCAGCTGTATACGCCGGCGGGGATCGTCTATATCACGCCGGAGTCACAGGCAAACCGGCCGTTCCTTTCCCTCCACGAGCCGTGCTTCTTCTCCACACCGGAAAAACAGGAGGGGGAAGACGTATATAAATGTATGTTTTTCTCGCCGGAGGACATAAAGGAGCAGGTACACGCAGCCCTTGAAGCCGGAAACGGCAGGGATTACCGCATCGTTCCCGGCACCACGGACGTGGCCGGGGTATTGACGTATTACGAGCTGCTGCCCGTGAACGCCAGCAAAGGGACCGCCATTGATTCCCTGCGCGCCGATCCCGGTCTGGCGGGGCGGACCTTTATAGCCGTGGGCGATTACTGGAACGACTACGAGATGCTCATGGCCGCCGATGTGGCCGTGGCTCCCGCCAATGCCGACGAGGGGATCAAAAAGGTCTGCCGCTTTGTCACCGCGTCCAACAACGACCACGCCATCGCGCACATCATCAGGGATATCATCCCGGCGCTTTGAGCGTATATATTGACCGAGCGCCCCGTCCGTTGCGGACGGGGCGCTCGGTCGTTCTTTCAGGAAGCAGGGGCGGGAGGGACTTCAGGCGCCGTCAGGATCACCGCGCCCGACCAGCCCTCACCTGCGTTTCTTTCTATCGTACCGGAGGGCGGAGCCAGAAGATCCGTGTCCAGGACGGGCGTCTCGCGTTCTACCAGAAGGGACACGAATCGTTCCTCTCCGATCTCGCGCAGAACAAAGGTGTCGTCGGCACGGCGGTACAGGAGAAGCGGGACGCCGCTCTCGGAGGGGAGCGCCACGCCCAGATCATAGGCTGTGTCCGGTGAGAGCAGACCCTCCATGACCTTCTTTCCGGTCCGCGGAACGGCGGAGAAAAACGGCATGTCACGGGAACAGAATTCTCCGCCGCCCAATGAGCCGTAGAGAAACACGACGCGGCAGTCGGTGGCCGTGGCAGACAGCTGGGTCAGCGAAGCCGGATCAAGCGGCTGACCGGTGGACACGCTGACAAATCCGGTTTCGGAGACAGACAGCCCGCCGCTCTTATAGCTCTCGCGAACGGCCGAAAGCAGCTTTTCGTATTTCGACTGTTCCGCCGTGAGGACAGCCTCCCGTTCCAAAACGAGACTCTCGACCTCGCGGAGCAGAGGGTCGCGAAGCATATCCGCGGTAAGGGGATCGGTATCCTCGTACAGCCGGCGGACCGAATCGCGGTCACACAAAGAGAGAAGCTCCGCGAAAGCGTTTTCCCGTTCGTCGGCGGACAGGAGGGCGCGGATCTCCCAGTCCGGGATCTCCACATCGCCGCGCGAGCGTACGAACGACTCGACAAGCTCATCGCCGGATCCGACTCCGTACAGCGCCATGGTGTGAAGGAGCCCGGCGTCGGGCCGCAGTGAGCCCTCCAGAGAGGAGGCCAGTCCCTCATGGACGAGGATCAGCGCGTCTCCCTCGGGATAAGCGTCTTTCACCCGCGGGCTGACAGAGAGCCCGGGGATGACATAGGGGTGGGAAAAAACCTCCGGCCATCGGCTGCGCGGGATCGTCAGGTGGTTTCCGAAAGAGAGCTTTTCCGTCTGCAGAACCAGTCCGTTATCCCACGAGAGCGCGACGGACGCCCGATAGGACAGCGGAAGAAACCCCCATGTTTTGTACAGAGCATAGACGGTCAGCTTTCCGTCGGACAGCCTGAACCCGGCCGAGTCGATCCCCAGACGGGAAAGATCGGCGCGGATATCGTCGAGAAGGCCGTATCTGCGCGCGTACCAGTACAGATCCTCCCTGGTCAGACGAAGGGCAACGCTTCCGTCGTCCCTTACCGATCGGGCGGGGGTCTGCGATCCGTCGTACTCCGAGAGGAGCGCCGCGGCGTCGTCATAGCGCGCGGAGAGGCCCCGCCCGCCGAGGATCAGCAGCGCGGCGCCCGCGAGAACGATCGCGCAGACGACGATCAGCACGGCGATTATCCACTTTTTCCCTTTGGACGGGGAGTGGGGCATGACGGCACCTCACATACAGCACTTGCCGGAGCGGGCCGGGGCTGCCGCGGATGCTCCGCCTGCGGGCCGTCCCGTTCGGGCCGCTTTTATCTTAAACGATTTGCTCTAAAAAGCAAGAAAAAAGTATTGACAAATCCGTGGGAGATGATATTATATCTGAGCGCTCCAAAGACAGCAGGTGGCGTTCCGCCGTAAATCCTGCCGAGGAAAGCACGATGATCGAATTGTGTGTCCTTCTGTCTTTACGGCGGAAGGACCTTTTCTTTCGGGCGCGAAAACATATACCCCGGAGGTGAAATCATTGCCTAACGCAAAGGTTCTCAGCGAGAAACAGGCCATCGTGGAAGCTCTGACTCAGCGCATCTCCAACGCCGCGTCCGGCGTCCTTGTCGATTACAAGGGCATCAACGTGGCTGAGGATACCGCTCTGCGCCGCGAGCTGCGCGCCGCCGGCATCGAGTACACCGTCGTGAAGAACACTCTGCTCCGCTTTGCCGTGGACAAGTGCAATTTCAACGAGTTCGACTCTCTGCTCAACGGCACCACCTCTCTGGCCACCACCGAGGGCGATCCCATCGCTCCCATCCGCATCGTCAGCGAGAACGCCAAGAAGCTCAACGGCAAGTTCGAGATCAAGGGCGGCTTCATGGAGGGGAAGGTCCTCTCCCTGGACGAGCTCAACGAGATCGCGCAGCTTCCCGGCAAGGACGCCCTGTATTCCAAGGTGTTCGGAACTCTGCTGGCACCCATCACCAGCCTGGCCGTCGTTCTCGGCCAGATCCTGGAGCAGAAGGGCGGCTCCCTGGAGTCCGCCGAGCCCGCCGCCGAGTGATCGGCAAACACATCTGATTAATTTAGGAGGAAATCATCAATGGCTAGCGAAAAAGTAACCGCTCTTATCGAAGAAGTCAAGGCTCTGTCCGTCCTGGAACTGGCTGACCTGGTGCACGCTCTGGAGGAGGCTTTCGGCGTCTCCGCCGCCGCCGCTGCCGCTCCCGCCGCCGCCGCTGCTGCCGCTCCCGTCGAGGAGAAGACCGAGTTCGACGTCGTCATGACCGAGTTCGGTGCCGAGAAGATCAAGGTCATCAAGGAAGTCCGCGGCATGCTGGGTCTGGGCCTGGCCGAGGCCAAGGCTCTGGTCGAAGGCGTTCCCGCCAAGATCAAGGAAGGCGTCACCAAGGAAGAGGCCGAAGAGATCAAGGGCAAGCTGGAAGCCGTCGGCGCCAAGGTCGAGCTCAAGTAAGAGACTCGTTATCACCGCCTTGCTCCCCGCGCGACGGGGGGCCGAAGTCCAGAAGGAGGACAATCATAAATGGCTAAGACCACCGAAAAGTACGAGGTCCTTTACGTTCTCAACCCCAACCTTTCCGAGGAAGAGACTCAGGGCGTCGTGGAAAAGTTCAAGACTCTCATCGAGCAGAACGGCACCATCGACGAGATGGACGAGTGGGGCAAGCGCAAGCTGGCCTACGAGATCAACTATCTCACCGAGGGATATTATGTCCTGGTCAAGTTCACCTCCGGCCCGGAGTTCCCGGCGGAGCTGGACCGTGTGCTGGGCATCACCGACGGCGTGATCCGGTCTTTGGTCACGCTGCGGGCTGAGTGATCCGGAGGAAGGATATGCTGAACCATATCGTCCTCATGGGGCGCCTGACCCGTGACCCCGAGCTGCGCTACACCGCTTCCAACGTCCCTGTCGCTTCGTTCACCGTAGCGGTGGACCGGGACTATGGACGCGGCGAGAACGGCGAAAAGCAGACCGATTTCATCAATGTTTCCGCCTGGCGGCAGACCGGGGAGTTTGTCTCCAAGTACTTCACCAAGGGAAGCATGATCGCGGTCTCGGGCCGTCTGCAGATCCGGGATTACACCGACCGTGACGGCAACCGCCGTACCGCGGCCGAAGTCGTGGCCGACAACGTCTACTTCGGAGACAGCCGGCGCCGGGATGACGGCGACCAGCCCGCACGTTCTTCCTACAGCCCCTCCGGCCGCAGCGGATCTCAGGACAGCGTCCGCCGCGCCGACCCCGCGCCCGGGGCCTTTGAAGACCTGAGCGATGACGACGGCGAACTGCCGTTTTGACGAAAGGAGTTTTGAACATGGCTTTTGATAAGTCTGCCGGTCCGCAGAAGAACCGCAAGCGCAGGAAAGTCTGCCAGTTCTGCGTGGACAAGGCCCAGTTTATCGATTATAAGGATACCGCCAAGCTGCGCAAGTACCTCTCCGAGCGGAGCAAGATCCTGCCCCGCCGCACCACCGGCACCTGCGCGTATCATCAGCGGATGCTCACCGAGGCGATCAAGCGCTCCCGTCAGGTCGCGCTTCTGCCTTACGTGACCGACTGAAGACGAGAAAAAAGCTCCTGCCCTGAGGGGCGGGAGCTTTTCTCATGATACGGACCGGCGCGCCGTTATTTCGGCAGGGAATCGTCCAGATAGACCCAGTCGCGCACCAGGGTCGTGGTATACTCTGTTTCGCTGACGCGGCAGACGACCTGCTTGATGCCCGCGTTGATGATGAGGCGCCGGCACATGGCGCAGGGCGTGGTATTGGGGTAGTACTCCCCGGTCTTCGCGTCCCGGCCCACCAGATAAAGAGTCGCGCCGATCATATCCTGCCGCGAGGCGGAAATGATCGCATTGGCTTCGGCGTGTACGCTGCGGCAGAGCTCGTACCGCTCACCGGCGGGGACGTTGAGACTCTCCCGCGCGCAGTAATTCAGGTCCGTGCAGTTGCGGCGGCCCCGCGGAGCGCCGTTGTAGCCGGTGGCGACGATCTCGTCGTCGCGGACGATCGTGGCCCCGAAACGGCGGCGGAGGCAGGTGCTGCGCTTCTGCGCCGCGTCTGCGATATCGAGATAATAGTTTTCCTTGCTGCGTCTTTGATCCATGGAAAGATGACCGTCCCTTCCCTTTTTCTCCCGTTTATTGTATCCCGTACCGCCGTGATTCGTCAACGGTTTTTCTTGCCGGAGGTGCCGATCCGTGACTGTGAATTATTATAAGGAAATGGAAGCGCGGATCGCCGCGTTGGGCGGCTCGCGGCCGAAACTGCTGCTGCACAGCTGCTGCGGCCCCTGTTCAAGCGCCGTTCTCGAGCTGCTCACGCGGTATTTCGACACGACCGTCTTCTTTTACAATCCCAACATCCTGCCCGCGGAGGAATTTGAAAAACGGCTCTACTGGCAGAAATACCTGCTGGAAAAGGCCCCCTTCTGCTCGGATGTGAAGCTGATCGTCCCCGACAGAGACGAAGGCGCCTTTCGCGCGGCCGCGAAAGGGCTGGAAAACGAGCCCGAAGGCGGCGCGCGCTGTACGGAATGCTTTGCCCTGCGTCTGGGCCGTACGGCCGAAACGGCGAGAGACCTGGGCTTCGATGTGTTCTGCACCACGCTCACCGTCTCGCCCCATAAAAACGCGGCGCGCATCAACGCCATCGGGGAACGGCTCGCGCCGGAGTTCGGCGTGCGGTGGCTGCCCTCCGATTTTAAAAAGAAAGACGGATACCGCCGCAGCATAGAGCTGAGCCGCGAGTACGGTCTTTACCGTCAGGCATGGTGTGGCTGCGGCTGGCCGGAGCGGGAAAGCCCTCCCGGGACGGCGTAAAGGGAAGTTTTCATTGACAATCCGCTTGTTTTTAAGATATAATCCATATTCGCCTACTGCGCCGGCTCTCCGGTGTCGAGTATAGAATTCTGATGAAAGGATGTGCCCAGAATGTTCCGTACGTTCCAGCCCAAGAAGCGTCAGCGCTCCAAGGAGCACGGCTTCCGCAAGAGAATGTCCACCGCCAACGGCCGTAAGGTCCTGGCCCGCCGCCGCGCCAAGGGTCGCAAGGAGCTCTCCGCCTGAGCGAGAAGAGAAGAGGGGGACCCTTTTCGAGCGATCCGGTGAAGTGATGCAGTATACCACTACCCTTAAAAGGAATAACGATTTCCGCCGGCTGTACGCCAAAGGCAGAAGCGCGGTCATGCCTACCATGGTGATCTACGCCCGCAGCAACAAAAGCGGGGAGAACCGGGTGGGCTTTACCGTTACGGTCAAACTCGGCCACGCGGTGACGCGCAACCGTGTGCGCCGCCGCCTTCGCGAGATCTATCGGCTCCACGAGTCGGAACTGCGCCGCGGGTCCGATCTGGTGGTCGTGGCCAGGGGCCGCAGCGTCGATGCCTCGTTCCGCCGGCTGGAGCACGACTTCCTTGCCGCCTGCTCCGGGCTGTCGCTTTTGGAGGAGGGCCGGCAGTGAAGTCTTTTCTGCTTGCGCTGATCCGGTTTTACCGTAAGCACATTTCCCCCTACACACCGCCGAGCTGCCGCTTTGTGCCCACGTGTTCGGAATACGCCATGACGGCTATCGAACGTTACGGGGCCTTAAAAGGGGGCCTGCTGGCGATCCGCCGTATCGCCCGGTGCCATCCCTTTCACCGGGGGGAGCACGATTTTTATGACCCGGTGCCATGAACCGGAAAACACTACTGTGAGACGGGAGTGATCACCATCAAGTTTCTGGGATCCATATTGCTGTTTTTCTGCGATACTTTCGGAAACTACGGCTGGGCGATCCTGGCCTTCGGCCTGATCGTCAAACTGATCATGCTGCCCTTCCAGATGAAGAGCAAAAAGAGCATGATGCGTACCCAGACCCTGACTCCCCGCGTCAAGGAACTGGAAAAAAAGTACAAGGGAAACCAGCAGAAATATCAGGAGGAAGTGTCCAAGCTCTATAAGAATGCCGGAGTGAATCCCATGTCCGGCTGCCTTTGGACGCTGATCCCCTTCCCGATCATCATCATCCTGTACCGCGTGGTACAGAAGCCGCTGAGCAACATGATGGGTCTGGCCTCCGAAGAGGTCACCTCGCTCACCGAGCTGCTCACCAACCTGGGATATTTCACGGCCTCCGCCGGCAGCCGTTCTTCGTTCTATGATGAGCTGCGCGTGGCCGACGCCCTGCACGGGCATTTCACCGAGATCCTGTCCAATCCCGCCGTGACGGGATTCGCGGACAAGCTTCGGGATATCGATTTCAACTTCTTCGGCCTGAACCTCTCCGCGACGCCCAAGCTGTTTTTCTCATCCGGCGGATTTACCTGGTCTGCTTTCGCGCTGTTCCTGATCCCGTTCATCTCTGCCGGCGTGTCCTGGCTGCAGATGGCCATGGCTCAGAAGAACCAGCCGACCACCGACGCTCAGACGGCTCAGACCAGCAAGACCATGAACATGATGATGCCGCTGATGAGCGTGTGGATCTGCTTTTCCATGCCCGCCCTGATGGGCGTGTACTGGATAGAGCAGAGCGTTCTGGCCATTGTTCAGGAAGAGATCCTCACAAAGATCTATCAGAGACAGGTGGATGCCGAGATGTCCGGCTTCCTGGCCGCGGAGCGCGCCAAAGAAGAGGAGATCGAACGCCGCCGCGCCGAAACGGAGCGCCTGCGCGCCGACGGGAAGACCCAGCAGAACACCAACACCAGCAAAAAAAGGCTGGCGGCCGCCGAGCGCAACGCCGAGGAGCAGCGCCAGGCAGCGGCCCGCGCCGCCGAGCGCGCCGCGCGGGGCATCGTCGAAGACATCCCGCCCTCTCAGGTGGGAACCCGCCGTTATGCCCGAGGCAGAGCCTACGATCCGGACCGTTACGCCGATGAGGCTTCGGAGGCGGAACGTCCCTCGACCGTTGAGGAGAATGAGGAGTAACAATGATCCAATCCATAGAAACCACCGGCAAGACCACTGAGGACGCGCTTAAGGCGGCTTTGGCGGAGCTGGGGCTGACCAGGGATGAGGTCTCCGTAGAGATCGTTACCATGCCCAAATCCGGTTTCTTCGGCATCGGCGCCGTACCGGCGAAGCTGCGTGTCAGTTTCGATGACGGACGCCCCGAGCCGCAGGCAGTGCCCGAGAGAGAGAAGAAGCCGGCTGCTGAAAAAAAGCCCGCTCCCGCGAGGAATCCCGGCTCCGAAAAGAAACCCGCGGCAGCCAAGGCCCCGAAAGCCAAGGCGCCCGCCTCGGCTCCGGCCCACGCGCCGGAAAGCGCGGCGAGACCTGCGGGAAGCCGGGAGGAAGAGGCGGAGACCTTCCTCCGCGGCCTTCTTGAGCGCATGGGCGTGGAGTGCACCATCGCCATCGCTCCGCGCGAGGGCGGCGGGATGGACATCACGCTCGACGGAGAAAACATGGGCGCCGTCATCGGCCGAAAGGGCGAAACTCTCGACGCCATCCAGCATCTTGTCAACTACACCGTCAACCGCGGCAGCGACAAGCACATGCACATCAATGTGGATGCCGAGGGCTACCGCTCCAAGCGCGAGGAGACTTTGGTGAACCTGGCCCACAAGATGGCGGCCAAGGTTCTGAAGTATAAGCGCTCCATGGCCTTTGAGCCCATGAATTCCTATGAGCGGCATGTGATCCATACCGCACTGCAGGATGTGGAGGGCGTATCCACGAACTCCATCGGCACCGAGCCCAACAGACGCGTGGTCGTCAATTACGAGCGCCCGGCCGGAGAAAGCGCCGAGCCTCCGCGCCGGGACCGCGGCCGCCGTGAGCGAAACCGCTCCGGCCGCTCCGACCGTCCCGCCGCTCCGAAGCCGGCTCCCGCGGAGGAACCGGAGAATCGGACGGCAGCCCCGGTCGAGGAGACCGCGTATGTCGCGCCGCCCCCGCCGCCGGAGGACTATACTCCCCCGGTCAAGAACAAGCCGCAGGCCCGCGAGTGGTGCTGACCCGAAATAACGTTATGCCGCAGGAGCGTCCCGACAAAGCCGGGGCGCTCCTTTTCTTTCCTCGCGGTTTTGACCTCCGGATGCGGACGTGATACAATGAAAAAAAGGATCGTCGGAGGAAAACGATGGAATCAAGACTCTATCCCTCACCGGAAAGCGGCGCGCCGCTTCTGGTGCTGCTCACACATGAGGAGGAAGGAGAGCGGGTGCTTGCCGCTGTGCGCGGCCGAACGCGGGAGCCGTTTTCTCTTCTGTGCGTCGGCGTGGAACACTGGGGCGACGACCTGACTCCCTGGCCGTCGGAATCCATTCACAGGGGGAGCCCTCCCTATGCCGGCGGGGCGGAAGCGTTTCTGGAAAAGCTTGTGGAGGAAGTCGTTCCGGCTGCGGAACGGGAGCTCGGCTCGGAGAGCGCATACCGCGCTCTGGTCGGCTATTCCCTCGCCGGGCTTTTCGCGCTTTGGACCGCGTACCGGACGGAGGCGTTCTCGCGGATCGGGAGCGTATCCGGCTCGCTGTGGTACGAAGGCTTTGCGGACTATGCGCTTCGAGAGACGCCGGCAGGGAACCCCGGGAAAATATACTTCTCTCTCGGCGAACGGGAGAGCCGGACCCGGCATCCCCTTGTGCGGACGGTTGAAGAAAACACGATCCTCATCGAGCGCTTCTGGGCGGAACGGGGCTGCCGTACTGTGTTTGAAAGGAACCGGGGCGGACATTTTTACGAGAGCGAGGAGCGTACGGCGCGCGCCGCGGCGTGGCTTCTGGAAAACGGATAAAGCGGAAAAAGCCGGGCCGGCCCGTATCGGATACGGGCCGGCCCGGCGAAACTTTGCGGGAAAAAAGCGAAATCCGCCGGCGCGCCGCGGCGAGAGCGGATCGGCGCTTTATGTAAAGAATAATCCGTGCCTCCGAACGGCGGCAAATGCCGATTGCGGGTTTGACAAAATATGGAAAAAACGTGAAAAAAGCCTGGAAAATCAATGAGAAAACGAGTGTTGAAAAACCTGTTGAAAATGTTGATAACTGTTCGGAAAGAGGATTACGGAATGCGGTTATGTCAAAAGTAAGAAGCGAAAAAAACGCCTGATTATGACAAGTCAAGCGGAAAAACAGTCCAAAAAACTCTTCCGATCTTTTGGCATTTTTGCGAGTATGGCACACAGTTCCGGTCAGTCCCTGTGAAGGACGCGGAGGTGAACGCGGCAATATAACAGACCGTAATATAACCGTGAAAAACAGCTTGACATAAAAAACCTGAACATATATTATTAACAATGTATGATTTTATGGGAGAATGGGGAACTCCTTTAATATCAAAAACACCCTTTTACCATAAGTGCGGCAGGACCCCTGCCGCCGTAAAGAACGCAGAAAAGGAGGTATACCGGACATGATATGGACTGTCATCGGCTTTATAGCCGGTGCGTTGGCCCTTCTGCTGGTCGGCTTTGTGCTGGGCGTGATCTACCGCAAAAAGGTTTCCGAGCGCGAGATCTCCAGCGCCGAGGACGAAGCAAAGCGGATCATCAACGAGGGCATCAAAACAGCGGAAAACAAAAAGCGCGAAGCGCTTTTGGAAGCAAAAGAAGAAACACATCGTCTGCGCAGCGAATGCGACCGAGAGATCAAAGAGCGGCGCAACGAGGTGCAGAAGCAGGAGCGCCGGCTCCAGCAGAAGGAAGAGAACCTGGACCGGAAGACCGACAGCCTGGAGAAAAAGACCGAAAACCTCAATCGGAAGCTGCAGGAGGCGGACGCCCAGCTGGAAGAAGCCCGCATGGTGAAAAAGAGCCAGCTGGAAATGCTCGAGAAGATTTCCGGATACACGGCCGACGAAGCCAAACAGTATCTGATCCAGAGTCTTGAGACCGAGGTCACCCACGAGATGGCGGCCAAACTCAAGGAGGTAGAAGCCCAGTTCAAGGAAGAGGCCGAGACAAAGGCCCGCGAGTATATCACCACCGCGATCCAGCGCTGTGCCGCGGATCATACCAGTGAAGTGACCGTTTCCGTCGTTCCTCTCCCCAACGACGAGATGAAAGGCCGCATCATCGGCCGAGAAGGGCGCAACATCCGCTCCATCGAGACGCTCACCGGTTGCGATCTGATCATCGACGACACCCCGGAGGCCATCACGCTCTCCAGCTTTGATCCCGTCCGCCGCGAGGTGGCCCGCATCGCCCTGGAAAAACTGATCCAGGACGGCCGTATCCATCCCGCCCGCATCGAAGAGATGGTGGCGAAGGCTCAGAAAGAAGTCAATCAATCCATCAAGGAAGCCGGCGAACAGGCTGTTTTCGAGATCAATCTGCACGGCATCCATCCCGATATCGTCAAGCTGCTGGGCCGCATGAAGTACCGCACAAGCTACGGTCAGAACGTGCTCAACCACTCCATCGAGGTTGCCCACATCGCCGGGCTTCTGGCTTCGGAGCTGGGCGTGGACGTGACCACCGCCAAACGGGCCGGCCTTCTCCACGACCTGGGCAAGGCGATCGACCACGAGGTCGAGGGCAGCCACGTGTCCATCGGTGTGGATCTGGCCCGCAAGTACAAGGAATCCGAGGAAGTCATCCATGCCATCGAGGCGCACCACAACGACGTGGAGCCCCACACGGTCATCGCCTGCATCGTCCAGGCGGCGGACGCCATCAGCGCGTCCCGTCCGGGAGCGCGGCGCGAGAACATCGAGAACTACGTCAAGCGCCTTGAAAAGCTGGAGGCCGTTTCCCGGTCCTTCCCGGGCATCGACAGCTGCTACGCGATCCAGGCCGGCCGTGAGATCCGCATCATGGTCAAGCCGGACGAGGTCAGCGAGGATCAGATGACTCTGCTGGCGCGGGACATCGCCAAGAAGATAGAGGCGGAGCTGACTTACCCCGGTCAGATCAAGGTCCATGTGCTGCGCGAGACCAAAGCGGTAGACTACGCGAAATAAGCAGATCAAAACCACAGGCGGCGGCTTCCGAGCCGCCGCCTTTCGATATTCTCAAAGGAGGGATCACCGTGCCCGACCGGTTTGAAAGAACACGTATGCTCCTGGGAGAGGCCGCCATGGACCGGCTTGCCCGGAGCCGGGTGGCGGTGTTCGGGCTGGGAGGAGTGGGAGGCTATGCCGTCGAGGCGCTGGCCCGCTCCGGCGTGGGAGCGCTGGACCTGATCGACAGCGACTCCGTCGCGTTCTCCAACCTGAACCGGCAGATCCTCGCCACGGAGGCGACCGTCGGCATGGACAAGGTCGCCGCCGCCGCCGCGAGGGTGGCCTCGATCAACCCGGAATGCCGCGTTCGTACGTACAGGCTGTTTTATCTGCCCGGAGAAGGCGGATACGATTTTGCGGGCTGTGATTACGTGGCGGATGCCGTGGACACCGTAACGGCAAAGCTCGCCCTGGCGGAGGCCGCCCTTGCCGAGGGGATCCCGATCATCAGCGCCATGGGTACGGGCAACAAGCTCGACCCGTCACGGCTGCGGGTGTCGGATATCTCCGCAACCTCCGTATGCCCCCTGGCCCGGGTCATGCGCAAGGAGCTGAGAAAGCGCGGCATAGACCGTCTGAAGGTGGTGTGGTCCCCGGAGGAACCGATCGTCCCCGAGCCGCCTACGGGGGAAGTCCCTCCGGAGGGCCGGCGCGCGATCCCCGGCTCCACGGCTTTCGTGCCCGCCGCGGCGGGGCTGCTCATGGCCTCGCAGATCGTCCGGGACCTGATCGGAAAGGATAGATAGAGGAGGAACACCATGGAGATCCGAAGGATGCTCATCGAAGACTACGGCGCCGTTTACGCCCTGTGGAGCGGCTGCCCCGGGGTGGGGCTCAACAGCATCGACGATTCCCCCGAGGGATTCGAGCGGTACCTGCGACGCAACCCGGATACCTGCTTCCTTGCCGAGGAGGACGGACGCGTCATCGGCACGATCCTGGCCTGTGACGACGGCCGACGCGGACATATCAACCATTTGGCCGTCGCGGAGGACCGCCGCCGCCGGGGCGTGGCGCGAAAACTTGCGGAAACGGCGCTGGCCGCGCTGAAGAGCCTGGGAGTCAGCAAGGTGAATCTTGTGGCTTTCGGGACCAACGAGGGCGGCAATGCCTTTTGGGAAAAGATGGGCTTCCGTACCAGACCGGATCTGGTCTACCGCGACATCGTGCTCCTGGAGCCGGAAAAGAAATGACCGCGCGAACGGAAATACCGGCCTTCGTCGTGAAAACGATGGAGACCGACGCGGAGAAGGACGGGAAAGCCTTTGTCCACTATACGGCATGGAGAGAGACCTACACCGGCCTGATGCCGGAGGAGTACCTTGCCGGGCGCAGTCTCGAGCGGCAGCGGCAAAGGACCTACGAAAACCCCGGGAACACTCTCGTGGCGATCGCGGACGGGCAGGTCGTAGGCTTCGCCTGCTATTACCCGAACGCCAGGGATTTTGTGAGCGTGAAGCCCGCAGCCGAGATCGGAGCGCTCTATGTTCTGAAAGCTTACCAGCGGCGGGGGATCGGCACAGCGCTGATGCGCGCGTGCATTTCCCGTATGCCGCCGCTTCCCACGGCTCTGTTCGTCCTGCGAGGGAACGAAAAGGCGATCCGGTTTTATGAAAAGAACGGCTTCGCGTTTACGGGGAATCATCTGGAGCAGACGGTGACGGGCGGAACACTCGTTGAGCTGGAGATGGTCCGGAGGGAGGGGCCCGGCCATGGATGAACAAAACGGGAACGATATCCGGCATACCCCGAAGGACCGGAGCGATACCGGAAATACGGCACGGGACGCGGTGATCGTACGGACGAGCGTGATCGGCTTGGCCGTGAACCTCGTTCTGGCGGCGGTAAAGGCGGCCGTCGGGCTTGGCGCCGGCTCTATCGCTGTCGTGCTCGATGCCGTCAACAACCTCACCGACGCGCTCTCCGGAGTCATCACGATCCTCGGGGCAAAGCTGTCCGAAAAAGAGCCGGACAAAAATCACCCGCTCGGCTACGGAAGGATAGAATACCTGAGCGCTACGTTGGTGGCGTTCCTGGTGCTGTACGCGGGAGTCACGGCGCTGGCCGAGTCCGTAAAAAAGATGTTCTCTCCCCGGCCGGCGGAGTATTCCCACGTCTCGCTGGCACTGATCGCTCTGGCGGTCATAACCAAGCTGATCCTGGGCCGATACGTCGGGAAAAAGGGTGAGGCGGTGGGTTCCGCGTCTCTGCAGGCCTCCGGAGCCGACGCGCTCTCCGACGCGGTGCTCTCGGCCTCCGTGCTCTTCTGCGCCGTGCTGCGTATGTTTGCCGGGGTGTCGCTTGAGGCGTATCTCGGCGCGGTGATCGCGGTTTTCATCATTCGTGCCGGCATCGGGATGATCCGCGACACGGTCAGCGAGATCCTCGGCCGGCGCGCGGACCCGGAACTGACTCGAAAAGTCAAAGAGCTGGTCTGCATGGAAGAGGGCGTGGAAGGCGCTTACGATCTCACGCTGAACAACTACGGGCCGGACCGCAATTATGGTTCGGTGAACATTGAAGTCCCGGACTATACCACGGCCGTGGAGATCGACAGGATGACCCGCCATATCCGCGGCAGGGTCTACCACGGGACCGGCGTAACGCTCACCGGGATCGGCGTGTATTCCCTCAACACCCGGGATGACGAGGCGGCGCGTATCCGGAATGAGATCACGGACCATGTCATGAAGAGGGAGGACGTGCTTCAGGTCTACGGCTTCAACATCGCTCCCGAGTCCGGAGAGATCCATTTTTACGTGGTATTCCGATTCGGCACGGACATCACGGCACAGCTCAGACAGATCACCGAAGAACTGACGGAAAGATACCCGGAATACCGGTTCAGGCTCGCTCCGCATCTCGACATCTCCGACTGACCGAAAAAACCCGCCGCCGGGACCGGCAAGCGCCTTGCCAAGCCCGAGCGTGATGTGTATAATATCTCGTTGTATCCGGAAAAACCGGGAAAGGAAGAAACCGAAATGTCCGATAAGACCATGTATCGTACCCATAACTGCGGCGAGCTGCGCGCCGAAAACGCCGGGGAGACCGTCACCCTGGCCGGCTGGATGGAGAATGTCCGCGAGGTGGGCAGCAATTTCGCCTTCGTCGTGCTGCGCGATTTCTACGGCACCACCCAGGTCGTGGTGGAGAACGCCGAAATGATGAAGACCTTCAAGGGCATCAACAAGGAGAGCACCGTCGCCGTCACCGGAACGGTGCGCCTGCGCGAGAGCCCCAACGCGAAGCTGCCTACGGGAGAGGTGGAGATCGTCCCAGAAAAGGTGACGGTGCTCGGCCGCTGCCGCTACAATGAGCTCCCCTTTGAGATCAACCGCAGCCGGGACGCCGACGAGACGGCGCGCCTGCGCTATCGTTATCTCGATCTGCGCAACCCCGCCGTGAAGAGCAACATCATCCTGCGCAGCAATGTCGTCGCCGCCCTGCGCGCGGCCATGACGGCCCACGGCTTTATGGAGATCACCACGCCCATCCTGACGGCGTCCTCGCCGGAAGGCGCGCGCGACTACCTGGTCCCCGCGCGCAAGCACCCGGGCAAATTCTACGCGCTGCCCCAGGCGCCGCAGCAGTTCAAGCAGCTGCTGATGACCAGCGGATTTGACAAATATTTCCAGATCGCTCCCTGCTTCCGGGACGAGGACGCCCGGGGAGACCGTTCCCCCGGCGAGTTCTATCAGCTGGATATGGAGATGGCCTTCGCCTCTCAGGAGGACGTGTTTGCCGTGCTGGAGGACGTACTGCCGCCGATCTTCGCGAAGTACGGCACCTACGACGTGGCTTCGGACGCTCCGTTCCGCCGCATCTCCTACAACGACGCGATGGAGACCTACGGAACCGACAAGCCCGACCTGCGCATCGACCTGACGGTGAAGGACATCACGGAGCTCTCTCAGGGGCTGGGCTTCGAGCCCTTCGAGGGCCGTACGGTCAAAGCCGTGGCGGTAACGGGCTGCACGCTCACCCGCAAGCAGATCGACAAGCTCTGCGCGGATGTGGAGGTCCAGGCGGGACGCAAGCCCTATTGGCTGCGCATCGACGAGCACGGCGCCATGGCCGGAGGGGTGACCAAATTCTTCTCCGGGAAGGAAGCGGAACTGCGGGAGGCCCTTTCTCTGGAGGACAACACCCTGGTCCTCATCGCCGCGGGGAAGAAGGGCGAAGCGCAGAAAACCGCGGGCGTCATGCTCAAGATGGCCGGCGCCCTGGTGCCGGGCCATATGGACGCCGAGCGATATGAGTTCTGCTGGATCGTGGATTTCCCGATGTACGAGATCGGCGAGGAATCCGGAGAGCTGGAGTTCTGCCACAACCCGTTTTCCATGCCCAACGGAGGGCTGGAGATCCTGCTCAAGGCCGAGCGGGGCGAGGTGGACCCGCTGGATATCTACGCCTATCAGTACGATCTGGTGTGCAACGGCGTGGAGCTCTCCTCCGGCGCCGTGCGCAACCACGACCCCGAGATCATGGTCAAGGCCTTCGAGATGGTGCGCCTGGGCGAGGACGATGTGAAGGCGAAGTTCCCCGCCATGTACAACGCCTTCTGCTACGGAGCGCCCCCGCACGCCGGGATCGCGCCGGGCGTGGACCGCATGGTCATGCTTCTCGCCGGCGAGAGCTCCATCCGGGAGATCATCCCCTTCCCGATGAACAAGAACGCACAGGACATGATGATGGGCGCTCCCTCCGCGGTGGAACAAAAGCAGCTCGACGAGCTCCATATCGCCCTGGTGGGAGAGACGGAGGACTGACTCTCTTCCGAAACAAAAAAGCGGAACGGCAAAACCGTTCCGCTTTTTCCGTTTCTTTGCGGGCTGCGGATCGCAGCCGCGGGCTCAACGGAGGCCAAAGAGAGAAATGAGAGGGAAAGAAATAAAAGGAGAGAAAATCTTGTTTGGAGTGTCTTCAATATACCGCACTTTATCAACGGATTCCTAAACAGAATATGATATTTCTGCAAACAAACTGTGAACGCCGGCCCGGAGAGGCCGGCGGAAGAAAACACCGGCGGGAACTTTTGCGGGGGTTCTTTGCCGCGAAAGATTGACGGAAAGCCTCCGACAGATTATAATGAGCAATAATATGTAAACCATATGCGGGAAGGTGGCACCGATGCGCCGGAGAAGAACAAAAAGAAAACGGATATCCTTCATCCTCGGAGCGGCGGTGTTTGTGCTGATGGCTCTGGGGATGCTCTACGCCCTTCTGAGCCGCTATTTCCTGCCGGCAGAGACCGCGGAGCCTTCCCCCGCGCCCACAACGCTGGTGGCCACGGCCGCGCCTGCCCAGGGAGGCCGCACGACGGTGGTCGCGGGCAAAACCGTCGATCCGGAGACGGACAGCTTCGATCTGAGCGGCCGTACGCTCAACTCGCAGGACCTTGCGGAGATCTCATCGCTGTACAATCTGCGCACTCTCTCGCTTACCAACTGCGGTATCACCGATCTGTCGTTTGTAAAATCCCTTACAAAGCTCCGCACGCTGTATCTTCCGGACAACAAAATCAACGATCTGACGCCGCTGTCCGGGCTGCGCGAGCTCAAAACGCTGTACCTGGACAAAAATCCGCTGACGGACCTGACTCCGCTGATCGACCTGCCGCGTCTGTCCATGCTGTCGATCCAGGGGGTCGCCATCAACGATTACGTATTGGCCGACCTCCGGGAGGCCATGCCCGCCTGCCGGATTTTCTACGACAGCGTGGTGGAGGCCGCGCGGCCCATCAGCCTGGGCGGCACCGTGTTCACCGAGGATGTGGAGACGCTGGATCTGAGCTACCGGGACATCACGGATCTGAGCAAGCTGTCCTACTGCCTTCAGCTCAGGGATCTGAACCTGACGGGGAACCCGCTGGAGTCGATGACCACCCTTTCGGGCCTTCCCAAGCTGACCATACTGAATCTGCAGGGCACCGGGATGCGCGATGAGGATCTGCTGTTTCTCGCCACTCTCCACAGACTGACGTATCTCGATCTGCGCCACAACCCCGAACTGACGGCGGAAGGGCTCGACGGCCTTGCCGCGGTACTGAAAAACTGCCAGATCATTCACGACGACGTGTTTTTCACCGTGGAACTGGGCGGCGTGAGGCTGACCTCCGACATGACCGAGGCGGACCTGACCGGCCGCGGCCTGTCCGACATTCACGGTCTGGACAAATTTGCCCGGCTGCGCCGCCTGTCTCTCTACGGCAACGGGCTGGAGGATATCTCCCCGCTGTCCGGATGCACGGCGCTGGAGGAACTGGATCTGCGCTTTAACAGAGTACGGGATCTTACCCCTCTCTACAGCTGCAAAAATCTCAAACAGCTGGATATCGGGGGGAACGGCGCGCTGGATCCGGATGAGATCCGCCGCCTGCAGGAGGCCCTGCCCGGCTGCGCGATCGTCACGGACGTGGATCTGAGCATGCCCGAGCCCACTCCGGAGTATCCGGGAGAGGAGGCCGGTACGCCCGAGCCGGAGCTGATCCCGGTGTTCCCCGCTTCGACACCCTCCGGCTGAGCCGGAGACCCCATACAAATGACCGCCCGCGGCAGGAACTGCTCCTGCCGCGGGCGGTTTTGTCCGTTTGGATGAATTACCCGAAATGAGAGACCGTGGCTCCGGGCAGAGCCCCTCCGGCGGTGTACTGCCAGGAGAAGGTATAGGAAGCCGTGTTGCCGCACACGTCGGAGGCCGTGACCGTGATCGTCCACACGCCCTCGCCCAGGCCCGCGATTTCGGCGGTGTCCTCCCCGGCCGGGTCAAGGACCGTCTCCCACAGCTGCCCTCCGTCGGAAATCAGGGACACGCGTATATCCCGGAGGGTCCCGTTGTCTGCGGCGGAGCAGGGCAGCGAGAATCCGTCCTCTGTGATATCGAATACGGTCAGCCGGCGAAGCGACGGCGGCGTCATGTCCACGAACACCGCCTCGGGAGAGAGGATGTCGCTTTCATTGCCCGCGGCGTCCAGCGCCGAGACGCGGATCTCGTACAGGCCTTCCTTCCAGATATCCACATCAACCTCGCCCTCGCCGGAGGCAAAGGCGTTGTAGTACCGCACGGTACCGGAGCCCTCGCCCTCGAGAAGGGTCTCCACCCGGTAAGCGCTGAGGCGGGTGTCGTCCGTGCCGGCCAGACGGAGCCGGAAGCCCGAGGAGCTCAGGGCGGTCACCACGGCGGCGTCCAGCCTCGGAGCGGAGGCGTCCGGGGTGTTCTCCCCGGTCTTCATCAGCAGCGACATCGTGCCCGGCCCGCAGATGCCGTCGGCTTCCAGCCCCACAGAGCTCTGAAACGCGCGTACGGCCTCCTCGGTGCGGCTGCAGTAGTATCCGGTGATGTACCGCTCGCCGAGCAGGCCCTTCTGACACAGTCTCAGCTGCAGGGCAGCCACGCCGGCTCCGACATAGATGCCCCAGCCGCCGTCCATGTTCCAGCCCTTCAGAGCGGGATTGAAATACATTCCGTACACGACCTCAAACCCCTCGAGGAAGGCGTGGTCGTAATTGCCCATCCCCAAAACGGGCGTGTCACTGGTGATGTGCCAGGTCTCGCCGTGGGAGGCCTCGGAGGGCTGGAGAGGCTTGTAGATCCCGTAGTCCTCCATGCGGTAGGTCACGCCGTTATAGGTGAAGGCGGTGTCGAAGGTGCCGCCGATCCAGTAGTTGCTCACGTCCAGCGCGGTGCCGGAGTTGTGGGAGCTGCAGCCCGGACGGGCATAATACCCGCTGACCCAGCCGTTGTCCCACAGGCGCAGGGCCGCACGGTAAAATACGCTCATATCCATGGAGGGGATGTCGTACGCGCTCAGATCGATGCGGTATGCGTCCGGCCAGCCCTGGGCCTGCTCGGCTGTCCACCAGAACTTTACCACGTTGCGCCCGTTCCAACTCATGTAGTTGCGGTAGGGGCCGGTGTTGATGTTCGCGTCGTGCAGGCCCAGCGTCTCCTGATAGCAGGCGGGACGGAACGCCGTGTTGATCACAAGCTTTTCCCCGGCGTGCCCCGTGTCCCGCGCGAGCGTGGCCAGCCCTATGATCAGCCGGGGATCCGTGCCGGAGAGAAGCTCTCGTTTCGCTTCTTCCAGCTGGGTGGCCGGGTCAAGCCCAAACTTGCCGCACCAGTTGCTGGCGGCGTGGTCAAAGTCGAAATATTTCAGAGCGTCCTCGTAGGAGAGAAAATCAATAGCGGGGCCTTCATCCTCTGCCCGGACCGGGAGAGAGAGCGCGCCGAACAGCAGCGCCGCCGTACACAGCGCCGCCAGAGCCTTTCGCATCGGTCCGAACATCGGCATCCCTCCCTTCGTCGGCACAAGCTCCATATCACTCGCTTCGTCGCAGGCTCCAAAGCTCGTCCATTCCGCTGTGCCTCCTCTCCCGTGCCGAACCGCTCCGCTTATGTTCGTCATGGGTCCTCATTTAAATGATCAGCAGAGCTTCTCCATTTCGTCGATGAGCTCGCCGAAGAGCCGCAGCGCGTCGTTGACCGGAGCGGGGGAGCCCATATCCACTCCCGCGATCTTCAGCAGGCCGATCGGATCGGTGCTGGATCCGGAGGAGAGGAACTTTTTGTAGTCCCGCACGGCGCTCTCGCCCTCGGCGAGGATGCGGTCGGCTATGGCGACGGCGGCGGAGAAACCGGTGGCGTACTGGAACACATAGTAGTTGTAGAAGAAATGGGGGATACGCGCCCACTCAAGGGCGATCCGGTCGTCGGAGATCATGTCCGGGCCGAAATACAGCCTGTTGAGCTCCAGATACTTTTCGCACAGGATGTCGGCGGTCAGCGCCTCGCCCGCCTCGGACATGCGGCCCATCTCGCGCTCAAATTCGGCGAACATGGTCTGGCGGTACAGCGTGCCTTTGAACTGATCCAGAAAATGGTTGATCAGGTAGGCCCGCTGCTTTTTATCGGAGGTCTTTCCCAAAAGATGACGCATCAGGAGCACCTCGTTGCAGGTGGAAGCCACCTCGGCAACAAAGATCACGTAATCGGAGGTGCACACGGGCTGGTATCGGCAGCTGTGCCAGCTGTGCAGGGCATGGCCCATCTCATGGGCCAGGGTAAACATGGTGTCGAGATTGTCCTTGTGGTTGAGCAGCACGTAGGGATGCGGGCGGGCGGCGCCGGAGGAATAGGCTCCGGAGCGCTTGCCCGTGTTTTCGTACACATCGATCCAGCGGTTGTCAAAACCCTCGCGCAGCAGGTCCGTGTAGTCTTTGCCCAGCACGGAGAGGGCTTCCAGCACGGTGGCCTTTGCCTCCTCGTAGGAGATCTCCTCGGCCGCGTCGGCCACGATGGGGGTATACACGTCGTACATGTGAAGCTCATCGACGCCCAGCAGCCGCTTGCGCAGCGAGACATACCGGTACATTTTGTCCATGTTGCCGTGGACCGCGTCGATCAGATTGTCGTACACTGCCTCGGGGACCTCGGTGGCGTCCAGCGCGGCGGCGCGGGTGGAGGGATAGCGGCGGGCGTCGGCAAAGAAGCGCAGCTGCTTGAACTGGGCGTCCAGCGCGGCGGCGGCCGTGTTTCTGAACTCGCCGATCCGATCGTAATAGGTTTCAAATACCTTTTTGCGGAAAGCGGCGTCCGGGCTTTCCAGCAGGACCGTGAAGGTGCCGTTGGTGAGAGGGTGCTCCCGCCCCGCGGAGTCGGCAACGGGAGGGAACGTCAAATCCGCGTTGCGGAAAACTCCCGCGATGGTGTCCGGCGCGTCGGCCATCTCACCTGCGGCCGCCAGAAGCTTCTCCTCCTCGGGAGAGAGGATGTGCTCCCTGCGCCGGCGGATCCGGTACAGGCTGCGGCGGTAGACCTCCAGCTCGGGGACCTCGGCATAAAAACGGTCGAGAGTCTCGTCGGGGATGGCCATGATCTCGGGCACGGCGAAAGAGGCCGCGCTCTGCAGGGCGACGGCCGCGCCCATGGCCTTCCCGCGCAGGTCCTGGCCCAGGGAATCCCCCACATCGGTATCGGCATAGCAGGAGGCATATCCGTAGAGCTTTTCCACGCGCACTCCCGTTTCGTCTTCCGCGCGAAGCCAGCGGAGAAGATCTTCTCCGCTGCGGCCCAGAGTTCCCTTAAACCCCGGGATCTCGGAACTCAGCGCCTTCAGCGACTCATACTCCGCCGTCCAGGCGGAGACGGAAGGAAAAAGGTCCTCCAGGTTCCAGGTGAATTCCTCCGGAACATCTTTCCGGGAAGCATAGCTTACGGCCATGAAATGTGTCCTCCTTCGGCACCGGACACCCGATCGGGCGCGGCGGCGCGGCTGTTGTAAATTAATGTAAGTATACCACGCAAGTGGGGCCGCTACAACAGCAAAAAACAGCCCTGAGGACGCCGGACTGCCGTCATTTTTGCGGAAGATAACCGCAAAAGCGTTACGTCAACTAGGCAGAATCACAAAAAAATACCCGATATTTATATGAGTTACGTCCAATTGACATTACGCGGGAATGAATCTAAAATACAATCGAAAACGTTTTAGAGAACAGACGTCGCTGGAAACGGGGAGGGAGCGCTGTGGTTACCATACGGCAGATCGCCGAGCAGTGCGGAGTGTCCGTCTCCACCGTGAGCAAAGCGCTCAACGACGCCTGGGATGTCAGCGGCGACACCGCCGCGAGGATCCGCGCCGTGGCCGAAGAGATGGGATACACCCCCAACGCCGCGGCGCGAGCGCTGAAGACCCGGCGCAGCTACAGCCTGGGGATCTTCTATTCCGCCGGCAGGGCTCAGGGCCTGACTCACGAGTTCTTCGCCCGCATCCTCAACAGCTTCAAGGAGCGTTCCGAGGACCTGGGCTTTGATATTTTCTTTATCGGCGGAAAGCTGGGGCGGAGAACGCTGGGACTGGGAGAGCACGCCCGCTACCGCAATTGCGACGGGGTGCTCATCATCGTGGGCACCGACGAAGAGGCGGCGGCCGCCTCGGAGGTGGCCGAGATCGGCATCCCCACCGTGTGCATCGATTTCGGCGTGGAAAAATGCAGCTGCGTGGGCTCGGACAATATCCGCGGCATGCGGGAGCTCACCGAGCATGTGATCTCAATGGGTCACCGCCGCATAGCGTATGTTTACGGAGACGACAGCTATGTTACCCGCACACGGATCCGCAGCTTTCTGGATACCTGCCGGGAACACGGGCTGAATGTCCCCCCCGAATTCCTGGTGTCGGGACGCTACCACGACACGGCCGGGGCCCAGGCGGCTACCCGCACGCTTCTGGAGCTGCGCGTGCCGCCCACCTGCATCCTCTATCCCGACGATTTTTCCTGCGTGGGCGGATACAACGAACTGGTCCGCAGAGGGCTCTTCGGAAAAATCAGCATTGCCGGATACGACGGCATCTCCATATGTCAGGCCTTTTCACCGAAGCTGACCACGCTGCGCCAGGACGCCGAGACCATGGGCGCCGCCGCGGCCGAGGAGCTATCGCGGCTGATCTCCGCCGACGACCGGCGCTCCCCAAAGCGGATCCTGGTCCCCGGAGAGCTGATCACGGGCGAGACCGTGCGCGGGATTTAACGGAAGTAAACGGCGAAGGCTGTTTGCTATAAAAAGGAAGCAAATTTTTTTAGGAGGTAATCGCATGAAAACACGCAAAACACTGGCGCTGCTGCTGTCTGTCGTGATGCTCGTCGGCCTGCTGGCCGCCATCGGGCCCGCGGCCGCCGCGGCGGACGACCTGCCCCGCGACGAGACCCTGTACTTCGGCGGTCAGCAGTGGGGCCCGGTCAACGGCACCAACCCGCTGAGCACCAACAACAACAACGGCATGGCTGTCGCGGCCAACGCCCGCGGCTCCCGCACCATCATGTTCGAGACGCTCTACATGTACAACTCCCTTGACGGCAAGCTCTATCCCCTGCTGGCCGACGGAGACTACAAGTGGAACGACGACCTGACCGAGATGACCGTGGCCATCAAGGCCGCCGCCAAGTGGAACGACGGCACCCCCGTCACCGCGGAAGACATGGCCGCCACCTGGGCTGCCTGCGAGAAGGTCGCCAACGGCACCTACGCCGATTACTCCGCCTACATCGACGCCGTTGAGGCCGTCGACGGCAACGTGGTCATCAAGGCCAAGAAGACCGAGGACGGCAAGCCCGTCAACCCGCTGCAGGTCCTGAACTTCCTGAGCGGCGTGTACGTACAGCAGGCCAAGTGGCTCGACACCCTGTTCGAGCGCAACGGCGACGACACCACCAAGATCCTTGAGGATCCCGCCGAGGACGTCGCGTTCTCCGGCCCCTACGGCCCCTACATCTACAACGACCAGCTGGCCGCTTTCGTCCGCAACGACGATTACTGGGGCCAGGATGCCTCCATGTGGGGCAAGCTGCCCGCTCCCAAGTACATCGCTCACGCCCTGTACTCCGATAACGACGCCGCCCTGGTGGCCTTCAAGGCCGGCCAGATCGACGTGAACCAGCAGTTCATCGCCAACGTGCAGAACCTGTGGGAGAAGGAAGGCCTGCCCATCGCCACCTACATGGACGAGGCTCCCTACGGCATCTGCGCCACCATGCCCACCGCGTGGTACAACATGGAGATCCCCGCTCTGCAGAACGTGGCCGTTCGTAAGGCCATCGCCATGGCTGTCGACTACGACGACATCATCGAGAACGCCATGACCAACCAGAGCCCCTCCTTCGCCGATGTTCCCCGCTCCGTCATGAACCCGACCGACGGCGAGCAGGCCATGTACGACCATGAGGCCGTGAAGGATCTGCAGTGGGTCGGCAAGGACATCGAAGGCGCCAAGAAGCTGCTCGACGAGGCCGGCATCGTCGATACCGACGGCGACGGCTACCGCGAGCTGGACGGCAAGAAGATCGAGCTGAACGCCTGCTGCCCGAACGGCTGGACCGACTGGATGGCCGCCATGGAAGACGTTGCCAAAGCCGGCCAGGCTATCGGCATCGACATCACCACCAACTACCCCACCTGGGATATCTACCAGACCGTTTACACCAAGGCTTCTCAGACTGAGTACGCCATCTTCATGCAGAGCCCTGCCGGCGCCAACCCCGCCTCTCCGTGGGCCCGCGTCCGCGCCCTGATGAGCTCCGAGTTCCTGGGCAAGGACAACAACTGGTCCGGCAACTTCGGCCACTACCAGAACGACCGCATCGACGAGATCCTCGCCGCGATCCCCCTGACCACCGACGAGGCTGAGCTCAAGGCTCTCTACACCGAGGCCACCGAGATCTACCTGACCGAGGTGCCCAGCTTCTCGCTGATGTATCGTCCCGAGGTGTTCCACGCTGTCAACGAGAGCGTGTGGACCGGCTACCCCGAGGCCGGCGACGGCAACAACATCCCGCCGATGGACTGCACCGACGGATACGGCATCGCCGCTCTCTACAACCTTGAGCTTGTTGGCTGACAAGCCCTTACCTATCGGCCATGGCCCTCTTCGGAGGGTCATGGCCGAATTATGATATTTAAGAGGGGGGGATAGCCTGTGACCAAGGGAATGAAGAAGTACTTCCAAAAGAAGATCTTCTGGTTCATCGTCACATTCATAGCGGCTGTCATTCTGAATTTCATCCTGCCCCGGCTGATGCCGGGCGACCCGGTCAACGCCATCGTCGGCAAGAACATCAGCCCCAGCGCCACCGCCGAACAGGTGCAGGAGCAGATCGCGTATTACAAGCACCAGTTCGGCCTGGATAAAAGCCTGATCGGCCAGTTCGGGGATTTCGTAAAGCACGCCCTGGACGGCACCTTCGGAGTAAGCTACAGCCAGTACCCCCGCACCGTGTCCGATATCATCGGCTCGGGCATCTGGTGGACCGTGGCGCTGCAGCTGCCCGCCATCCTCGTGGGATGGATCCTGGGCAACCTGTTGGGCGCTCTGGCCGCCTATCGCCGCGGAGTATGGGACAAGGTCTTCATGCCCGTGAGCCTGTTTTTCAGCGCGGTCCCCGCCTTCGGCGCGGCCGTTATCCTGCTGGTGATCTTTGCCGTCAAGCTGGGAGTGGCCCCGGTCAACGGGGCATACGATCCGGGCATGATCCCGGCCTTCAACTGGACTTTTATCAAGTCGGTGATCTCTCACTACCAGCTGCCCTTCTGGAGCATCGTGCTGATCTCCATCGGCGGGCAGGCAGTGGGCATGCGTTCCATGTCCATCTATGAACTGAACGCCGACTATGTGAAATACGCCCGCTTCCTGGGCATAAAAGACCGCAAGATCGTCGGCTACGTGTTCCGCAACGCCATGCTGCCCCAGGTGACCGGCCTGGCCATGTCCATCGGCTCCATGGTGGGCGGCGCGCTGGTGGCGGAGACCATCTTCAGCTACCCGGGTCTCGGCATGGCGATGTACAACGCGATCACCTCTTCCGACTACCCGGTGATCTCGGCCACGACGCTGATCATCACGGTCATGGTGCTTCTGGCGTCGTTCATGCTGGATATCATCTACGCTTTCATCGATCCGCGGGTCAAAGCGGCCCAGTTCGACTAAAGGAGGGGAGAGAACATGAAAAGTACGCTCAGAAATGTCTTTCACTCCCCGCGCTTCCTGGTAGGGTTCATCATTTTTTCGATCATCCTTCTCACCGTGCTGATCTATCCCTACTTTATCCCCCGCGATCCGCTCCAGAGCCTGGGCAAGGGGTTCCTCTCTCCCGGCACCTACGTCTCGGTCTACGACGCGAACAACACGGATCCCTACCGCGTGGAGCTGCCCGAGGCGGACGCCAAGCGGCTGGAGGCCTCCCTGCCCGCGTCGGACCGGGTCACCATGATCGAGTTCCTCACGGCCAAGAACGAGGCTAAGGGCGATGTGGACCTCACCGGCATCGACGTCTCCGATGAAAACCTGGATGCGCTCATCGAGCTCTGGAGATCCAACTATGACGAGCAGGATGTGCGCAAGTCCAAGTATCCCGGCTTTTCCACCATGGCGCAGCGCAACGGGCTCAAACGGCTGGACCGCAAGATCAACGGCTCCTCCGCTGGCCTCGTGATGACCGTTACCCGCGGCGAGGGCGAAGACGCCGTCACCACCACGGTCAACGGTTCCGACTACGTGAAGGTCAGCGAGGTGTCCAACGCCATCACGCTGCCTTTGGGCACCGACAACTTCGGCCGCGACACCCTCACAGAGCTGGTCAAGGCTACCGGCGTATCGCTGATCATCGGCCTGATTGCCGGCACGGTGGCCACGCTGCTGGGGCTGACGGTGGGCCTGCTGGCGGGCTACGTGGGCGGCTGGCTGGACGACACCCTGATGTTCATCGCCAACCTGTTCACGGTGATCCCCGGCTTCGTGCTGCTGATCCTGATCTATTTCTCCATAGGACAGGCGGCCCGCGGCATAACGACCTGCGCGCTGGTCATAGGCTGTACCAGCTGGGTGTGGACAGCCCGTAGCGTCCGCTCCCAGGTCATCTCCCTGCGCAACCGTGACCACGTGAACCTCTCCAAGCTCTCGGGTCACAGCCTGTTCCGCATCATCACCACCGATATCCTGCCCTACATCGCTTCCTACGTAGTGATGGCGTTCATCCTTCAGGTCTCCTCCGGCATCCTGGCCGAGGCGCAGCTGTCCCTGTTGGGTCTGGGACCGCGCACCACCGAGCTGCCCACTCTGGGCCTGATGATGAACTGGGCCAAGCTCTTCGGCGCCTATACCTCCAGCAACGCCTGGTGGGCCTACTTCCCGGTGATCCTGGTCATCGCGCTGATCTCCTTCAGCCTGAACCTGATGAACACGGGTCTGGACCAGGTGTTCAACCCGACCCTGCGTGATTGAGGAGGTGCGTGAATATGGCTAAGAAGATTCTTGAGGTCCATCAGCTGACCACCAAATACATCACGCGCCAGGGCGAGGACGTCTACAGCGTGGACCACGTCTCCCTGGATATCGAAGAAGGCAAGAGCCTGGGCATCGCCGGCGAGTCCGGCTGCGGCAAGTCCACCCTGGCCCTGAGCCTGATGGGCTATTACTTCGCCCCTCTGCACTACACCAGCGGCGAGATCATCGTCGACGGCAAGAATATCTCCGGCCTGGACCCCGATACCGTGCGCAAGACCGTGCTCGGCAGCGAGATCGCCTACATTCCCCAGGCGGCCATGAACGCGATGAACCCCACCCGCAAGGTCGGGAAGTTCATCGAGGACGTGATGCAGGCCCACGAGATCAAAATGACAAAAAAGGAGATCCGCGATATGGCCGAGGAGCGCTTCGCTCTGCTGGGCCTGCCCACGGAAGCGCTGGACAAGCACTCCGTGGAGCTCTCCGGCGGCATGCGTCAGCGCGTGGTCATCGCCATCTCCACGATCCTCAACCCCAAGGTCCTGATCGCCGACGAGCCCTCCAGCGCTCTGGACGTCACCAGCCAGAAGATGGTCATCAAGATGATGAAGGACATGATGGCGAAAGGTCTGGTCAAGAGCATGATCTTCATCACCCATGAGCTTCCTCTGCTCTACAACGTCACCGACGACATCATGGTCATGTACGCCGGCCAGATCGTGGAGCGCGGCTCCGCCCATGAGATGGTGTTCGACCCGATCCACCCCTATTCCCGCGGCCTGATGCGATCCATCCTGGTGCCCGAGGAAGGCACCCGCGACGTGAAGCTCACGGCCATCCCCGGTACGCCGCCGAACCTGAAGCACCCGCCCGCCGGATGCCGGTTCGCCGACCGCTGCCGCTACGCCACGCCGGCCTGCAAGGTCGTCGCGCCGCCTCTGCTGGACATCGGCGGCGGCCGGACCTATCGCTGCAGTTTCAGCGTTGACCAGCTCAGGGAGGTGTACCAGAATGAAGACTGAGGAAATCGCCGTCGCGCGCGAGGATACCCGCGAGAGCGTCACCTTCGGCGCGGACCGCAACAAGGACTTCTCCAAGGAGCCGCTGTGCCTGTCCGGCCGCGGTGTGACCCGCGTGTTCCACACCGGCAAAACCACCACCGTGGCCGTGGACCATGTGGACTTCGACTTCCACCACGGCGAGCTGATCTCCATCGTGGGCGAGTCCGGCTCGGGCAAGACGACTCTGTCGAAAATGCTGCTGGGCCTTCTCGAACCCACCGAAGGGCAGATCTTTTTCCACGGCCAGCCTCGCGACATCTCCACCAACGCGAAGAAAAAGGAATACTGGAAGGGGATCCAGGCCATATTCCAGGACCCGTTCTCCAGCTACAACGTCTTCCATAAGATCGACTCGGTCCTGCTCGACTGCATCAACATGCGCGGCGGCAAAAGCCTGCCCCGCGAAAAAAAGGTAGAGATGATGACCGAGGCCTGCTCCTTCGTGAACCTGAAGTTCGCCGAGCTGACCAACAAGTACCCCTTCGAGCTCTCCGGCGGCCAGATGCAGCGGCTGATGATCGCGCGTATCTTCCTGCTCAAGCCGGATATCCTGCTGGCCGACGAGCCCACCAGCATGATCGACGCCTGCTCCCGCGCCACGATCCTCGACATGCTGCTGAACCTGCGCAATGAGACCGGCATGACCGTTATCTTCATCACCCACGACATCGGTCTGGCGTACTACATCTCCGACTCCGTATACATCATGGAGCACGGCAAATTCGTCGAGTCCGGAAAGGCAGACAAGGTCATCTTGGAGCCACAGGCGCCGTATACCAAACGCCTGATCAGCGACGTGCCCAAGATCCACGAACCCTGGGATCTCTCCACGGTGGATCTCACCGCGGGCAATTGATACTCTCGGCCGGCAGGCCGCTTCGGCCCTGCCGGCCGTCCGTATGAAAGAAAGGTTGATTCAATGGACAAAGCGAAGATCCGCGAACTCATTGCCCAAATGACTCTGGAGGAAAAGGCCGGGCTCTGCTCCGGCGCGGATTTCTGGCACACCAAGGCCGTGGAGCGGCTGGGTGTGCCCGCTTCCATGGTGAGCGACGGTCCCCACGGACTGCGCAAGCAGGATCAGGAAGCCGATCACCTGGGCGTGAACGACAGCATCAAGGCCGTATGCTTCCCCGCCGCCAGCGCCACCGCCGCCTCCTTTGACAAGGCGCTCATCGAGAAGATGGGCGAGGCCGTGGGCGACTCCTGTCAGCACGAGAAGCTCTCCGTGGTCCTGGGTCCTGCCGTGAACATCAAGCGCAGCCCCCTGTGCGGCCGCAATTTCGAGTACTTCTCCGAAGACCCCTACCTGACCGGGAAGATGGCCGCGGCCTTCATTCACGGCGTGCAGAGCAAAAACGTGGGCGTGAGCATCAAGCATTTCGCCGCGAACTCTCAGGAACACCGCCGCATGAGCTCCTCCTCCGACGCGGATGAGAGGACCCTGCGCGAGATCTATTTTCCCGGTTTCGAGATCCCGGTGAAGGAGGAGCAGCCCTGGACGGTCATGTGCTCCTACAACCGCGTCAACGGCGTGTTCGCCTCGGAGAATCACTGGCTTCTCACCGAGGTTTTGCGCGATGAGTGGGGCTTTGAGGGCTATGTGATGAGCGACTGGGGCGCCGTTTCCGACCGCGTGAAGGGCGTGGAAGCGGGCCTCGACCTGGAGATGCCTTCCTCCGGCGGCTACAACGACCGCAAGATCGTTGAGGCTGTCCGCGCGGGAAAGCTGGATGAGAAATACGTGGACCTGGCGGTGGAGCGCATTCTCAACATCGTGTTCCGCTACACCGAGAACGCGAAGCCCGAGACTCCCTGGGACATGGAGGCCGACCACCTGCTGGCCGCGGACATCGCCGCCGACTGCATGGTCCTGCTCAAGAACGAGGACGGCGTCCTTCCCCTGAGCAGAGAGGACGAGGTCGCCTTTATCGGCGAGTTCGCCGCGAAACCCCGTTTCCAGGGCGGCGGAAGCTCGCACATCAACTGCTTCAAGACCACGAGCGCCCTGGAGGCGGCGGAAGGGCTTAAAGTCATCTATGCCCGAGGCTACAGCATCGAGACCGACGAGGCCACCGACGAAATGATCGCCGAGGCCGTGGCCGCCGCGAAAAAGGCGAAAACCGCCGTGGTGTTCGCGGGCCTGCCCGACGTGTATGAGTCCGAGGGCTACGACCGCTCCCACATGCGCATGCCCGAATGCCAGAACGCCCTGATCGAGGCTGTGGCCGCGGCCAACCCCAACACGGTCGTGGTGCTCCACAACGGCTCCCCGGTGGAAATGCCCTGGATCGGCTGCGTAAAAGGCGTGGTCGAGGCGTATCTGGGCGGCCAGGCCGTGGGCCTGGCGACGGTGCGGGTGCTTTACGGCGATGTGAACCCCTCCGGCAGACTGCCCGAGACCTTCCCCAAGAAGCTCTCCGACAACCCCAGCTACCTTTTCTATGGCGGCGAGGGCAATGTCACCGAATACCGCGAGGGAGTGTTCGTGGGCTACCGCTACTACGACAAAAAGGAAGCCGAGGTCCTGTTCCCCTTCGGCCACGGGCTGAGCTACACGAGCTTTGCCTTCAGCGATCTCAAACTTGACAAAACCGAGATGGACGACACCGACACCCTGAACGTGAGCGTCCGGGTGAAGAACACCGGCAGCCGCGCCGGAAAAACGGTGGTCCAGCTGTATGTGTGCGACAAGCAGAGCACGCCCATCCGCCCGATCCGGGAACTCAAGGGCTTTGAAAAGACGGCCCTGGAGCCCGGCGAGGAGAAGGAGGTCCGCTTCACTCTGGACAAGCGCGCCTTCGCCTACTGGAACACCGAAATCCACGACTGGCATGTGGAGACCGGGGAGTTCTTCATTGAGATCGGCGCGTCCTCCCGGGACATCATCCTGGCCGAGACAGTGACGGTGCGCTCCACCGTTGAGCTGCCCCGCCGCTATGACGAGAACAGCATTTTCATGGATCTTCTGGCCGACCCGAAGGCCAAAGAGAAGCTCCGGCCCATGCTGGAGGCCATGGCCAAAGCCTTTGCCCCGTCGGACAACGCCGGCGAGGCGGCGCAGGAGGCCATCAGCGAAGAGATGAACGCCGCCATGCTCAACTACATGCCGCTGCGCTCCATGGTCAGCTTCGGAAGCGCCACCGGCGAGCAGATCGAGCAGATCATCGCGGAGCTGAACCGATAGACCCACGCAAACGAACGGGCCGCCGCCTTCGGTGGCGGCCCTAACTTTGTCAACAACACTTCCGAACAGGATAAACGGAGGATCATCATATGAAGCAGTTTCCCGAAAACTTTCTCTGGGGCGTAGCCTGCGCCTCGTACCAGTGCGAGGGCGCCTGGGACGCCGACGGAAAGGGCCCCAACATTTGGGACGATTTCACTCATGCCCCCGGCCATGTGAAAAACGGCGACACGGGCGACACGGCCTGTGACAGCTATCACCGCTATACCGAGGACGTGGCGCTGATGAAGGCGCATGGCATCCGGGCCTACCGCTTTTCCGTGAGCTGGGCGCGGGTGATCCCCGACGGCGACGGCGAGATCAACGAGGCCGGCCTGGCCTTTTACGACAGGCTCATCGACGAGCTGATCGCCAACGACATAGAGCCGCTCGTGACGCTCTACCACTGGGACCTGCCCAGCGCGCTGCAGCGCAAGGGCGGCTGGCTCAACCGCGACATCGTGGAGACCTTCGGCCGCTACGCCGCCGTACTGGCGGAGCGGTTCCGGGGCCGGGTGCACACCTATATGACCGTCAACGAGCCGCAGTGCGTGACCGCTCTGGGCTACGGCACCGGTACCCACGCCCCCGGGCTGAAGATGGAGGAGGAGGATCTCGCGCGCATTTACCATATCCTGGCTCTGTCGCACAGCGAGGCTTACCGGCGCATCAAGGCCGTTGACCCCGGCGCCCGGGTGGGCTGCGCCAACTGCGGAAAGCTGTGCTATCCCGTGAACGACACCCCCGAGAACATCGACGCGGCGTACCGCGCTTCCTTCGACCTGAGCGAGGGCTGGGTGTTCACGCAGAATATCTTTCTGGACAGCCTTGTGCTGCGCCGCTACGACGAGAGCGCCCCGGCCGCTGTAAAGCGCTTCGCGGCGACGATCCCCGCTTCCGACTGGGAGAAAATGGAAGCTCCGGATTTCATCGGCCTGAACGTCTATCAGGGCACGCCTGTGGACGAGTCCGGCCGGCCCGTCCCCCTCGGGGCGGGACGTCCGCTCACGGCCTGCAAGTGGAACATCACGCCGGAGATCATGCGCTGGGGCCCCGCGAATCTCTACCGCCGCTACGCTCTTCCGCTGTACATCACGGAAAACGGCCTGTCGTGCAACGACAAGGTCTATCTCGACGGGAAGGTCCACGACGCCGACCGCATAGATTTCCTGCACCGGTATCTCATGGAGCTGCACGCGGCCGTGGAGGACGGGGTGCCCGTACTGGGCTACCTGCAGTGGAGCTTCCTGGACAACTTTGAATGGGCCGAGGGCTACGACGAGCGCTTCGGTATCATCTACGTGGACTTTGCCACGTTCCGGCGCATCCCCAAGGACTCGGCCGTCTGGTATAAGGGCGTGATCGAGTCGAACGGCGCCGCATTGTTTGACGACTGAATACAGCAGAGGAGGGTCACCATGAAGTTCGGCTATTTTGACGACGAGCGCTCCGAGTACGTGATCACCACGCCGCGCACGCCCCTGCCGTGGATCAACTATCTGGGCAGCGAGGACCTGTTCGCCCTGTGCTCCAATACCGCAGGCGGCTACAGCTTCTACCGCGACGCCCGTTTGCGCCGCATCACCCGCTACCGCTACAACAACAGCCCGCTCGATTCCGACGGATTCCACGTGTATATCCGCGACGGGGACACGGTGTGGAACCCGGGCTGGCAGCCGGTGCAGACGGAACCGGACTTTTACCGCTGCCGCCACGGTCTGGGGTATACGGTGATCGAGGGGAAGAAAAACGGCGTCGCCGTCCGGCAGGAACTGTTTGTGCCCAAGGGGGACAACTGCCTGCTGATGCGTGTGCGCGTCAGCAACGAGAGCTCCGGCGAAAAGGCCCTCAAGGTGTTTCCGTATGTGGAGTTCTGTCTCTGGGACGCCATGGACGATTCCTCCAACTTCCAGCGCAACTTCTCCACCGGTGAGGTCGAGATCGACGGGGCGGCGATCTATCACAAAACCGAGTACCGCGAGCGCCGCGATCACTACGCCGTGTTCTGGGCCGACCGGCAGCCGGACGGCTTCGATACGTCCCGCGAGGCCTTTATGGGCGTGTACGGAGGCCCCGCGAGACCCGAAGCGGTGTTTTCCGGCGGATGCACCGGCAGCGTGGCCCACGGCTGGCAGCCCGTAGCCGCCCAGCAGTTCGACCTGACGCTGGCCCCCGGCGCCGCCGAGGAGCTGATCTTCGGCCTGGGATACATCGAAAACCCGCAGGAGGAGAAGTGGGAAGCCCTCGGCGTGATCAACAAGACCCGAGCCAAAGCCATGATGGCCCGCTATGCCGACAGCGCGGCCTTCGACGCGGCGCTGCGCACTCTCTCCGAGCACTGGAAGGGGCTGCTGAGCTCCTATCGGGCGTGCACCGGCGACGAGAAGCTCGACCGCATGGTCAACGTGTGGAACCAGTACCAGTGCATGGTCACCTTCAACATGAGCCGCTCGGCCAGCTATTATGAGAGCGGCATGGGCCGCGGCATGGGCTTTCGCGACTCCTGCCAGGATCTGCTGGGCTTCGTGCACATGATCCCCGAGCGGGCGCGGGAGCGCATCCTGGACATCGCGGCCACCCAGTTCCCCGACGGCAGCGCCTATCACCAGTACCAGCCTCTGACCAAAAAGGGCAACCTGGATGTGGGCAGCGGCTTCAACGATGATCCCCTCTGGCTGATCGCGGGCACCTGCGCCTACATCGCCGAGACGGGCGATTTCGGCATCCTGGACGAGCCGGTGCCCTTTGACAACGACGAGAGCCTTGCCGAGCCTCTTCTGGAGCATCTGCGGCGCAGCTTCAACTACACGCGCACCCATCTGGGCCCCCACGGCCTGCCGCTGATCGGGCGGGCGGACTGGAACGACTGCCTGAACCTGAACTGCTTCTCGGAGCACCCCGGCGAGAGCTTTCAGATCACCGGCCCCAGCGAGGGCCCCGTGGCCGAGAGCGTGTTCATCGCGGGCATGTTCGTAAAATACGGCTCGGCCTGGGCACGGCTGTGCCGCGCGCTGGGCCGGGAGGAAGAGGCCGCCGACGCGGAGCGCTCCGTGGAGAAAATGACCGCCGTCACCCTGGACGCGGGCTGGGACGGCGAGTGGTTCCGCCGCGCCTACGACGCCTACGGCCATGTGGTCGGCGGGAAGGAGTGCGAGGAAGGACAGATCTTCATCGAGCCCCAGGGCATGTGCGTCATGGCCGGCATCGGGAAGGAAGACGGACGCGCCGAGCTGGCGCTCAAAAGCGTCCGGGAGCGGCTGGACACCGAATACGGCATCGTGCTGCAGCAGCCGCCCTACAGGCGCTATCACCTGGAGCTGGGCGAGATCAGCAGCTATCCGCCCGGATACAAGGAGAACGCGGGCATCTTCTGCCACAACAACCCCTGGATCGTCTGCGCGGAGGCGGAGCTGGGCCACGGCGACCGCGCCTTTGAGGTCTACCGCCGCACCTGCCCGGCCTATATCGAGGACATCAGCGAGATCCACCGCACCGAGCCCTATGTCTACAGCCAGATGGTGGCCGGCAAGGACGCGCCGACCTTCGGCGAGGCGAAAAACAGCTGGCTCACCGGCACGGCGGCCTGGACCTTCGTGAGCGTCTCTCAGGCGATCCTGGGCATCAAGCCCGAGCTGGAGGGGCTGCGGATCGATCCGTGCGTCCCGTCGGACCTGAAGAGCTTCACCGTCATCCGGCGCTGGCGCGGGGCGGACTACGTCATCACCGTGTCCGATCCCGAGGGCCGGCAGAAGGGCGTCCGCGAGCTCATCGTCGACGGCGAGCGCCTGGAGGGCAGCGTGATCCCCGCCCGGCCGGAGGGCAGCGTCGTGAAGGTCACGGCGGTGCTCGGCTGATTTAATTATGTAAACTTGTGAGGACATATGGATAATCGTACACTCCCGTCCGGCGTGGACAGCAAAGCGATATACCGGCGCATAGGCAGGCTCACCTGGCCCATCGTGCTGCAGAACCTGCTCAGCGCGGCGGTGACCAGCGCGGACGTGGTCATGCTCAACTTTGTGGGACAGGCGCACATCAGCGCGGTCTCTCTGGCCGCGCAGTACGCCAGCGTGCTGTTCATGATCTTCTACGGACTGGGCACCGGCGTCACCATGCTGGCCACACAGTACTACGGCAAGGGCGACATGCGCGCCGTGGAGGTGGTGGAGGGCATCGCGCTGCGCTTCTCCCTGGGCGTGGCGGCGCTGTTCGCCCTCGGCGCGGCCTTCTTCCCCACGGGGATGATGCGCGTGTTCACCCACGACGCGGAGCTGGTCGCGATCGGAGCGGAATACCTGCGGTGGATCTCCGTGGCCTATCTGTGCTGGGGCGTGATAGAGATCTATCTGGCCACGCTGCGCAGCGTGGGACGGGTGGCTGTGGCTACGGCGCTCAACACCGTCGCTTTCACCTCAAATGTCTTTCTGAACGCCGTGTTCATTTTCGGCCTGTTCGGGGCCCCGAAGATGGGGGCTCCCGGCGTGGCCCTGGCCACCTCGCTGAGCCGGCTGATCGAGCTGGCGCTGGTGCTGATCGTCTCTCACCGCAGCGCGGACGTGAAGATCCGGCCGCGTACTCTGTTTTTGTCGAACAAACTGCTGCTGCGGGACTTTTTCAAAATGGCCCTGCCCGCCCTGATCAACGACGTGAGCTGGAGCGTGGCCTACTCAATGTATTCCGTCATCATCGGGCAGTTCCTGGGCACGGATATGGTGGCGGCCAACTCCTTCGTCCATCAGATCCACAGCTTCGGCACTGTGCTGTGCTTCAGTGTGGCCAGCGCCGGAGGCATCATGCTCGGGCAGCTCATCGGGGAGGGCCGCATGGAGGAAGCCGACCGCGGCGCCTCGGCGGTGATGCGCCTTACGGTGCTCTCCGGGGCGCTGGGCGGCGTGCTGATCCTGGCCGCCGTTCCGTTCGTGCTGGATTTCGCCAATCTGACAGCAACGGGCCTTGGCTATCTGCGCGTGATGATGTACATCAACAGCTACTATGTCATGGGCGCGGCCGTGAACACCACGCTGATCGCCGGGGTGTTCCGCGCCGGCGGCGACAGCCGCTTCGGCATGATCTGCGACACCATCGACATGTGGTGCTATGCCGTGCCGCTGGGCTTCTTTGCCGCCGCGGTGCTGAAGCTTCCCCCGCTGTGGGTCTACTTCCTGCTGTGCACCGACGAATTCGTAAAGTGGCCCTGGGTGCTCAAACACTATAAGAGCAAAAAATGGCTCAAGAACATCACCCGCGACGACCTGTTCGCCGAAGAAGCGGCGACCTGAGCGCATACAAACACGACAAAGCCATACATTAGGAGGAAGTACATGAAAACGATCTCTCTCAACGGCGCGTGGACCCTGGAGATACCCGCAAGCGCGTTTGGCGCCGTCCCGGCGGCGGTCCCGGGCTCGGTATACCACGACCTGCTCACCGCCGGGTGCATCGAAGACCCGTTCTGGCGCGACAATGAGACCGAAGCGCTCAAGCTGATGGAAAACGACTTCGTGTACAGCCGGCGCTTTGAAGTCGGCGCGGACCTGCTCGGCTGCGAGTCGGTGATCCTGCGCTGCGAGGGACTGGACACTCTGGCCGAGATCCGCGTCAACGGCGCCCTTGCCGGAACGGCGGAGAACATGCACCGCATCTGGGAATACGACGTGAAAAGCCTGCTGCGCGAGGGAGAGAACGACATCTCCGTCCGCTTTGCCTCGCCGACGAAGTATATCCGGGAGGCCTACGCCCTCTCCCGGGCCGACGGCAGCTCTGACGCGATGGTGGGCTTCCCGCTGCTGCGAAAGGCCCACTGCATGTTCGGCTGGGACTGGGGCCCCCGCCTGCCCGACGCGGGCATCTGGCGGCCGATCTCGCTGCTCGGCATCGATACGGCGCGGATCCGCGACGTGCTGATCCTGCAGGACCACTCCCGTGCTCCCGACGCCGTCGCGCTGACCGTGCGGACGAATCTTGAGCATGTGGGAGCGGGGGAGGCCGCGGTGCGCGTGCGCGTGACGGGCCCCGGCGGCGAGACCTTTGAAGCCTGCGGGGAAGAGGCCGTGATCGACATCCCCGAGCCGAAGCTCTGGTGGCCGGCGGGCTTCGGCGATCAGCCGCTGTACACCGTGACCGTGACCCTGGAGAAGGACGGCGCGGAGCTCGACTCCTCCGAGAAGCGGATCGGCCTGCGCACGATGACCGTGACGAGAAAGAAGGACGAGTGGGGCGAGAGCTTCTCCCACTGCGTCAACGGCGTGGACATCTTCGCCATGGGCGCGGACTACATCCCCGAGGACAACCTGCTGCCCCGGGTGAACCCGGAGCGGACGAGAAAACTCCTCACCGACGCCCGCGCCGCCAACATGAACTGCGTGCGCGTCTGGGGCGGCGGCTATTACCCCGGGGATGCTTTCTATGATATCTGCGACGAGCTGGGTCTGCTGGTCTGGCAGGACTTCATGTTCGCCTGCGCGGTCTACAACCTGACCGATGAGTTCGAGGCGAACATCACCGCGGAGTTCGTCGACAACGTGCGCCGTCTGCGCCACCACCCCTCGCTGGCCCTCTGGTGCGGCAACAACGAGATGGAGCAGTTCGTGGCCCAGGGCGAGTGGGTGTCGAGCAAACGCCAGGCAGCGGACTACATCAAGATGTACGAGTACGTGATCCCCAAGGTGCTCAAAACGGAGGACCCGCAGGCCTTTTACTGGCCGGCCAGCCCCTCCAGCGGCGGCAGCTTCGACGAGCCCCAGGACCCGAACCGGGGCGACGTGCACTATTGGGACGTCTGGCACGGGCTCAAGCCCTTCACGGATTACCGGAACTATCTGTTCCGCTACGTTTCCGAGTTCGGCTTCCAGTCCTTCCCCTGCATGGAGACGATCGAGAGCTTCACCCTGCCCGAGGACCGCAACCTCTTCTCCTATGTGATGGAGAAGCACCAGCGCAATGCCTCCGCCAACGGCCGCATCGTGTTCTATCTCTCGCAGATGTATCTGTACCCCCGGGAGATGAGCGAGCTGGTCTACGCCTCGCAGCTGCTGCAGGCCCAGGCCATGCAGTACGGCGTGGAGCACTGGCGGCGCCACCGCGGGCACTGCATGGGCGCGGTGATCTGGCAGCTCAACGACTGCTGGCCCGTGGCCAGCTGGGCGAGCATCGACTACTTCGGGCGCTGGAAGGCCCTGCACTACTACGCGAAGCGCTTCTTCGCCCCGGTGCTGATCTCCTGCCACGAGGAGGGGATCCTCAGCCAGAACACCAACGTAAACGCCGAGCCCTTCGCCCTGAAGAAATCCGCGCGGCTCAACGTAAGCAACGAGACGCGCAGCCCCTTTGCCGGCACGGTGCGCTGGTCGCTGCGGCGGCCGGACGCCTCCGTTATCCGCGAGGGCAGCGAGAGCGTGAGCGTGAGCGCGCTGGATACTCTGTGGCTCGACGAGCTGGACTTCTCCGAAGAGGACACCTACGGGACCTATTTTGCCTATGAGCTCCTGGACGCCGAGGGGCGTACCGTGGGCGGGGGCAGCGTGCTCTTCTGCCCGCCCAAGCACTTCCGCTTCGCCGATCCCGGGCTGTCCGTGCGCCGCGAGGGCGACGAGCTCGTAGTGACGGCCCGGGCCTACGCCCGCAGCGTGGAGATCCTGGCCGGCGCGGACACGGTGCTCGAGGACAATTACTTCGACATGAACGCCGGCGAACGCCGGGTGAAGATCGTGCGCGGCGAGCCGGGTGAGCTGTCGGTCCGCAGCGTCTATGACATCAGATAAGAGATGAGGTGTATACTGTGAAACGTTCCGAGATCAACCGCGCTCTGAAAGAGCTGGAGGCCATGTGCGAAAAGTACTGCTGCTACCTGCCTCCGTTCTGCCATTTTACGCCCGAGCAGTGGAAGGACATCGGCCACGACTACGACGAGGTCCGCGACTGCATGCTGGGCTGGGACATCACCGATTACGGCATGGGCGACTTCGACAAGTTCGGCTTCTCGCTCATCACGATCCGCAACGGCAACCGCGCCATGGCGGACAAATACCCCAAGGTCTACGCCGAGAAGCTCCTCTATCTCAAGGAGGGCCAGTACGCGCCCAATCACTTCCACTGGTACAAGACCGAGGACATCATCAACCGCGGCGGCGGCAACGTGCTCATCCGGGTGTACAACAGCCTGCCCGACGAGGAGATCGACCGCGTCTCGGACGTGACGGTGCACACCGACGGGCGCACCTATACGGTCCCCGCCGGCACGCAGATCCGCCTCACCCCGGGCGAGAGCATCCACATCCAGCAGTACCTCTACCACGACTTCTCCGTGGAGGAGGGGACCGGACCGGTGCTCCTGGGCGAGGTCAGCCAGTGCAA